>JABGWU010000354.1 GCA_018645475.1 Opitutia bacterium
GATCAACGCCCCTACTGGAAACTCTGAATCCTCGATGTTTACTAGGGTTTCGGCACATGGTGTATCGGGTTCGATTCCCGCCACCTCCACCAAAGTTTCAAAGAGTTAGTACTAATTTAATTAGACAGGATTCGATGAACTTCACTTTTCTCAAGTTGATTCGCTACTAGTGGTTGAGAACCGTCGGGTTGAGCTTGTTGCCATGTGGCTAACAAATCATCGTTTTGAAGAAAAATTGAAGAAACATATCGACTACACCCCGTGCCATGAGGGGATATGAATAAGGGGAATTCCGTTGATATGGGATGTATATTTGGGAAATCATCGTCCCATCCCCATGCTAATCCCCCTAATTCCTCACAGGAATATCCTCTTGGTCGTTTCGCTGCTTGTGGGTTTTGATCTAATGAACGTAGGCATTCTGCCCCGTCGTAAAAGTAGAGTGACAGGTTAGGGGTCCCGGAAAATGAACCAATTTTAGGAATTTGAAGTCTCTCGGTTATCCGGGAACAGGCAACATCCCAACTATTACCACGGGCTAAAATCGAGTCGCTTCTGTGTTTAAAGGTGTTGTCGTTTTCCTTTCTACTTGTGAGACCTGTATTTGAACTAGACCAAGAAAACGGATGGTTGCAATAAAGTAGTTCAGTGTTTCCATCTTTAGATTGAAAAGCGACTGGGTCTTTTACGTGTAGGGTATTTCCCTCGCACGATGATGCTACAGTCTGTATAGTGCTTAAATCAATTGATTCTGCATTTGACCCGTGTAATAAATCAACTGTCCAAACTCCGGTGCCCGGTTTTTGAAAATTAATGAGTGTTTTGGGATAAGCTATTTTCTTCTCTGTCGAAATAAAAAGTTCGATTCTATCGGTTTGTTTGTTTTGAAGTAAGCATCCACCTTCAATTGAAACAATGTCTGATGTATGAGCAAGGTCGTGCTTGGAGAAAGATAGTATCTTGGACGCCACCTCCTTCAAGCTTCCCACTTCAAAGATTGAAAATTCAAGACCCCTTTCACCGGCACCTACGCCTGTAGTTGAATCTCCAGCATTTCGATATCTCCCACATATTAGAATACGACCGTTTTCTTCCTGTATAATATTTCCGCCACCAAACCAGTAGCCAGATTCCTCTTTTTTTGCGGGTACAAGAATCTTTGCGGTACGCTGATCTATAAGCCTGAGCCCTAACTCCCTTAATTGATCTAGCTGTTCATTTTTTAAATTCATCGAAGCATTCCGGCAGCCAGCGTTTCGTTGGTAAAAGGATCAACCAGGATAAAGCTACCCGTGTTACGATTCCTGCGATAGGAATCATGGAATACAGGTTGTGAAATACGAAGGGAGATTCGACCTATATCATTCATGTCAAAACTTTCAGCGTCTTCCATTTTTCGGAGAGAATTTACATTCACTTTATATCGAATGTCAGCAACAATTGCTTGTGCTTCCTTTGTTGTGTGCCGAAATATAAACTTCCCTCCTTTTGTTAATTTTTTTGTACCGGAAAACCAACAAATGAATGCATCTACATCCTGTGAGATCTTGGGTTGATTATTTGGTTTTACAATCATGTCCCCACGGCTTACATCGATTTCATCTTCAAGTAAAATCGTTACAGATTGTGGATGAAATGCTTCATCAATTTCTTCATCCCCTTTTAATATTTTTGAAATTTTTGTTGAAAAACCAGAGGGTAAAATTGTAACCTCGTCTCCAGTTTTAAAAACACCTCCTGCTACTCTACCCGAAAATCCACGGAAGTCATGATGTTCATCAGAATGTGGTCTTATAACCCATTGAACTGGGAATCGTGCATCAACATGATTACTATCTGAACCAACATAAATATTTTCTAGATGATAGAGTAATGGAGGACCTTTGTACCAGGACATATTTTCCGAACGGTCCACAATGTTGTCGCCCTTAAGTGCACTGATTGGAATGAATGTTAAATCGGTTACATTTTCAAGTCGAGAAGCGAAGTCTGTGTACTGTTGAAGTACTTTTTCGTAGGCTTCTTCTTCATATCCAACCAAATCCATTTTATTAACGCAGACGGCTATATGTTTTATTCCTAATAAGTCTGCGATAAAGGTGTGCCGTCGAGTTTGTTCGACGACACCATTGCGTGCGTCAACTAATATTAAAGCAAGGTTCGCAGTGGACGCACCGGTCACCATGTTTCTTGTGTATTGAATGTGTCCAGGAGTATCTGCAATTATGAATTTTCTCTTGGGAGTAGCAAAATACCTGTAAGCGACATCAATGGTTATACCCTGTTCCCTTTCAGCGCGTAGTCCGTCTGTTAATAAAGCAAGGTTTACATGCTCATCTCCTCGCTGCTTACTGCTTTTTTCTATCGCTTCTAATTGATCCTCGAAAATTGCCTTGGTGTCGTGGAACAGGCGACCTATGAGAGTGCTTTTCCCATCGTCCACACTACCGGCTGTTGTGAACCTTAGAAGGTCCATGTCTAGATAACTGTTTTGTTCTGTCATGAATTTAAAGTTTTAGAAGTAACCTTGTTTTTTTCTGTCTTCCATCGCTGCTTCTGACCTGCGATCATCTGCGCGGGATCCACGTTCGGTCACCCTCGATGCAGCGACTTCAGCTATCACCTCGTCAAGGTCTGATGCATTGGATTGAACGGCACCCGTACAAGTGGCATCACCTATTGTCCTAAATCGTACCGTTTGCTTACTCGGATTTTCGTTTTCTCTCGGGGTAACAAATTCTGAAACAGCTAGCAAGCTGCCATTACGATCAATCACCTCACGTTCGTGGCAAAAATATAGATTAGGCAGTTCAATATTTTCAATCTTTGCATATTGCCAGACATCCATCTCAGTCCAATTACTTAGTGGGAATACGCGGAAGTTTTCACCTGGAGACTTTCTTCCATTGAAGAGGTTCCATAACTCAGGCCTTTGATTTTTCGGATCCCATTGTCCGAAGGCGTCTCGATGAGAAAAGAAACGTTCCTTTGCTCGTGCTTTCTCCTCATCTCTTCTTCCGCCACCTAAGCAGGCATCGAGAGATTCTTTCTCTATTGTTTCGAGCAGAGTTACAGATTGAAGGGCGTTCCTGCTGGCATTTGGTCCAGATTCTTCCATTGCGGTTCCACGATCAATTGAATCTTGAACTGAACCCACAATTAATTGAACTCCTTGCTCTGCAATAAATTTATCTCTAAATTCTATAGTTTCTGGGAAATTATGCCCTGTATCAACATGTACAAATGGAAATGGGATTTTAGCCGGATTAAATGCTTTGGCTGCTAGGTGAGCCATTACGATAGAATCTTTTCCGCCAGAGAAAAGTAGTCCGGGGCGTTCAAATTGAGCAGCTGTTTCGCGAAGAATAAAGATTGCTTCGGATTCAAGCTGTTCAAGGTGCGTTAAGTTATAATTCTGCATATGAATAATTAAATTTTCACTTGTTTAGTAATGGCATCAAAAAGTTTTCTGGAGGATTGGGAGAGCTTTTCATGCTCCGTATCAATAGTCATCCAAGGACTGGTAGGTTCTTCAAAAGTTGATTCTTTACCAGTAAGGCTTTTGATTTCTCCCCTGCTCTCTTTTGCGTACAAGCCTTTTACATCTCGAGCTTCACATTTATCAATACTGGCTTTGATATAAATTTCATGAAAAATATCTTCACCAATAATCTCTCTTGCTAAATCTCGAAACTTTTTTCTCGGGGTGATGAAGGATGCAATGACTAATAAGCCATTATTAGCTAGAATTTTCGCAATTTCACTTACCCTTCTTATGTTTTCCTCGCGATCATTATCACTAAAGCCCAAATCTTTATTTAGGGAACTTCTTAAGTTATCACCATCCAGAATGAGTGAATGTATACCTTCGTGGTGAAGATCTTTTTCAACCTGAACAGCAAGGGTGCTTTTTCCTGATCCCGATAATCCGCAAAACCAAAAAACTTTCCCCCTTTGCTTGAGTAAAGACTCTTTTTCTTCGCGTTTGAGCAAAAGATCTTCGATTGGGTGAATATTTTCTGTGTTCATTGAGAAATGTATAAAGGATGCTTATTATAGAGGAAATCCTCACAAAGTAAAAGCGAGAACATGTCATACATGATCTCGCTCTAAGTTGAGAGTTAATAAAATGTAAATTTACATAATAATTTTACTTTTTAGGAGCAGCTCCGGCGAGGTTTAATGAAATTTCGATTTCATTGGCTACTTTTTCCAGTTTTTGTCCTTTTTGAATATCAAAGTCATCTCGCTGAACAATAAATTTAGATCTTATTATAAGTAAGTCACCAGGGGTGCGATTTCTTTTAATTAATAAATCTTTCAAGTAAGTGATCTTAATTGGAATATTCATTTCTATGGTAACATTACGAATAGACATTTTTCCCTTTGCGTTAGCTAAATAATCATTATTTACTTTCTTCAGGTTTTCTAATTTTGAAAGTTGAAATTTGATTAATTTGTGTTTTTCAACATTTAACCAATCCTCACCATGCATATGCTCTTTAAGTACTGGGTTTCCAACATGTAGAGTTTTCGCTTCTAGGAATATTGTACCTCTTGTATTTTCGGGTTTTGCTGGGTTGAAGAAAACTTTTCCGGAAATCCCGTCTCCTGAACCGTTTATTGACTCGAGGGGTGCATCCATTTGGAAGATGATATTATTTACACCCTTGGGGTCTTTAAAGTCGAAATCAATACCAAGTCCTGCAGAGTAAAATGAAAAGGAGAGTATTGTTATAATCGGAAGAAATAAATTATTCATGCCTAACCTTAAAATAATAAATTCAGTAGTCTTCAACTATATTTCACTAATATTAAAAAAATAAAAACTTACATATATCCCTATGCTCTGGGGTGTGAAAGTCCATGAACTTCTTTTAGGCGAACTGCAGAGACATGAGTATAAACTTGCGTTGTCGATAGACTTGAGTGTCCAAGGAGTTCCTGGACCGCTCTTAGGTCAGCCCCGTTATCAAGAAGGTGGGTAGCAAATGAATGTCTTAATTTATGTGGGGTTAAGTCTGAAGGTAATTCCGCAGACTTGAGATATTTCTTAAGAAGGATTTGAACGGAGCGTATCGATAATCTTTTTCCTTGTTCATTTATAATTATTGGAGCTTTAGATGAAATATCTTTAGCAAACGAATCACGAAACTTCATTAATGTTTTTTGTGCACGATTCCCAATCGGTGCATGTCTTTCCTTGCCTCCCTTGCCCAATACTTTAATGGATGCATTTTCATGGTTGATATCCCCGTAATTTGTTCCAATTAATTCACTCACCCGAAGACCGGCAGCATACAATAATTCAAGTATCAATAGGTCGCGAAGCGGTTTAAATTCAAACTGTTTTTCTTTATTTGATTGTGCACTGGGTTGATCTAATAGTTTGAAAACCTGTTTTTTAGTCAGGATTTTAGGTAGCGGTTTATCCGGTTTAGGCAATACGATATTATGAAAGGGATTTACATTCGCCCAATTTCTTGCCTGGCAGAATTTGTAAAAAGTTCGAATTCCGGAGATGTGATTTCTTAATGTTTTTCGGGAGTATTTATTTTGGGATTCAATTATATATGATCGGCTATGGGACTGAGTAACATCATTTAAGCCCATTTCTTTATTCTCTAATTCACAAATCCAGGAATAAAAGGATTCTATTGCGTGTTGATAATTGCGAGCTGTGTAAACTGATAATCTTCTTTCTGAAGTGAGGTGATTAATAAAAATTGCACACTCGGGGAAAGAAGGCTTTTCTTCGCCTTTGTCTATTTCAACCTTTGCCATGTTTCAACAGCAAGTTCGTAAATGGAAAAAAAGAAGATTGTGGCAAAGGTAATAATGGCGATAGATAAATAAAAACCGAAGCTAGTTTCGGGCTTCCTTGGTTGCTCTGGTCTGTAAGCGTCTGAAGTGTTGTCGTAAGGTTCTATGGATACAACATTATGAGTCCTCTCTTCCCTGCTTCTTAAAGGCTTATTTTTACTCACTGAATATAATTTGTTGGTAATAAATTAAAAAAGCAAGTGCAAGAGTATGAAAATACTCAATTGAAAAGAAACGGTTCAATTTTTGACCTACATCCTTCAAAGTCATCTTCCAGTAAATAATGACCTGCATTTTCAAATTTATGGGCAATTATATGGGGTAACCTTTTTTGCCAACTATCCAAAAAGCCTCCATGGAAACAAAAGTCTTTCATGCCCCAACAAGCAAGGATTGGTGTGTCGTGGTAGTTCTTTAAGGAATCTTCAGTTTCCTTTAGCAGTAAACGAGTTGGGTGATTTTTTTCATAAGGAATATCTTTAACAAACCTCCAAACGGCTATTCTTTTAGACCAGTTATTGTAGGGGAAAAGAAAACCATTCTTAACATCCTTAGGTAGTGAGTTTTTGACTGCCATGAAAGTTGCTGGGCCGGCGAATCCATTTAACCCACGAACAATAAAGCTGCCTATTAATGGAAGCCTGCAAAGCAAAATCCTTTTGGGTACATCCTTCGAAATGAAGGCAGCTGTGTTCATGATTACAATTTTCTCGATTCTTTCTGAATGCTTGCGAAAAGCGGACAGTCCAATTGCACCACCCCAATCATGAACCACTAATTTAACTCGATCGATTTTTAGCTGGTCTAATAAATCAATTAAGTTCTCCCCGTGACTCTTTAAGTCGTATGGGAACTCAGGAAATCCTGGTTTATCTGAAAGTCCACAGCCAATATGGTCAGGTGCAATGCATCTTCCATGTTCACTAAGCCTTGAGATCAACTTTCGGTAAAAAAAAGACCAAGTTGGGTTGCCATGTAAAAAAATTGTGGGAGTGCCTTCACTCGACCCTTCGTCAATGTAATGGAGTTTATGCCCTCCATGAGTATTAATAAAATTCCCTTTAAATGGATAAAGGGAAGAAATTTTTGTTGGAACACTCAAGGATTTATAGAAAGCATGATACTCGATAAACCGCTACCGATTCCGAGAAGAACGGCAGGCTTTTCTAGCATGGAAGGGAATTTTTCACAGGCATGAGTATAGGTTAACGGTAGGGAAACTGAACCGCAGTTCCCTAAATTTTCAAAGGTTGAATAATTTTTATCAAGGGGAAGTTTCAAGGCTTCAAAAACTGCTTTTGTATGAACCTTACCCACTTGGTGAGTGACAATAAGGTCCGGGTTTAACTTCTGAATATCATTCGATTTCGTAAACTTGCTCCAAGCTTTATGTGCAACAGAAATTCCAGCGTGGAGAAGGGCTTCTGAGTCAGTTTGCATAACCAGTTCATCACCTGATGAATCGCCTTCACAAAGATGATTGTGGGAAGTATCAGTTTCGCAGACAAAAGATCCGAGTCGAGGGCAGTTTTTAGGTAGTAAATCTTTGTGAGCGATTGACCAAGCCACGGCCCCTGCTCCAATTGTTAGATTTGCAAAAAAAGGTTTTATATCTTTCCTCGAAAGGTTTTCCTGATTTAAGATTTTAATTGTTTTATCAACGAGCGGTTTGCCATTTTCTCCGGCGACAATCATGGCCCGTTTGATCTGCCCAGACTCGATCATTCCAGCAGCTAATATAATCGCGTTTATAAAACCTAGGCAGGCATTTGAAATGTCTAATATTTGAGTGTTTCCACTTAAACCCAGTAGTCGGTGAACATAGGAAGCAGTAGCTGGTTCCAATCTATCCCGACAGACTGAAGAGTGGATGAGTAGATCCACTTCTTCTTTTTTAATCCCTTTGGCGAGAAGGTTCCTGCCTGCTTTAGCCGAAGCTTCTGATGGGCGATGGGATGACGGCCAAAATCGTCTTTCCTTAATACCTGTCATTAATTCAAGCCTGCCTTGAGGCAGGTTCAGTCTTTTGTAAAGAGGATTAAGCTGCTCTTCAATTCTTTTAGAGGAATAAATTTCAGATGGTAAGGCGTATGCCATACCTTCAATTACTACATTTTTAAAATTTGTTTCAGTCATTAATTCTCATTGATGACTCAACAATGTCACCATCAAAGTAATTTAAGCCCATTCCCGCATCAATGATAATTCCCTGACCGTTAATACCTGAAGATCTAGGGCTTAATAAGAATGTGGCAAGATTGGCTACTTCAGTTGTGGCAAGTGCCTTTTTTCGAAAAGTTAATTTTTCAGCGTATAAATAATTAACCAGGTATCCTGGTATGCCAGCTGAAGCACTAGTTTTGAGTGGACCTGCATTGACAGAATTAAACCTAGTTTCACTGTCATGGGAAAAGGATTTTGCAAGATAGCGAACATTAGCATCAAGTGAAGCTTTGATCGGAGCCATGTAACCATAGTTTTCAGCAGTTACTTCTGTGGATGAAATCCCTATTGTAACAACTGAAGATGATTTTGCCAACAGAGGTTTGCATATTCTAGACAGTTCAATGAGTGAGAATGAAGAAATTTGAGTAGCTTGTAAAAAATCAGCTCTTTTGGTCTCATGAAATTTCTTTAAACCTTCCGAATAATTAGCAAACGCAATGGAATGAAGAATTCCGTCTAGTTTATCACCGTTTAATTCAGTTTCTAAAGATTTGCCCAATTGTTCTATTTGATCTTCGTATTCAAAGTCACAAACTAAGATTTTTTTACCAGTTAATAGTTTTTCTAGCTCTTGTTTGCGCTTATCACTTCTGACTGAGTAGATGATATTTGCACCTTCTTCCTCGAGGAGTTTTGCAACTGCCCAGGCAACGCTTTTTCTGTTTGCTATTCCAACAATAAGAAATGTTTTGCCATCCAACCCAAGAAAGCTCATCTGACTTACTCGGAATCTTTAACCAATGCCAAGGCAAAGGAAATGGTCAGGGCAGTTTTATCTTTATTCTTAATTTCCCCCGTCAAATTATAGAATTGGCCCATTTTATCTTTCAAGGAAACAGATATTTCAATGTGGTCACCAGGTAAAACCATTCTTTTAAAACGTGCGTCCCGAATTCTTGACAGTACTGGTGTTACATTATCTTCAGTAAGTGTTTGTTCTTTTAAATGATCTGCTAGGAAAACTGCCCCGGTTTGAAAAACGGATTCGCATAGCAATACGCCTGGCATGATAGGGTTACCAGGATAATGACCTTCAAAAAATGCAAAGTCTTTACGCACCGCGAGAGATGCTCTTGCTCCGTTATCAGAAATCTCCAAAATGTTATCAATAAACAAAAAGGGAGGGCGGTGAGGTATTCTTCTATGTATTTCTTCCATTTTGATGTTGATTAAATCAAGTAGGGCAATTTTTAATATTTTTAGATGCACTCAATTTCTCGCGCAGAAAAGAATCAACTTTGCTTGCGGTAATTACACCATAATTTATGGTGCCCAGCCAACCTGACATAATAATGCCAACGGACCCGGCATGAAATAAACCAGGTGCATGTTCAGGGAGAGAGGAAGATACATCAAGCCCTTCGAATTTAGTACCAAATGAAGCACCTGCAGCATGTTGGGTATAATGTTGAATCGTTCTTGGCGTAGCTGCTTCGATATGGTCAATTTTTGATCTAATATTTGGAATGATTTTCTCCAGAGCGATCAAGGATTCTTCACAAAGTCTTACTTTCTCCGCTTGATACTCTTCGTTAGATAAATCATTCCAATCTTTCCATTTAGCATTAATGGACGCAACTATAGTATATCGGGGATCTTTTCTGTTCGGCCTTGTGTCAGGGTAATAAACTGAAAATGTTCTGCTTGTGGTTTTAAAGTCAGTTAATTCTTCCGTGGAAAAGGAGTCTGATTCAGATGTAAAAATTAGGTCGCCGACATCTGGTATCGATTCCCCTTTTTTTAATCCGATATAAACTTGGCATGAAGTTGAATTTAATCGGACGGAAGATGCCTCTTTTGCAAATGACTTAGGCAGTTTTTTAAGCCCAAGAAGTTTCTCGATGGTGTTTTTTAAATTAGCATTCGATAAAACAGCTCCGCAATTAATTTTTTGTCCATTTACAACCACACCGGAAACATGATGCTTTCCTTCACGCTCCTCGGTTAGTAAGGACTCAACATTACATTGTCTTCGTAAGTCTGCACCATTCCCTCTCAATTCGTTTACCATCTTCTTGATGAGCGAGTCAGTACCGTCCTTGAAGGTATAAATTCCCTTTTTCATGAAATTCGTGAAGACAATACCGTATGCAATGGCCGGATCTTTAAATGAAGACCCGTTAGCATAAGCAATTGGTTCGAGAAGAAGACGTTTAATATCATCGCGCCCAGGGAAGAATTGCTCGAGTAAATCACCAATGGTCCTACCATCCTTAACGAAGTAATCCATTGTTCGCAGGTGCTCGAAGAAATCTTCGACTTTACTACGAGCAACCTGAAAGGAATCTTGTAGGATTTGGGTAAAATCTAACCTGTCAAAAGTAGTCTTTAAATCATACTGTGGGTTAATAAAGCGGATGTTTTTCAGTTGAACAATCGAATCGGCAATTTCCTTAGTCCAATAGCGCCGACAAGATTTGATCATTCCAACGGGGAATCCGTGTAGTGATATATCGAAAATATGCCCGCCTGCCCGCTTGAACCAAGTTGCTAAACCGCCAAATTGATAGTGGTGCTCAAGTAGAAGTACAGAATGGCCTTGCTTTGCCAACAAATTTGCACCTGTTAATCCTCCTAGTCCACTACCAACTACTACAACATCGTAGTATTCTTTGACATCACGTAGTGGACGAATTGGCATTGAAACAATCTATTTCATAAGAAGGATTTGGACAAGTTCGGAATGTAAGTTTCTACTGGTCAGATCTGGTCTTCCATATTTTTCTAAAAAAATCGACCGGCTTTTGATCCATTGGATCATTTGGAGAGTGCAGGACCTTTAAGTCTAATTGTTCTAAAATTCCAATTTGTTTTTCGTTTAAATCATCTCTGGAAATACTTAATTTCCTTAATGGCATATTTAGTAGTGGGGATAGATCTGCAATATCCAAGCCTATTAAATTCAATTCCAAAATTGGGCAGTAAGATATCGCTTTTAAGCATGAAATTCTTGAACCTGGAAGATGTAGTATTTCGAGAGGACAGTTTGAAATTGGGGTTAATGATTCAATCTTGGTTGCCCGCATTTCGAGTTTCTTTATAGGAGATTCAGACAGAGGTGAAAGATCTTCAACCTGAGAACCACTGATTACAACTTCTTCTAGATGATCTTGGCAAACAGAAGACAAGTCTGAGACTGGACATTTAAATAAATCAATTTTCCTGAGTTTTTTACCTTTTAGATATTCCAGTTCTTTGTTTGTAACTTCAGTTTGTGATAAAAAGAGTACTTCAATAGATGATTTGCCCAGAAATTTGAGTGATTTTACATTCGTTCTTTGAAGGGAAAGTTCAATTAATGGATGAATTGAAAGAGATTCGAAGTCAGTTGCCTGTACACCATTTAAATAAAGTTTTTTTAAATTAAATCGTTCTAGTTCTGAAAATGAAGATAGGTTAGACTGGGATAACCTTAATCCTTGAAGAGAAAAAAAACTCAAGTGTTCAAGCGAAGGTTCACCTGAATAATCGAAATCAAATTCAATAATAGGAAGGTGAGCAATGTGGGCCAGGGATGGATGGTTCTTGTCTAAGAGTCGAACCCCCACCCCGCCCCGTAATAAATAAACATCCACATTAAACCCCTTTTTATTTAATTCCTCGATGCAGGATTGCTTTATTTTATCAAAAGCCGGGTGACTTGAATGCCTTTCTTGATATGCGTTCGGTTTAATATTCAAAGACATGTTTCTTATCATTATCTGAATATTTTAAAACAATCAACCCTCACCGATTGTTAGGATTCTCGTTGTCAGGATATCAAAATTCTTTAGCAAATATACTATGGCGCTTTGGATGCACATAATAGGATGGATTTTTTTAGGGATTAATACCCTTTGCTTGTTAAGACTTGGAGTGCTTCCCGTAATTTTTTTTGCTAAAAACTTCGCACTCTATAATAAAATCTTTTGGGTATCACTTGTTGTGACAATGGTTTTTACTGGGAGTGAAATTATGTTGATTCAAATGCTTCTCACGCTCGACATTGAATGATGAGTTTCCTAGTCAAAATCACTCTTAATGCCTAGTGGATGCCTGCAAACATTCTTTCCTGGGTTAAAGTCTTTTAATTTTAATATTTTTAAATGAAACGGGGTCACTGTGTCCGGCAAAACCGAAATGCCCTTCTTCCAAAAGCATACCCGGATGCTTTTTATTAGCCATGAATGAACTCGTTATGCTTAAATCCGCATCTAAAATAAGATTTCCATTAAGAAGTACTATTATCCTTGAGCCTTGCACGGTAACTTCCTGATGATTCCATTCGTTTGTTTTTTTCAGGAATCCACGTCGTGCAGCTGCAATACCATACGCAGAACCGTGATATTGTCTTGGGTCAAGTTTTGCATATCTAGGGTGCTCACTATCGAGCACTTGCAGTTCACACATGCCATTGTATGCAGCATTACCTTTTCCCGGATAGCGAATTGCTAAGCCATTATTACCGCCCGCGGGCAACTTGAATTCAAAGTCGACTATAAAATCATCATATTTTTCTTTGGTGAATATAGTGCCACCCTTTCCCTTTTTGCACTGAATGGAACCATTTATAATTTGATAGTTTTCTATTGGTCCTGCCCAACCATCAAAATCATTTCCATTAAAAATGGATTCAAAATCACTTTCATCACAACACGCAGGTTTGAGTTCCTTGATCCAGATATTCCTCCAACTTATTTCGCCACCGTGAGTTTGCAGTTGAATAGGTCCTTTTTCGATAAGAGGTTTTCTTTTAGCAAGTGGAGTTTTCCTGTCCCAATAATTCGTAAGGGGGGCTCGATGAACTACTAATTTTTCATTTAATCTAATGCTTACCAAATCTCCACGCATTATGATGTGAAATTTATTCCAATGACCGAAGGGTTTATCTGCATGAACTAGAGGATCTCGCCCCCGAGTACCAGTTGGACCATTGTTCCACAGTCCTCCAGATCCATTTTTTGCTCCAATTTTCCATTTGCCCCCAGCTTCCGTTGTATCCCATATCTGCACTTGTGGTATACCTCTCAAGTAAATGCCGCTATCTGCACCAGCAACAGTTTTGTATTCGAGCATTAGTTCAAAATCCCCGTAGTTTTTTTCAGTGGAAAGAAATAGCCCATGTCCATCATTAATGAGAACATTATCTTCTACGCGCCAATGTTTCTTGATGTCTTTTTGACTGGCATCCCATTTATCCTTAAATTTATCTTCAGGCAGTGATAGCCATTTCTGCGGATCCTCAGTCTTTAACCCCCACCAACCGTCCAAGTTCTTACCATTAAAAATTGATGTAAAGCCATCCGGTGGAGATGTTGAAAATGCGATTGTATGAACGAAAAGTAAAAAAGATATAATGAATTTCATAATTTATAGGAGATTGAAAATTTCACTTCACATGGATAAACTAGTTATGAGCAAGCGGAAAATGATTATTTTGTATGAAAAATTAAGCAAGATGTAGATAATGCTTTTCAACTTCATAACCTTTTTTGACTAGGAAATCGTTCACTTCCCCGCGCACTTTATTTCCTCCGGTCAAAACAACAATAAAGCATAATCCAGGTTGTGGAACTTCATTGTAATGAACTACATTATAATCATTTCTGGCCGATCTGATTTTTTTGAAATCAACATCATAAATGGAATTTATTCTTATACCATATTCCCTGAGATAGTGTATTTGTTTGCGAGCAAATTTACCAGCACCCCATCCATGAATTGGTAATGAAGGTGGGACATTTGACTCAATCCAATATTTTAAATATTGTGCTTTTAATTTTTGAAATGCTTCTAATCTATACCTTGGATCGCAGCGTGACAGTCTATTCCCTCTATCACTCCATTCGAGAAGGACTGAATTTATTTTTTCCATTTTTACATGATTCTGTAGAAACCTTAGCCACATCTCATAGTCTTCAGGGAAATCCCCGTTTTGATACCCCCCGTATTTTGAAATTAATTCTTTTCGAAACATTACCGATGGATGTGAAAATGGACTTTCGATAAATCTGTTGATTGAAATATCTTGGCTACTTATTATTTTGTTTGTCCATTTGACATAGTTTTGGTGCCCCCTTGTATCGTGACTTCCTGCAGGGACATGTTTTACCAATGTTGCAACTAACCCTATGTCTTTTCTGAGATTGAATAACCTAACTTGTTCAAAGAGTCTACTGGGGAACATTTTATCATCTGAATCCATTCGTGCTATGAGGTCAGAACCTGATACTGCTATTCCGTAATTCAGTGCATCCACAATTCCCTCACCAGGATTGGAGTAAAGCTTTATCCGTGAGTCAATGTAAGAAAAGTGATTTAGAATTGCAGGTGACTGATCAATCGAAGAATCATCAACGGCAATTAATTCCCAGTTTGTAAATGTTTGACTAAGGATAGAATTTACACATTCAACTATGGTATTTTGAGCATCCTTAAACGGAAGTATGATTGAAACATCTAATCCCTTTTTGATTTTAATCTCAGTTTTAAAACTAGGAGTTTATTTGCCTTATAGCCTCATAAGTTGCTATGCCGACAGAAACAGCAAGATTTAGCGATCTCAATCCCTCATTATATTTTGGTATTGTTACCCTATCACAATTTGCCCATTTATGAACTTCCTCGGGTACTCCCTTCCCTTCGTTGCCGAAAAGTAGACCGTCATCCTTTGAGAAACGAGTATCCCAAAGTGTCTGGGTTGCATGAGTCGTAAACAGGTGAATTTTTTTTGGTCTATTGGATGAAATAAGAAAGTCATTCCAATTTTTATACTCAAAAAGATCTAATGTTTCCCAGTAATCCATGCCCGCCCGCCTTAAATATTTATCGGTAATCTCAAACCCAAGGGGATGGATTAGGTGCAATCTGCACCCTGCGAAAGCACAAATCCTTCCTATACTTCCAGTATTCTGGGGGATTTCAGGACAGTACAATATTACATTAATCACCTTTTAATAGCGTTTTTGAGAGCTTGATCTGCTTCTCGCTGGGCAACTTTCTTCTTTAGATCCTGTCTCTTATCACGAATATTTTTCCCTGATCCCAACGCAATTTCACATTTAATCAAAGAATTTTTAAAATACAATTTAGTTGGAACAATTGTTTTTCCTGCGGCTTCAACCTCAACTTTTAATCTCTCTAATTCTCTTCGTTTGAGAAGAAGCTTTCGAGGTTGTTGAGTAGGGTGATTATCTTCTCCCCCGAATTCGTACTCAGAAATGTGTGCATTAAATAAAAAAAGTTCGTCTTTTATGAATCTAGCATACGACTCAGTTATTTGTGCTGCACCTGACCTAATAGATTTTACCTCTGTGCCACAAAGTACAATGCCTGCCTCGTATTTGTCCGTTAGAATGAACTTATGTCGAGCCTTTGAGTTAGAAAGGACTGGTAGATCATTAGAACTATTCTTTTTCTTGCCCATGGCACAAATTAATTAATCCCTCAATACAACAAGAGGGGCCATACTGATGGTAGTAAAGTTAGATTAGGAACCTGAAGTATTTTCGTCCCACTCTTGGTAAGTAATCTTTCCTTCGATAATTTCTCTCAATGCAACATCTTCAGGTTCAAGTTTTTCCAAAGACTCAACTAATGGCTTATTTCCAAATTTAAGTTGTTTAGACCGGCGAGAAACAACATTTATAAGTGCATTTGGGTCTTTTATAATCTGTTGGGCTTCTTTTAGGTATTCGTCTCTCACGGTATTAAATTTGGTATTGGTCAAAAAGATGGTGAAATGACATGATAAATTTTTTATGAATAATTGCAATGAATTTCTGTCTAAATCAAATGCTACTATTATAATAGGTCATTCAACGCTCCCCTCACAAAAAGAGGCAGTCTTACTAGTCAAGATTTTACAAGAGCAAGGACTAATAGCATGTGCTCAAATCGAAGGACCCATTTTATCCAAATACACTTGGAATGGAAAAGCGGAGGAGTCCGAAGAATGGAGAATAACGCTGAAGTTTAAAAATGGAAATATTGAAAAACTAACAAAAGCCTTACAGCAATACCACCCATATGAAAACCCGGAATGGGTATATTGGGAGGCAAAAACGACAAAAGCTTACTCAGGATGGGTCAAAAACCCAAAGGGAAGTTAGATTACTCCTCAGGTTTTGTCTTAACTAGGGAGACAACACGATCTCCTTCTTTCCATTGACCGCGTTTTCTCAAAAGCTCTACGCGTTCAAAGCGTTTTAAAACATTACGTTTAACAGCTACTCCACCTGGTGGTTTAAAACTTGGATGCCTACTCATATTTATTATAATAATATATTTAAAAATCTTAGCAAGATAATATTCTACTAATTGGAGTAATTAAGCGGGTATCCCGACAGGTTCTGGTCCAGTACCTAAGTCATCCTTTGGGGATTTTTCATCCTCCTTACTCTCATTAGATGTTTCATCAGTTTGTTTTCCTTCTTGGCTTAACGGGATTGTTTTAACAATGGGCGACACAATCTTGCCTTGGTCAATAATTTCATGGATATGCTTACCCTCGATAGTTTCATGTTCCAGCAGTGCTTCTGCTGATGTATGTAGAGCTTTTATATTATCATTTAATATTTCCTTTGCCCGTTTGTATTGAATATCAATAATATCCTTGATTGCGTAATCAATTTTTTGTGCGGTTTCCTCACTGTAATTTTGTGCCCTTGATAATTCTTTACCGAGGAATACCTGGTCTTGCTTATCCCCAAAGGAGATCATGCCTAGCTCGCTCATGCCCCAGTCACACACCATGCTTCTGGCTATATTTGTGGCCATTCGGATATCTCCGGCTGCACCACTGGTCACATCCCCAATTTCAATTTCTTCAGCTGCCCGTCCGCCCATTGCACAACAAACTTGATTTAATACTCTCCGTTTACTGTGGTTAAGTATGTCTTTTTTTGGAGTAAACATTGTACTTCCTAAGCTTTGACCACGTGGGATAATCGTAACTTTATGAATGGGGAGGAGTCCATCATCCACGATAGCTTGAACAATTGCATGCCCAGCTTCGTGGTATGCGATGATCTTACGATCCTCATCATCCATCACACGCCTTCTTTCAGTGCCAAAAGAGATTTTTTCACGCGCATCATCTAAATCAATACGTTCAACCATCTTTTTGCGCCTGCGGGCAGCAATGAGAGCTCCCTCATTAAGTAAATTGGCTAAGTCTGCCCCCGAGAATCCTGCGGTTGCCCTAGCGAGTGAATTTAAGTCTACATCATCAGAAAGTTTGATTTTCTTGGCGTGAACTTTCAATATTGCTTCTCTTCCTTCGAGATCGGGGAGATCAATTACAACTTGCCTGTCAAAACGCCCTGGACGAAGTAATGCATTGTCAAGCACATCAGGACGATTGGTTGCAGCAATTATTATTACACCCTCGTGTCCATCAAAGCCATCCATCTCAACTAAAAGTGAATTTAATGTCTGCTCTCGTTCGTCGTTACCACCGCCAAGTCCCGCACCGCGCTGTCTGCCAACGGCATCAATTTCATCAATAAAAATAAGGCATGGCGCACTTTTCCTGCCCTGCTCAAACATATCCCTGACACGGGCGGCACCCACACCTACAAACATTTCAACAAAATCTGATCCACTTATGCTGAAAAATGGAACATCTGCTTCACCTGCAACAGCTTTTGCTAATAGAGTTTTCCCTGTGCCGGGAGGACCTACCATGAGGACACCCTTGGGGATTTTCCCGCCGATTTTACGAAATCTCTTGGGGTCTTTCAAAAAGTCTACAATTTCTGAAACTTCCTCTTTTGCCTCGTCGCAACCAGCTACATTATCAAATACAATCTTCTCGTTTTCTCGAGTAAGTAGCTTGGCCTTGCTTTTACCAAAGTTTAATGCACCCTTCCCTGCCATTCTTAATTGCCTGACAAAGAGAAAATAAAGCAATCCAATGATAAGAAGAAAAGGAAGAAGGCTGAATAGCAGGTCAGTCCAAATGGTGCTTGAAGGCTTTTCATTAAGTTTATCTCCTAGAATGTCCCTGAGTTCCTTGTATTCAGATTCGGTTACTCTACCTTTAACAAAAAATGGGAGAATTTGATATTCGTCTTCATTTGATGTTGCTAGGTAAGCGGGATTTTGAAAATTTCCTTGAATAGAGTACCATTCCTCACCGCCTTTAGGGTCACTTTCAATAATTGCTTTTTCTATTCGTCCTTCTTTAGCTTGGACAATGAGTTCGCCAACTGAGTTTATACTACTGTGCGAAGGCCCAATTTCCTGAGACTGCGTCATCGCTAATCCAATAATAGCAGCCAGAATGGCAAGCCATATTAGTAAAACCTTGGGGTGAAAGTTTTTTGGTTTATCTTCGCCTTCTTTTTTTGAGTTATTTTCCACAGCAAATTATAATGTATTGGATTGTGAGTAAGTCAAACGGATTACCTCGGTTTCCGTCCCATCAACTAGTGAAGATTGATCGGGTGGGAAACCTGGGATCCAAAGTATCTTTTTGCTTAAATCAGTTATTATTGGAGTGTTTGCTTTTTTTGTTTTGCTCCAGTGTCGGTCGATCATGCAGTCTTTGACTTTTTTTGATCCCTTTAGACCTTTTGGCTGGAATTTATCGCCAGGCAATCGTTGCCTAAAAAACAATGAGCTTTCAATTTTTGAAATAGGTATAAAGCATTCCGCATCTTGATCAATATTCCTCTGTCGGATGTTTTTGATTAATGCCGAGTCTAGTTTCATTAGCTTTACAGATAAAGTAAACCCACAGGGTAATTGAACCATTGAATTGTAAGGTAAATGCGAAATGCCCCAGTCGCCTGGCTTTGAGGGATTCACTTTCAAAGCAACAGTCCCTTTGGAAATTTGCACCTGCAACCCTCTTGAGATATCGAGTGTAAGATCTTCACCGCGATTCAACGACTTTATGATGAGATCTACATGGGACTGCTGGGTGATTTTTGACTTCGAATTCCGTGAAAGCCAGAATGTGAGCACCTTTCGCAACACTGCTTTAGGGTATGGAAGAAGTTTCGTTATAATTAAAACTCCGTTGTTTTGTGAATTTGAATAGGCTTCTTCTGCCCACTGCTTCAACGCATAATCTTGTTCGCCCAGTAATTCTCTTGTGCGTTTAACACCACTTAAGAGGTCACGGTCGGAATCTGATTTCCAACATTTCAGTGTATTCTTCCTTAATCGATTGCGTAAATATTGATCGCTAGCATTACTGCCATCTTGCCTCCATTGAATATTCACATCTCTGAGTGCATTTCTAATTTCTTCTCTAGACTGATTTATGAATGGTCTTAGTAGTGTGTGTTCACCCAATTTAGTTATAGGTCGAGGAGAGCATAATCCCTCAACCCCTACCCCTCTAGGAATTCTCCATAATAAGGTTTCAGCAACATCATCCAGGTTATGTCCCTGAATGAGAATTCCGGATTTCGTTGGCGAAATTATGGAATTAAAAAAATCTCTCCTTTCATTGCGTAAGGTACCCTCGTCTGTTTTATGAGGATTACGGGAATTCTTTGTGAGGAATTTTAACTTCAGTTCTGCTGACAGCTTTTTTACAAAATTTTGATCATCGTGAGATTCCTGCCCTCTGAGTAAATGATTAAAATGAATAACAGACATTCGATTTCTCGCATTGGGAAATGCTGCAAAAGTAAGTAAAAGGGCAAAAACTGAATCAGCACCGCCTGAGCATGCAATAAGTATTTCTGATGCGTGCTCGGATTTTAAGACATCAACAGATTGGGTATGCCACTTCGAATGTGGGTACAAATGAAATAAATCAAGTGCTTTTTGCTGAATGTTTGAATTCCTAGAATCAGGTTTACTCATTCAATGTCACGACGGACCAATAAACTCCTGAGGGAACCATCGATGCAGGCATTCTGGGATTTTAACCCTACCGTCATCTTGAATGAAGTTTTCGAGAATCCCGGCAAGTACTCTTGGTATTGCAAGTGCAGATCCGTTCAGAGTGTGTACAGGTTTAGGCTTTTCACCTTCTTCACGAAAACGAATATTTGCA
>JABGWU010000355.1 GCA_018645475.1 Opitutia bacterium
AGAGGGTGCCGATCCAGATGAATTAGAAGATCGAATGGGAGATTTTCTCGGTGATGAAGAACCTGGTGCAATGACTGGTGGAAGTGATGAAGAACCTAAAGATTCGGTAAAGTCTAGGTTGAAAAAATTAATAAAGAAACGAATGATACGTGATCCTCAGTTGTATGAATTTTCAGATTACATAAAAAATTGAACTCTAAAATATTAAGTTGTGTTGGAATAACTATTTTTCTTTTGGTTGTTTCCTGCGGTGAAGACACTATTCCGGAATCTCCAAAAGTTCCAACCGAATGGATTGGACAAGATGGAGATTTTCAAAAAGAGTTTAATTTACAATCTGAAGGAAATGAAACGATTTTGATTCACAAAGAAAGTACTCTGCCTTTTGCGGGAAAAGTGGAGAGAAATGGAACGAACTTGAATACGACGCAAACTTTTGAGAATGGAAAATTAAACGGAGTCAGTATTAAAAAATCGAAGGATGGGTCTTGGGTCGAAGCCCATTACAGGAACGGCAAACTTGATGGCGATATGATATTTTACAGTAAAAATGGAAAAAAACGCTCTGTCTTGAACTATGCAAATGGTGTTCTTCAGAAATAATGTTTAATTTTTAGGGTCGCTTAGTTTTTGGTGGTTTTGATGAACGCCCTCGTAGCTCTCTTTGCTCTTTTTTCTTTTTGGGATGGTTTTTCCTCCTCCTCCGTTTCCAATGGGATGAAGAGATAGAAGGTAGTACCTTTTCCTTTGCTTGTAGAAAACCCAATGAGCCCGTTGTGGTCCTCTATGAAGATTTTCGTGTTGTATAACCCAAATCCGGAGCCACTCCCTGAGGGCTTGGAGGTAATAAAAGGATCAAAAAGTTTTTCTTGAAATTCAACGGGAATCCCTATGCCATTATCAGATAGAGCAATTTCAGCACCTTCTACGGGAGCAATTCTTTTTTCTCCTACTGCTCCTTTCATGATAACTTTTCCTTTTTTTACCTTTTTAAGGGAAAGCTTTATCCTGCCTGTCCGTTCTATTGCGTCTCTCGCATTAATGACTAGATTCAATATAACTTGTCTAAAGCCGGTTTCTTCAATGAAAGCAGGCATAATTTCGGGTTCGAAATCGGTGGATATTTTTGCACTTCGCGGAATAATAATGTCCACCAAATCCATTTGATCTTTCAAGAGTAGTCTGAGGTCATGAACCGTTCGCGATGCTGGCTTTTCGCGATGCAGATCAATAATTCGACGAACTAATTTCTGAGCTTGCATGGCACTTTTTTTGATCTGACCCATTCCTTTTGCCATTGGGTCGTCTTTTTCCATCATTCCGTGATAAAGTTCACTAATGGAATAAATTCCAGCCATTAAATTGCTAAAGTCATGGACTAATCCATTAGTCAATGTGGCAAGACCTTCTCGCCAAACCGAATTAGACAATCTGTGTTCTGCGATGGCTTGCCTTGTTATATCTACAAATACTCCATCATATCCAAGTAGTTTCTGAGTTGCAGTGATTATTGGAGTGCGCACATCAAGAAGATAAATGATCTGATCTGAGGGAGGAATTGAAATTCTGTAGGTAAAACTGAAGGTTTCTGGTTTCTTTCCATTAGTATTCAATTCTTTGTGGAAGAGTTCACGGTCTTTTTCAAAGATTTTGCTTAAAAATAACCCACCATTACGAGCAAGTTCTGCATGCTCCATTGGAAATAGCTTTTTAATTCCCCTGGATAAATAACTAAAAGTCATATCCGGTCTTTGTGTAAAGAAAATACCAGGAAAGTTGCTGATGTAATCAGATAGACGACTTTCTGCTTTTTGAAGACGAATTAATGTGTTTGCTAAGGCCCGTGGATCATTCATTAAATCTCCCATGAATGCTTTCTTTAATGAATCATGAGGGGCAAGTGCTGGGGAGAGAGAGATTACAGAATTACTAGAATAACAAACATTCTGAAAATGAATGCCTATCGATGAACGGTGACTTTCGGGTGACAATGGGAAAAAGCATTCGAAGTCATTTCGATAAAAGTCTTTAGGCAAAGTTAAACCCCAACTTTTTTCAAGTGAAAGGAAAAAAGGCCTGAAGTTTTCGCCAATCAAATCATTTGCCCCCTTGCCAACCCAGGAAGCAAAAGCATTCGAAACTTTTTCAATTTTTCCGTCTTTGGTTAATCCAACCTGACAATTTTCAAAATTTGGTGATTTCAATTGATCCTCATTAAATATGAATTTATCCTTTATGAAAAGAGTGAAACTTTAATGAATAAAAAGAAAGAAATTTATTCCCACCTAGGAAAAAAATGCTAGGTCGATTTTGTACATGCTGAAAAAAATCATACGAACTGGCTAATTACAAAGGTTAAGCGAATAAGTTTTTGGAGAAACGAATTTTGGCACAACTATTGCATTGTGTGTGCCACATGGCAGTCGTACTCGATAATCTTTACAGTCAGCAGAATTACCTGATATCCAAGAAACTTCTTGATGCAACGCATTTGCGCCATGAAGCATTATCTAACAATCTTGCTAATGTAGAGACACCAGGATTCAAAAGGAGGGATTTACCAAAAACTTTTGCTGTTGAGTTGAGACGAGCAGTTGATCGTAAAGACTTTCGACGTGTGAAAGGTCTGCTTCCCAGAAGTGCTGAAGATCGGCAAGCCAAACCAGTCCGAATGGATGGAAATACAGTGCAACTTGACGAGGAAATGCTTGCAATGAATCGTAATGCTTTAAATTACGAATATCTAAGCGGTGCTGTTGGTGGTTCGATCAAAGAATTAAATAAAGCAATCAGAGGTCGCGTATAATTTTTTAATATGAGTATGAATTTAATACCAGGTATCGAATCAACGGGCAGTGCTTTGTCCGCTGAGAAAATAAGACTGGAAATTATAGCCCAAAATATCGCGAACTCCAACACTACTCAAGATGCTACAGGTAATGTGTACAAGCGTAAGGAAGTAGCTTTTGAAGAATTTATAAAGACTCCTGAAAGGAGAGTGCCAGGTTATGTGGACGAAAACCTCTACCAAGGTGTTCGTGTTACTGATGTTTATGATGATCAAACTCCTGGTCGTATGATTTTCAACCCCGGTCATCCTCACGCCAATGAGGATGGGATGGTGGAAATGCCCAATGTCGATGTTTCCCGTGAAATGATTGACTTAATAAGTGCCTCCCGTGCTTACGAAGCTAATTTGACAGTTGTTAAAACTTCTCGTCGACTAGCTCAGCAAGCAATGGCAATCGGAAAGTAATTTAAATTGTGAACGAAATATCATCTCTACCTAGTCTGAGCGATCTGCTCACTCAAAATCCTAATCTACAAGCTAATAAGCAACTCGATCGTTTTGCCAAGGTTAATGAAATGGGGCAGAATTTTGGGGCATCCAAAACGCAGCAAACAAATGGCGTTGATTTTGTTCCAATTGATAAAACGACTCCCACTGAGCGTGTTACTGCACCTGGTTTCGCTCAAATGTTTGAGAATTTTGTTAAAGGAGTTGATCAAAAAAAGAAGATTTCAGCTCGTGAAACACAAGATCTTATACTTGGTAGATCTGACAATGTGCACGAAGCGGTGGTCAAGTCACAAGAAGCAGGTGTTGCTTTTAATCTGATGATTGAAGTCCGCAACAAATTGGTTGAGTCCTACAAAGAATTGATGAGGATGCAAGTTTAGGAAGTAATCAGTAATTTTTTATATGAAAGAAAGATTTGATAAACTAGGTGAGTTGTGGGGCAATTTAAGCTCAACCAGGAAATTGACTTTGGTTGGTGCTATATTCGGGATTCTCGCATTAAGCATAGGTATTTTAGTTTTTTCCGGTGGTAGCACTGAAATGCGTGTATTGGTTAGCGGTGCAGAGGCTAAAGATCTAACTGAAGTCGTTGATGTGCTTAAAGCCAACCAAGTTGAGTTCGAGTACAGTGAATCAGGTGACACCATACTCGTTCCGGAAGACAAGCGTTCTGCCATGAGAATGGAACTCGCAATGAAAGGTCTTCCTCGCAGTGGAGAAGTAGGTTTTGAAATTTTTGACGAAGGAAATTTTGGAATTAGTGATTTTGTTCAGAGAACAAATCATACAAGAGCTATTCAAGGTGAGTTAGCTCGTACTATTTCCATGATGGATGCGATCAGTTCTGCTAAAGTATTTATTGTTAAACCTGAGAATAATCTTTTGCTTAGTGAAGATCCGAATGATCGTCCGAGTGCTTCTGTTTATGTAGACACAGGAGGAAATACTCTCGACAAATCAAATGTGAATGCGATTCAATTCCTTGTTTCTAGTGCCAATAAAGGAATTAGTAAATCAAATGTTGCTGTTATGGATAATCAGGGAAATCTTTTATCAGAGCAGGGTGAATCAAGCGGTGCTGCCGGTGTTGCGGGTCAAATGATGAAAGCTTATGAAGCACAAGAAAGACGCTTGGAGACCAAAATTGAGACCATGCTTGCAAAAACTGTTGGAAGAGAAAATGTCATCGCTCGTGTATCTGTAAATTTAGATACAAAATCGATGACAGAACTCGATGAGAAATTTGATCCAGACGGACAAGTTCCTAGGACTCAAACCACTGACAAGGATAATGCGACTACAGTTGAAACCCAACCTCAAAACAACGCAACTGGGATGGGTGCTAATGTGCCAAATGTAAGCCAAGATGCCACTCAGCAAGATCCGATCATGGCAAAGAGCGATGAATCCAGGGAATCTAAGACAACAGATTTTGAAATTAGCAGAAACCTTAAGGAAACTGTTCAGGAACCTGGCTCAATTATAAGCCGGAGTGTTGCGGTTTTAATTGCAAAAGGGGAAACTCCGCGAAGTGTAGATGATATAGATGTTATCAGAGAGGCAGTTATTAACGCGGTTGGAGCAAGGTTTAATTTGGAAGAAAATGAGTTGCTTACCCATGTAACTGTAAAGGAGGTTATTTTTCAATCTGCGTCAATTGGTGGACTTGGAGGTGAGTCACTTGATCAAGTAAGTCAGTTTATTGATACTTATGGAAAACATTTCAAAACACTACTCGGAGTCATTCTTGCCGCTACCATGTTTATTATTTTCCTGAGAATGTTAAAGAAATTTAAGCCAAACGAAGCTGAGGTTCAAATACTAGACGAGGACGATCAACAATTACTTGCTGGTACAAGGAGTCTTGGTAGCGGACTTACACCCGAGTTACTTAATGATTTAATACAAGAAAAACCAGATAATGTGGGAACTGCATTGAGGCGTTATTTAGAAACCGGTTCTTCTTCATAATGTAAAAATAATTTGAAACGATGGAAGAAGTAACCGAAGAAGATTCCGTATACGATCGATATAATCGTATGTCCCGTCATCAGAAGTTAGGACTTTTAATGATTGCATTAGGACCAGAGGCCTCCGCTACTCTTCTTAAACGATTTGACTCGAAAGACTCGGAGGGGATTTGTAAAGAAATTGGGAATTTCCCTATCGTTGATCAAGAACTTAAAGACTGTGTTTTAGATGAATTTTCTGAGATTATAGAATCTAGCGTTAATTCTAATCTCGGAGGATTAACATTTGCCCAAAAAACCCTTGAACTTGCACACGGAGATTACAAGGCCAATAACATGATGAATCGAATTGCACCCGTTCGCGATTCTCTCGATTTCATGGACGACATTAAAGAGATGGATCCTGGGCAGATTTACAATGTTTTACGTTTTGAGCAGCCCCAAACAATTGCTTTTGTTCTTGCAAATGTTGATGCGGATAAGGGGTCGGAAGTTCTTCAAATGATGCCCCCTAATGTCCAGGAGCAAGTTGTAGAGAGAGTCGGTTCTATGGAAACTACTCCGATTGATCAAATTGAAGTAGTTGCGAGCACGCTTGGAGCTAGAATGGGAAAGAAGGGACAGTCCCCCCGAGTCAAAACAGGTGGTGTCAAGTCTGCAGCTGATCTGCTTAACTGGTTCGACAAGGAAGAGGGAAAAGAATTGCTTAAAAGTATTGAAAAAAGGAACCCGAAGTTGGGTGGTTCTATTCGTCAGAGAATGTTCCGCTTCGAGGACTTGGTGAGATTGAGTCCTGGCGATGTAAGCAAAATTACTAAAGAAGTGGATCAAGATGATTTAGTAGTTGCTCTCAAGAATGCTTCTCCTGAACTTAAGAAAATAATTTATTCGACTATGTCCAAGCGTGCAGTGGAAGCATTGGAAGAACAGCTCAGCTTTCTTGGTCCAAAGCGCCTATCTGAAGTTGAGTCAGCACAGGATCGAGTGATACAAATTGTACGCGAACTCGAGGAGGACGAGGAAATTATCCTTGATACTGGAGGAAGCGACGTTGTCGTACAGTAGGTCTATTCGGTTTCCTAAACCGCCAACTGGGTTCAAGGTTAATCATATCGGTGCCCCTCCTGTCCCGTCAGAGCAATCTGATGAAAAAGCTGTTTTTGAATATAATAGAGGGAAGGAAGAGGCTACTGCTTTTTATCACGCAGAGATAGCTAAGTTACGTTCTGAATATGCCGAAACACAGACGCAATTGCTTTCGAATGTAAATACTAAGGTTGATGAAGTTATGGCAAAACTTGACCATCGGTTACCTGATCTAGTTGTAGGACTTGCTGAACGGGTGCTTGGCCAAATTAATTTAGATCGCGATTCAATTGAACAAATTGTGAGAACTATGGTTTCAGAGTTTTCTGCGGATGATGAAAAGCTTGAAGTCTATCTGTGTCCTCAAGATTTATCGCTTTTAAAAGCGATGGCTGAACCAGAAAAACCACCAACCAAAGAGGGCGGGCAGGATGAAGAAGCAGGTTTTGCTTCCGCAATTGCAGGAATCTTTGATGGTTTGGATGGAAATGACGCATTATTAGAAGGTTATCCTAATGTAAAATTCTTTGAAGATGCATCATTGCAGTCTGGTGATTGTCAAATTAAAAGTCGTTTTGGACTACTTGATGGTAGAATTTCTACAAAGCTAAGAAAAATTGAAGACGAATTAAAGCGTAATGATTGAATCTCTTGATGAAAGATTTGCCTTTATGGAAGAGGGTATAAAGGGTGTTAGAACTTACGATAAGGTAGGAACTGTTCGTCGCGTAACAGGACTGATTATAGAATCTGAAGGACCAGAGGTAAGTATCGGCCAAGTCTGTTCTATTGTATCTGACCGACATGACGAAAAAATAGAAGCCCAAGTTGTTGGTTTTAGGGACAATTTTGTATTATTGATGGCATTGGATAGCGTTCATTTAATCCATCCGGGGTGTAAGGTTTCATCGCAGAGAAATAATAATTTTGTTCCCTCCGGTCCTGCCTTGCTTGGTCGGATTATCGACGGAATGGGCCGACCAATTGATGGGAAAGGACCTTTGCTTGCCCCACGCCGTGAAGGTTTTTATGCCGAACCTCCCAACCCACTTAGTCGTTCCATGATATCTGAACCGTTTAGTACAGGGATTAAATCTATCGACACTTTCATTCCTATTGGGATCGGACAAAGAGTGGGTATTTTTTCTGGAAGTGGTGTTGGTAAATCTATTCTGTTGGGGATGATCGCTCGAGGTTCTGATTCTGATATTAATGTAATTTCTCTTGTTGGGGAGCGGGGTAGAGAACTACGAGAATTTGTTGAGAAAGATCTTGGACCAGAGGGTATGAAGAAAACTGTTATTGTGGTTTCAACTTCTGATCAACCTGCACCAATGAGAATTCGTGCTTCGATTTTAGCAACCGCAATTGCAGAAGGTTTTCGTAATGAAGGATCTAAGGTTTTGCTATTAATGGATTCCTTAACCCGTTTTGCCATGGCACAGCGTGAAATTGGTCTTGCTGCCGGTGAACCACCAGCTTCCCGTGGGTATGTTCCTTCGGTTTTTTCTTTATTACCTAAGCTACTTGAACGAACTGGTACAAGTGAGTCAGGTGCGATAACTGCTATTTATACTGTCCTGGTAGAGGGAGATGATATGAATGAACCGGTTGCAGATGCAGTTCGAGGCTTTCTTGATGGTCATATTGTGCTTAGCCGTAAACTGGCGAATGCTAATCATTTCCCAGCAGTTGATGTCCTGCAAAGTGTAAGTCGATTGGATCGTGCTGTTTGCAGTGAATCTGAAATTTCCACTATCTCTGAAGCACGAGATTTACTTTCTGTTTATAAGCAAAATGAAGATCTTATTAATGTAGGAGCCTATGTTAAGAACAGTAATCCGAAGATTGATCGAGCAATCGAGAAGATTGATGCAACCGAAGCATTCTTAAAGCAAAGATATGATCAAATTTCAACAAGGGAATCTTCCTTCGATCAATTATCCCAAATTTTCGGATCATGAAGGCATTTTCATTTCGTTTAGATACTCTTTTACACCTTCGTGAAATGGCGAAGGATCAGGCCATTAAAGAATATGCTTTGGCTATTAAAGATCGTGAAAATGCCGAGCAGGATTTAAAAAATGCTGTTGAAAATTTAGAAGGTTTGAATCTAGAAATTAATCAAAAGAGGATGGTAGGATTTTCTGGGTTTGAGCAAGATGCTTTTAACCAATCAATTCTCAGGACAAAAGAATTAATTATAGATTTTAATTCTAAATTAGCTGATTCCAAAAATATTGAAGTTGCAAAAAGAAATCTTTACCTGCAGTCGGATTCCAACTGCAAGAGTTTACTAAAGCTCAAAGAGAAGAAAAAAGACGAACATTTGAAAAGAGAAGAAAAAAAAGAGGAAACGGAACTAGAGGATGTTATTGGTGCTCGTTATGTTTTTAACCAAACCATTTATTAATTATGAAAATATCACCTATTATTATTGTTCTATTGGCAGTAGTGCTCTCAGTGGCATCAGCCGGTTTTATGGTAGTGCTCAATTATGACGCATTGTTTAAGCCGAAGCCAGAAATTAAAGCTGAATTTACTAGCGTTGAGTTTGATGCGGATGATACTAGTTACTCTCCCGCTGAAACTCATTCAATGAATCAACTATCTAAAGAGTTGGCCGCATTAAAGGAAAAATTGCTTGAAAGGGAGAATGAATTGGATTCCCGAGAGTCTGCAATTGCAATGGATTTAGAGGCCTTGGAGAAACAAAAGAAGGAAATGAATCAAATCCAGGAAGATTTGTCAGCACGCTTAGCTGATTTTGAAGCGAGACAGGGCCAAGATTTGAGTGAGGAGAAATTAAAGGAATATAAAGACACTTCCAAAAGATGGGTTGAAATGGGACCGGAGATAGCGAGCATAGAAATTCAGAATTGGAGGCAGAAAAGAAGGTTTGAGGAAGCTTTGTCAATTTTCGAACTGCTAAAAGCAGAAGATAAGGCACCGATCATATCCTTTATGTTAAACAGTGATGATGATTCTTTAATTGAATTAGCCGATGCTTTAGCGATGAGGGATAGAGGATTATTGCCAAGTTTAGATTTGAACGACTTGGCTCCCACAGGGATACCAGCCAATTAAATTTATGACCATTTCTTTGGAAATTCAGAACTTAAGTAATTCTAGCTCTGTTCCCAAACATCAATCCATTGGGAAGCATGGTTCTTTTTGGCTTCCCAAAAATTCTTCGGAATTTAAACATCAGGGTTCCACAAATCCAAAGTCTGTTGATGGAAAATCCTCCTCCTCTGCTAAATTCAGTAACTCTAAACAGGTAGCCGGAAATCAGTCGCAAAAATCGATTGATCTTCCCAAACCAAGTTTTGAAAAGTCTATACTGACTGCAGAAAAAAAAATTTCCCCACAACCTAAATCTTTACCGAGTTCTATGCGGAAAAGTTCTACTTCTCCATTAATCAAACCAGTGATTCCAAAGGTTCCTCATTTGCCTATTCTTTCGAACAATGTTAAAGTTTCTCAAGTAAATGCAAATTCTGCTGTTTCGGTCGCTTCTGCTAAGGAACAAATTAAGACTACATTATTTAATAATAGTCCACGCCAAACTGTTGATCGAGATGCTTCCGATCAGGATCATGGCAAAAAGAAAAAAAATCATGGCACAAAAAATGCTTTTTCTACAAGTGGTATGGACACAATTGATAAAGACACTTCCCAACAGGCATCTTCCGTTGCCTGTTCTTCGGTAGTGAACTCCACTTCTGTATCAAAATTTGTTGACCTAATTTGTAAATCTGTCGCTCCCCGTGTTGCTTACACTAATAAGTCGAATAAGAAGATCGTTCGATTTGCAATTGATTTGCCCAATGGAAGTAAACTTGGTGTGCGATTGGAAAAAACAGAAAAAGGTGTTTCTCTCTGTTTTATTGCACCAGATGAGACAACAAGGGAGCTGCTGAACTTTTGTAAAAATGGCATTAAGAATAAAATCGAATCAGATGAAAGTTTTCAAACTAATGTTTATGTTTTTACTGATTACAAAGAGATGGATGATTATTTTTTGAAAGCCGCTTAATATATTTTAACACACAAGATACCATTATGATAGACGCAATAGCCGCAGCACAAGCTAACCAAAACCCTAGGGCATCGACTTTGTCCGATGCCTCTAATTCTTCCAATACGGCTATGCAAATGGAGGATTTCCTTCAATTGCTGACGAGTCAAATTAGTAATCAAGATCCACTTGAACCCATGAAGGATACTGAATTTATCTCTCAAATGGCAAACATTGCTTCGCTTGAACAAATGCAACAATTCACCAAAGGCTTTGAGACATTTGCAGATTCACACAAAGATATGGTAGCACAAGCTTATCTTGGGAAGAAAGTTAACATTTCCGAGGATGGTTCTGATGTTTCCGGTCTCGTCGATTCGGTTGAAAAGAACGAAGATGGAGATGTCTTCGTTACTGTTGGTGATAAAAACTATCGCCCCGCCAATATTACTAAAGTAAGTAATCCTTAATTCTGATGATAGCATCTCTGCATAATGGTGTCACTGCACTAAAAAGTTTAACACAAGGATTACAGGTCTTGGGTAACAATATATCTAATGTAAATTCTTTAGGTTATAAATCTTCCCGAGCTAATTATTCTGATAACTTTTATCTGCACATGAACGACGCAGAATCTGGTGCGGATGGTGTTCCAAGTAATAATATTCAGCAGCATGGTACTGGTGTTCATGTCGGTTCGATTTCCTCTGATTTTTCTCAGGGTACAATTGAAATGACCGGATTGGATTTAGATCTTGCTATTCAAGGGGAAGCTCTCCCCAACGGTGGTGGTTTTTTTGAGATAGCTGACCCTGTTACTGGCGAACTATTTTATACTCGGGCTGGAGCTTTTGAATCCACAGTTGAAGGGTTCGTGGTTACTCGCGACCAGTATCGTTATCAATTACAGGGCGTAGATGGCCCCTTGGTTGTTGGGACTCAAGAGGGAGAAACTTTATTGGCTCGAAGGGTTGAGGAGGATGGGAAGATCAATCTTGTCGTTAATAAAGATGGAGTTGATCAAATTAGAGGTTCTGGGCAAGTAAAAGTTTCTAATTTTTTATCTCCACAATATCTCAGAAGGGTAGGCAACGGATTTTATTCTAATGGCCAAGCTGGACAAAATATTGCTGGGATAAGCGATAATACTGTTCCTGCCACTGGTTCGAATGGAAAATTAAAGCAATATGCATTGGAGTTGTCCAATGTTGATTTGACCAATGAATTTGCGGCGATGATTTCTCATCAACGCTCCTTTCAGGCTGGTTCGCGAGTTGTTACTACATCTGATATGATTCTTTCTGAAGCCGTTAATTTAAAACGATAGTTCTTAACCTATATTACAAAACGATATGTGTGCCGCTCAACTAGATGAACTTCCTGAAACTGATGAATCCCCAACTCCCAAAGCTGGAGGGGGTGGGAATCTAATACCAGCTCTTATTGCAATAATTCTTGCTCCTGCCTTAACTGTGGGAGCTATGTTTTTGCTGATTAAGATGAATAAGCCAGAGGAAACAATTAAACCTCAAATTACAGAAGGTGGTCAGCCATTGGATATGGAACCATCTGGGGAGGAGAAAATTTACGAACTCAGTTCTTTAATTACTAATTTAGGTGGTCCCATAAAATCTCGGTACATTAATTTAGACCTTAAGTTGGAAGGGCAGGCGGGTGACTTTGAGAAAGTTCTTGAGATGAATGAGCATAGGATTAGAGACAAAGCTCTCGCTATCATGGGAGGTTATACTTATGAGGATGCTCAACTTGATGGTTTTCAGGAAAGAGTTCGAGTTGATTTGAAGAAGGGTTTTTCATCTGTCCTTCGCAAGTTTAGAGATGGTGAAAGTGATTTGATTCGACAAATTTATTTCACACAATTTGTTGTTCAGTAAATTTAATCATTATTGACCGATGTCCACCGATCCAAATTTTAAAGACGAAAGCTTTGATATAAGCGAAATTCAGGGTGCATCTGACGGGCAACCGGTATTTAACTGTGATGGAGAAAGAATGTCAGACCTCTCTTCTGTCAGTATAAAGAAGTACGACTTTACTAATCCCATTGTTTTATCTGATGCTGATTTAAGTAAATTAAAAACTAAATCTGAACAGTTTGTTTATTATTTAGCAGGTCATCTTTCTATGTTCCTGAGGACTGAATTTAATTTAGAATTGGAGGATTTAACTGCAGATTTATATTCTAACTTCACTCAGTCTATAAAAAATCCTTCCTGCATTACAATGTTCAAACTTCAGGAGTTAAATGGAGTATGTTTATTGGATGTTAACTCACATTTATCTGCAACCGTTGTTGACCGAATTCTTGGAGGTCGAGGTTCAACGAATCCCGAAGAGCGTGGTTTAACTGATATTGAAAAAGCCTTAGTTGAAGACTTTAATCAAATTATTTTGGAAGAGTGGTGTAAGCAATGGCATAATACAATGTCTCTTACACCTAGCATTATAGGAACTGAAAGCTCCGGAAAGTTTCTTCAAACTTCTCCTTCTGATGCTATGATGTTGATTATGAGTATGGAGGCTTCTTTTGGTGATGTTTCTGGACCCATGAGGATTGCTGTTCCGTATTATACTTTAGAACCTGTAGTTAGTCGATTGCTTACTGCTGTTTCCGCAACCGATAAAGTAGCGAGTAAACCCCCGCGATGGCATGAGATTTACGATGGAATTCCTGTTTCAGTATCCGCTGAATGGGATGCTTTTGAACTGACTCTCAGGGATCTGTCAAACATTGAGGTTGATGATGTGATTGAAATGTCACCCTCTTTAATCGAGAAAACAAATTTAAGAATTGAGGGAAGAACCTGTTTTGTGGGAGAAATTGGTTTAGAAGGTGATCAGGTAGCTTTTCAGGTAAATGAAAGTATTGTTGAAGCTGTAAAATTAATCGGAAAAAAACATGGATAGTAAAAAAATGGATATTGTGATGGATGTGAAGGTTAGTGTCACAGTCCAGTTAGGAACTGCAGAACTTCCAATGAAAGAGGTTGTTGAGTTGAGTCCTGGTGCTCAAATTCAATTGAAGCAAAGTGCGAAAGATCCTGTCAGTCTGCTTGTTAATGGAAAGCTCATTGCACATGGTGAAGTTGTAGTAATAGACGATCGGTTTGGTCTAAAGATTACTGAGATTGTTGACTCGGCCACGTGAATTTTTACTGTGCTCTCGTCTGCAATTTGCAGCTGACATGCACGAGCTGATTTTTTGTAAATGATGATTTTTCATCTTGCTTCAACTCCTTCATTTATAGGCACTGATGCTGAAATGCTTTACTTGTGGATACGTGTGATTGCGTTTATTGGTATTCTTGGCGGAAGTGCCTATTTTTTGTCAGTTTATGCCAAGAAAAAACGTTCACGAGTTAGCACGAATACGACGGGCAAGATTGTTGTTGCAGACACTTGCTCACTTGGGAATCGTCAATTTTTAATGGTTGCTCAGTATGGCGAGGAGAGGCACTTGTTGGGTGTTAGTTCTTCTTCGATTAATCATTTGGCAAAATTAGAAATTATACCAGACAAACTGGAGAGTAATAAACAGGTTTTTCCGCCTGCAGAAGTGAGTGCTAATGCGTAAATTACTGCAATATTTGACCAAGTTTAGGTTTCTTTCTTTGCTGATTATAGGCTTTTTGTTTTTTAGTTTCCCGCACGCTAATCTTGATGCACAGACCTCCGGGACGGGAGCACCCGGATTAAGAATTGATGTAACAGGATCTAATGATGAAGGTGATTTTGGCGTTGCTATACAGCTTGTTGTAGCGATGACCATATTATCTCTCGGTCCATCTGTAATTATGATGATGACCTGCTTTACGCGCATAATCATCGTACTTGGCTTTGTTAGGAATGCTATAGGAGTTAATTCGGCACCCTCGAGTCAGATAATAGTTGGGTTGGCTTTGTTTTTGACATTTTTTGTTATGGGACCTGTTTGGAATAAGATTTATGACGATGCAGTAACTCCCTATATGTCTGCAACGATGAAGTCTAGTGACGCATTAATGGTTGCTACTGCTCATATGAAGGATTTTATGATGAATCAAACTCGTCAACAGGATGTTCAGTTCTTTTTGGAAATATCTAGGCAAGGGGCCATGACCCGTGATGAATTACCACTAAGCATTGTTGTGCCTTCTTTTGTTTTGAGTGAACTGCGGACAGCATTTCAAATGGGTTTTCTTATCTTTATACCATTTATCATAGTGGATTTTATCGTCGCATCGACTTTAATGTCTATGGGAATGATGATGATGCCGCCAGTAGTGATTTCGATGCCTTTCAAGTTATTATTGTTTGTTCTTGTTGATGGATGGTATTTGGTTATTCAATCCCTAGTTAATAGTTTTAACATCGCTTAAAAGAGGGCTTATTTATGACAATAGAGTTGGCTGTTGATATTATGAGGAACCTTCTGCAAACAGGGTTGATATTAGCCATTCCAATCTTGGGTACAGCTACTGTAATAGGACTTTTAGTAAGCTTTATTCAATCTATTACCAGTTTGCAGGAGCAAACTCTTACTTTTGTTCCGAAGTTAGTTTGTGTTTCCTTAGCAATCGTTCTTTCAGCAAATTTTATTTTAAAAACGATGACTGAATTTTGTATTTCCATGATTAATATGCTCCCAACGATGGCGCAGTGACTATTGAAGCGGGCCAGATTGTAGTTTGGGTGCTCGTGTTTTTAAGAACAGGTGCTTTTTTTATGGGGATTCCCTTGTTCGCGGGGAAAATGGTTCCTACAAGGATTAAAACCGCATTTGCTTTATTACTTTCGTTATTGATTAACCCCATGGTTCCAGCAAATCTTGATATTGCTAATCATTTTGTAGGTGCGATCATTTTATCTATTAACGAGATATGCATTGGGTTGTTATTAGCAATGGTGGTAAGAATGGTTTTTTTTGCTGTAGAGCTTGCAGGTCATTTAATATCATACGAAATAGGTCTTATGGCTAGTAGCAGTGTGAATCCTTTGTTGGGTTCATCTGATTCAACAATAACCACCCTCCTTTATTACTTTAGTTTACTAATATTTTTCGTTCAAGGCATTCATTACGATGTAATAAAAGCTTTTGTTTTAAGTTTTGAACTTTTGCCGATTGGGTCTTTTTTTTTAACGGCTAACCCTACTGCTGAGTTTGTGGACGAGGTTACTCATGTATTTGTGTTGGGTACTCTCATTGCTGCTCCTTTCATTGCATTAAACTTTCTTATTAACATTTCCTTTGCCGTTTTGGGCAAAGCCGTCCCAAAGATGAATGTATTTATGACTAGTTTTTCGATCCGTATATTATCTGGATTGGTTCTACTTGTCTCTTCCATACTGCTAATATCATCTTACATTATTGATCATAGTAAAAGATCGGTAGAGGTAATGTTGGATATTATTCAATTGGGTTGATTCTATGTCCGATGTAGATAAAAGCTCTAAGACGGAACCGCCCACCGCAAAGAAACTCTCAGAGGCAAGATCCCGTGGGCAGTTTGCTAAAGCTCCTGAGATTGCGATGACCCTAACTTTACTGGCGGGATTGATTGTCATATTATTTTATGGGCCGGGAAAAGCTAGAGATGTTATGGCTTTTACTAAGTCAATCATTCAGAATCTACATAAAATAAATGCAAACCAAGAAGGTATGTCTACTATGTTCATTGATTCATTTACCATGTTGGGATTGGTTGTTTTTCCTATGTTATCACTAACTTGGATAGCGGCATTTGTTGCAGAGGGATTGCAAACTGGTTTTCAATTGACCCCCAAAGCTATCGAGCCAAAGTTAAGTAAGTTTAATCCTATTAGCGGAGTGAAGAAGATTTTTGGATTAAAAGGCCTTAAAACTTTTATGATAGATTTTTTTAAATTTATTATTATCGGCACTGTAGTTTGGCTTACTTTATTGCTGTTTTTAGACGATCCTATTTTTTATGCACCAATACCCATTCAGCATCTCCCCGTTTTTATCTACGATTTGTTTATTACGATGTTCGCAATTCTTGTTCTTCTGCTAGTAATTATAGCAATTATTAATTACATGATTAAAAAGAAGGAGAACGATGAAGAGATGAAAATGACAAAAGAAGAGGTCA
>JABGWU010000356.1 GCA_018645475.1 Opitutia bacterium
TCCCGCCTGCTTCCTTGAGTGCACATATATTAGGATGTTTCTCGTATAATTTTACAACTGTTGAAGTGGAGATTTCAATGCCACATCGTGAAGGGATCGAATAAAGTACAATTGGCTTTTCAGTGCATTCAGCTAGAGCACTAAAATGAGCAAGAAGTCCTTCTTGGCTTGGTTTGTTGTAATACGGAGCGACCAAAAGAAATGCATCTGCACCGGCTGAATCCGCTTTTTTGGTTAACTCAAGTGCCTCTCGGGTTGAATTTGCTCCCGTTCCTGCAATTACTGGAATTTTTTTATCCACAACTTCAACGGTGGATTTTATGACTTGTAGGTGTTCCTGTTCGGATAGAGTAGGGGACTCCCCGGTGGTTCCACAAGGGACTACCCCTGCTATTCCCGAAGATAACTGGGCGTTAACTAGGCATTCTAGATCGGAGTAAGATACCGATCCATCTTTCATAGGTGTGATTAAAGCAGTGTGTGCTCCTTGAAGTAGTTTCTTGTCCATTTGGAATAAATGTGCGAGAAAGGATAATTCCCTCTTTTGCACATGTTCTTTCTCAAGGGGAATTTTTCAGTGGTCAACTTTTTAATGGTGGAAACTCAAAGGATTCGTAATTTTTGTATCATAGCGCATGTCGATCATGGCAAGACTACCTTGTCAGATAGACTGCTCGAGAGTACCCAAACGGTAATGGCTCGAGAAATGAAGGATCAGTTACTTGATTCAATGGATTTGGAGAGAGAGCGTGGTATTACGATTAAATGCCACCCTGTTTCGATGACTTATCGATACAAGGATGGAAATGATTATTTATTCAATCTAATTGATACTCCAGGACATGTTGATTTTTCTTATGAAGTCTCACGTAGTTTAGCCGCTTGTGAAGGTGCACTTTTGTTAGTTGATGCTTCACAGGGAGTGGAAGCTCAAACTTTAGCCAATGCTCAACTTGCTGACTCACAGGGGCTTACTATTATACCAGTTATTAATAAAGTGGATCTTCCCAGTGCAGATGTAGATCGAGTCTCTAAGCAAATTGAAGATATGTTGGCGATTCCAGCTGAAGAAGTAATTTTGGCAAGTGGTAAGTCTGGGATCGGTGTTGAAGAAATTCTCGAGGCAGTAGTAGAGCGTTTGCCGCAACCACGTTGGACTGAATTCCCCAAAGCTAGAGCTTTGGTTTTTGATAACCAGTTTGATTCCTTTAAAGGGGTTATTTGTTATGTTCGGGTATTTTCTGGAAAGTTTACCAAAAACGCCAATATTTTGTTAATGAGCGATAAGCGAAAAACTCCGATCAAAGAGATCGGTAAATTTTGCCCACAACCTGTTCCCACGAAAAGTTTAAATGTGGGAGAAGTTGGATATGTGGTAACGGGAATCAGGGATGTGGCTGAGATTAAGATAGGAGACACATTAACACTTTCTGATTCGCCAGCTAAGGAAATGCTGGCGGGTTACAAAGAGGTTCGTCCTATGGTATTTAGCGGGCTCTATCCTCTTGATACCTCGGATTATGAGAAGCTCAAGAAGAGTGTTGGGAAACTTCGTTTAAATGATGCCGCGTTTACTTTTCAATCAGAAACTTCTGTCGCTTTAGGGTTTGGTTTTCGTTGTGGTTTCCTTGGGTTATTACACATGGAAATTATACAGGAGCGCCTACGACGTGAATATGATATTGATTTGATTTCGACCTATCCCAGCGTTGTATACAAGGTACATTTGACTGCTGGAGGTGTTATTGAAGTAGATAATCCATTAGATTTACCTGACACAACAGAGATCCTCAAAATGGAGGAACCCACAATTCTTGCTCGAATTCACGCCCCCAACCATTGTATCGGTGACTTGCTGACTTTGGTAACCGAGAAGCGAGGTTCCTGCAGTGACACTGAAACAGTTGATGAAACCAGAGTTATGATGACTTGTCATCTACCGTTGAATGAAATTCTTGTTGATTTCAATGATCGTCTTAAAAGCGTAACACATGGCTATGGCTCGATGGATTACGATATGGCTGATTATGTTGAATCATCGCTTGAACGCATGGAAATATTAGTGAACGCAGAGCCCGTTGACGCCTTTTCGACCATCGTTCATAAAGACAAAGCTGAAAGTCGGGGTAGGGTGCTATGCTCAAAGTTGAAGGATATTCTTCCCCGTCAGTTATTTAAAATTGCTTTACAAGCTTCTGTAGGCGGTAAAGTAATAGCTAGGGAAACTATAAGTGCGATGCGCAAAGATGTAACGGCAAAATGTTATGGCGGTGACATCTCTCGAAAAAGAAAACTTTTGGAGAAGCAAAAAGAAGGAAAAAAAAGAATGAAGCAGATTGGTAATGTGAACATACCACAAGAGGCTTTTGTTCAAATTCTAAAAAGCTCTACATAAAATAACCAATGACTGAACAACAAGAAGCAAAGCGTTCCCAAAAAAAAGGGGCTAAAGAAATTTTACGTTTAGGGGAAAAAGCCTTGGCTTATCGCAGGGATATCCTTACCGCAGATCAAGTTGAAAAACTTGAATCTGCGGTAAATGAACTTAAAGCCACTCTGAAGCAAAAAATCATATTTATTGGCGACCTAGAGGAAAAAGCTGAAAAATTAGATTTTCAACTAAAAGAATCTGGTGGTCTTTATTACCATAAAAAAAGTTGGGTAGAAAATATTGAAATGCTTATGGTTGCGGCCATTGTTGTTATCGGGATAAGAAGTTTCTTCGTACAGCCATTTATTATACCGACTAACTCGATGTATCCTTCCTTTTATGGTATGCAGCCTAATCTATATGAAGAACAGGAGGATGTACCAAGTTTTCTTGAACGAGGTGTTGATAAATTGCTTTTAGGTGCTTCGCATTATCGCGTGGAGTTAGAAAGTTCAGGTAGTCTTTATCTTGTACTTCAGAATGGAGGCAGTTTCAGACCCGCACAAGCTACATTTCCTGATGGTCGATTTTTTATTATTCCCAATAGTGTGAAAGAGTATGTTTTTGAGGTTGGTGGCAAAGAACATATCTTGCAGGTTCCTGCTGAATTTGATTTTGATACTTTGATCGCAAAAAAGTTTGCAGGTATTGAAAATTTGAGAGATTTACCATTGATTGTATCACAAGACCAAGGTTTTACCGGAAATCGACTCAAACTTTCTGATAAAACTTATAAAACTGGAGATATAGCAATCGCTTTTGATATTTTACTTGGCGATGCTTTATTTGTGGACCGGATGACTTACAATTTTGTAAAACCAAAGGCTGGTGATCCTGCAGTTTTTCGTACAGGTTCCATTGATGATTTTAATAGAAAACTCGGTACACCAGTTCGAAGTTTTATAGGTGAAGATAAATACTACATTAAAAGACTAGTTGGTGAACCTGGTGATCGCTTACAGATGATAGTACCAGATTCTATCTTCACAAATGGAACTGATGTTCGTAAAGGAACTCCTGGTGTCTTATATCGTAATGACAAACCAATAACTGGTAAAATTGCATTTGACGAAAATCGAATACGAACAGAGGCATTAGCCACCAATCCAAATGCCGAGAATCCTTCTAAATATCCAGGTTACCGAGCTGAAGGACTACTTTCAAATCGTGAAATAATTACGGTTCCAAGTAAAAATGATTCAACCAATGCTACAGGTTTAAATGGTTATTTTGCAATGGGAGATAATTCTACTGATAGTCTGGATGGTCGTGCTTGGGGGTTCGTTCCTGAGAATGAAATTATAGGCAGAGCATTAGTTGTGTATTATCCGTTCACAAAAAGATGGGGTTTTTCGAACTAAATTATAAACATCAAGCTTTCTATATGATTTTTCGCACAATATACATTATGTCTAATTGTAAATATTATGGTGCCTCCTCTCGTTGAATTACCTACTTGGTTAAAGGATCGCTCAAGTGGCATTTTTTTGCACGCCACATCGTTGCCTGGGAGGTTTGGAATTGGAAATATTGGAGAATCTGCACGGAAATTTACAGATTTTCTGGCTAAGTCTGGTTTCGGTTTTTGGCAAACATGTCCTGTTGGACCAACAGGATACGGAGACTCACCTTATCAGGTTTTCTCTTCTTCTGCAGGAAATCCATATTTAATCGATTGGCAGCAACTTATCGAAATTGAGTTAATCAATGAGACAGAACTTGCTGTACTCATTTCGGACTCTCACGACGATATTGATTATGGTCATTTATATGAAAACTATTCTTTAATTGCAGAGAAAGCTTACTTGAATTTTGATAAAAATAGGAATTCTCTTGAGGATCGTTATGGATCATTTTCTGACTTTAAAGAATTAAATATGGATTGGTTGAATCCCTATTGTTGCTATCAGGTATATAAAAAGGAAAGTAACAACAAACCTTGGTGGAAATGGCAAAAAGACATTCGGACTTATAATTCTGCAATGCATTCTGGTTTTTCTGAAAGCCAATTAATAACCTTTGATATCCACGCTTTTCTTCAGTTCATTTTTTTTAGTCAATGGAATGAACTTCGAAGTTATGCAAATTTAAATGGAATTAAAATTATCGGAGATCTCCCAATTTATGTTGCTCCTGATTCTGCTGATGTGTGGGAGAGACCTGAACTTTTTCAATTAGATGAGGAACTGGGTAATTTTACACATGTTGCTGGTGTTCCTCCTGATTATTTTAATGAAGATGGACAATTTTGGGGTAATCCTTTGTATGATTGGGAGGTTCACAGAGAAGATGGATATAAGTGGTGGATGGACAGGTTAGATTCGCAACTTCGGCTTTTTGATGTTGTGCGAATCGATCATTTTCGGGGATTTCATAATTATTGGAGTATTCCAGTTAGTCAAAAAGATGCAAAACTTGGTAATTGGAAGACCGGACCAGGGTTAGATTTTTGGAAGCTTGCCAAAAAAAGGTTTCCAACCCTACCCTTCTTGGCTGAAGATTTAGGTCTAATTACTGATGGTGTTCGAAAGCTCAGATGTTCTGCCGGATTGCCAGGAATGGCGGTTCTTCAATTTGCTTTCGATGGAGATCCAGAAAACTTATATCTTCCACATAACTTGAACCATGACCTTGTTCTCTACACAGGAACTCATGATAATGATACAACTTGTGGATGGTACCATTCAACTTTGGAAGAAGTTCGCGGTAATTTCAGAACTTACTTTAATATTCCTGCTGAATTTCCTTCGTGGGATATGCTTAGAATGGCTTATCGAACAACCGCTAAACTTGTAGTTATCCCCATGCAGGATTTGCTAAGCTTAGGATCTGAAGCCCGATTAAATGAACCGGGTGCCCCCTTCGGTAATTGGACATGGCGAATGTCTTCATGGGAATTGGACAGGGTCTCGAATGAATGTTCAGATTATATTAAAGGTCAGGCTGAAATATGTGGTCGATTGCCAATAGTTGAGAAACTTGTGCTTAATTAATGTGAATACTTTTTAATTTGAAAAAATAATCTTTTGAAAAAACTTTTCCCATATTTTCTTCTCTTACGACCATATTGGTTGCCGTTTTTTATAGCTTTATTTTGCGGTGCTCTTTACGGCATTTCAAGTGGATTTGGTCTGCCTTACATGATTGACCAAGTTTTCCCAAAAATTTTTCCTGGTGATAATACCCAGTCCAATCTGGGGGCATGGGAATTACTAAAATTTGTTATTTGGTTTCCCTTGGTCTTTTTAGTTCGTGGAGTAAGTGGATATTTTAACACTTACTTTATTAATTATTGTGGAATTCGAGTACTGGAGGAAATTAGGTCTCAAGTGTTTGCAAAATTACAACGGTTACCTGTTGCTTTTTTTCATCGAAACCAAGAAGGAGATTTACTTAGTCGCGTTATATCAGATACCAGTGCATTACAGGGGTCAATTTTACAAGTTAGTAACGATTTGATCAAGCAACCGATCACTTTTATTGGAGCAATCACAGCACTCGTTGTAATGGCAGTCCAAAGAGATGGAATGGCGTTTGTGCTATTATGCTTGGCGGTCATTCCAATTTGTGTCTTTCCAATCCGAAAGATTGGAGAATTATTGATGAATAAAGCATTAAATATGCAAGAGAAAGCGGGAGGTTTAACTTCAGTGCTCAGCGAAAACTTAAGTGCTTACAAAGAGGTGAGAGCTTACAATCTTGAAGAAAGAGAAATTAGCCGTTTTTCTGACATTTCTGAAAATTTCGTAACTGCAAGAATGAAGGTAATTAAGTATTCCCACATGCTTACACCCATTATTGAAATTATAACTGCTATTGGAATAACTGCTGCTATTTTTCAGGCTTCCCTTAAGTCGATTCAACTGGATGCTGTTGTGCCAGTTATTGTTGCGTTATACATGTCCTATGAACCGGTTAAAAAGCTGGGTGCTATTCATAATTCTATCAAACAGGCACTCGCTTCTTTAACTCGATTAGAAGGCGTGATTGATGAAGATGAAACCATTGCGAACCCTGAAAATGCAGTTGAATTAAAAAATATAAGAGGCGAATTGGAATTTAAGGAAGTTTCATTCACTTATTCGAATCGTGACGCTAAAGAAAATGAAATTCCAGCGTTAGTTGATATTAGTCTAAGAATTAAGGCCGGCGAAGTAGTTGCATTGGTTGGTCCGAGCGGTGCTGGAAAAACTACATTGGCTGGATTATTACCCCGTTTTCATGATCCTGTAAAAGGTTCTGTTTTACTCGACGGAGTTGATTTGCGTAATCTCAAGTTGCACGAATTGAGAGACAGTATTGCACTTGTTCCACAAAAGCCATTTATTTTTGACCTCGATGTGGAAGAGAATATCGCACTTGGGGAATCCACTTTTACCCGATCATCAGTCGTGGAAGTTTGTCGTTCGGCTTATGCTGATAATTTTATTGAAGAATTTGATAACGGTTACAAAGAACGATTGGGGGAACAAGGAAGTCGGTTGTCGGGTGGTCAACTTCAACGATTGGCATTAGCTCGTGCTTTTTACAAAAACTCACCGCTTTTGATTTTGGACGAAGCAACCTCAGCATTAGACGCAGAAAATGAAGAGAAAATTCACGAGGCAATGGGAAACCTTATTCAGGGCAAGACAACTTTGCTTATAGCTCATCGATTCAGTTCTTTACGTCTCGCCAATCGTATATTGGTTATGGATAAAGGCAGGATAGTTGCGGATGGTCCCCATGACCAAATATACAGCGAATGTGATCTTTACCGAAATCTATATGATCAGCAAAACGAAGGTCTTTCTTGACCTTTTTAATTTTCTTCAAAGAAAAGATTTTTTAATTCTAATCCGTCGCTCGGTGGACCTTCTGGGAATGCGGTTGTTGGCTTTAATCTTAGTGGAATAACCGATCGTATGAAAACTAGAGCATTTGTACAAAACCAGCTAACAAGAGTCACTTCCAGCCAAATGGGGTGATTATTTTCGAATATTTGCCAACCCGTCAGAGATGTCATAATAAATGATGAAAAAAGCCCCCCGGATATTACTATAATAAGAGAAATTTTTTTTAAGGCTGCTTTGTTGTATCCCGAGAAACCTTCGTTTCCATTTAATAAACTAAACTCCCATAAGATATTTCCTATTTTCCCATTCCATTTACTTCCACTTTGCCCAATCCGTATAAATACTTCTTGCTTTGTCAAAATTAAAGCTGGAATAATATGACCAATTTCATGAATCAGTGTGGCAAAAGGTCGAAATAATATTAATCCTGCCCACGCACCCAATAGCCAAGGCAGACCTTCAGCACTTAAATAATTGATGCTATTTCCTAATGTTATCATATTTTATTTCGTTTGAACTTGCTCGTACATTTTCATTTTATAAGTATAAGATTATATTGATTCAAAATGTTTCGTTTTCTTATGCAAGCCTTCTCGGGCAAAAAGCTTCATGTTCGCGTTCCTCACAGAAAAGGATTGCCATTGACTGATGATAATAAATTTGGAGAAGATTCTGAATCTAGTCAATGGATAGGAGTCGATCTTGATGGAACTTTAGCGGTAGCGGATCCATGGCAAGGTTTTGATCATATTGGTAAACCGGTTCCCAATATGATGAAGCGTTTAAAGATATGGATTGATATGGGCTATCGCGTGAAAATTGTCACTGCACGTGCTCAAAACCCAGAACTTGCTATTCCCCCTATTAGGAATTGGTTGAGCAAGCATGGATTGCCTGACCTTGAAATTACCAATGCCAAAGATATGGATATGATTGAACTTTGGGACGATCGCTGTGTTCAAGTTATACCCAACACTGGTAATCCAGTTGGCCCAGCACCTGACCCCTATCGTACTTAAATTTGATTATTTTTTGTGCGTTATCGCAATGCACTTGTAATAAGGTTGTTTTATTTTATTCGTTTATGTTTATGAATTCTTTATTTTGGACTAAGTTTGATCGTTTGGGAATGACGCTTTCTTTTGTTTGTGCTATTTATTGTTTAGCTTTGCCAGTGTTGATTCCCCTTCATCTTAAAAATTGTTTTATGGAGATAAAACAAATATTTTAAATGAATTGGTGGGGTAAGTTAATTGGTACGGGAGTTGGTATGATTGGTGGTCCAATGGGGGCTATTGCCGGTGCTGCCCTTGGTCATTTATACGACGATGATGATCCTACACCGCAAACCGAACAAAAAGCACGGGTTCTTTATCTTGCATATTTTTTTTCCTGTGCTGCTAAGATTGCAAAAGCAGACGGTCATATTTCTGAGGAAGAAATTCGTGTAGTAGAATCTCTTATTAATAGATTTGGGCTAGATCAGAAAAGAGTAGAGTTTGCCAAAAATGTTTTTCGCAAATCAAAAACTAGTCGCCGCTCAATTGATGAAGATTTTAAAGAAGTTGGACATCTTATTGGCTACGAAGCAACCGTTGGTCAATCTTTTCTAGGTGGGCTTTTTGAGATTGTTCACTCCAATGGGGAGAAGTGGAATGAGTTGCAAGTTCGTTATCTCCTGCGTTGTGAAGAACGCCTTAAACTTAAACCTGGTATTGTTAAGTCATGGATTCAAGGTGGTTATGCCCCACCCCATTATGATAGTTCAAATAATCAAATATCTATAGATGATGCATATCGAATGCTTGGATTAAATCATCAAAGCTCAGATTCTGAAGTAAAGTCAATATATAGAAGAAAAGCTGCAAGTTTTCACCCAGATAAGCTAAAAAGTAAGAATTTACCAGAAGAGTTTATTTCGTTTGCGAATGATCAACTAGCTAAAATTAACCACGCTTATGATATGATTTGTAAGAGTCGAGAAATTTAACTTAAAATTAAACCGTCGTTCATGGTAATAAATTTATCACATCTTTTAGCGAGTTGATTATTGTGAGTTACTAGAATAACCGCTAAATTTTGCTTCCTAGATAAGGTTTGTAAAAGATTGAACACAATTTCCGAATTTGCTGTATCCAAATTTCCTGTTGGTTCGTCCGCTAATATAATAGATGGGGAATTAATAAGCGCTCTTGCAATTGCAACTCTTTGTTGTTCGCCTCCAGACAATTTATTGGCAAAACGATCAAGTTTTTTACCAAGTCCTAATTGGTTTAGTATTTGATCAGCCCGTTTAAGTGCTTCTCTTGAATTATCACCTTTTTTTATAGCGGGGAGAGCTACATTCTCTCTGGCTGATAATTCTTTTATGAGAAAATGAAACTGAAAAATAAATCCAATTCTTTCATTTCGTATTCGCGTTCTTTGAAGGTCACTTAATCTAGAAATTGATTTATTATTTATTAATATATCCCCAGTTTCTGGTTGTTCAAGGAGACCGAGTAAATACATTAATGTACTTTTCCCACAACCTGAAGGACCTATTATAGAAGTAACCTCCCCTTTATTCGCCTCAAATGAAACTCCCCGTAGGGCATGAACCTTTTCATCTCCTTCTAGAAAGGAATGAGTCAGGTTTCGAACTTGCAGTAAGGGAGAATTCATTAAATTGTTTCCCTAATAATTTTGGCCGGTTCAACTTTGGATGCACGGCGAGCAGGAATCCAACTCGCAACGCTTACAAACAGTGTGGCAATTAAAATTGCCCATATATAGTGCGATATATTCCAGTTAACCACAAAACTATCGGTTGTGAAAATACCTCTGATTTGTAGGGGGATTTGGGAGACTAAGTAAGTCCCCAATGCTCCAAACAAAACTCCTCCTATGATTCCACCCAGCAGAACAATGAATCCTTGCCAAAGAAATATTGAGGAAATATCTTTAGTTTCAAAACCGATTGATCGTAAAATTGCCACATCACGAGTTTTTTCAATCACCATGATCGCAAATACATTGAACATTCCTAAACCAGATAATAAAAGAATTGTGGACACAGTAATTGCCGATGAAATTCTCAAGGCCTTGAATACATCAAGCCAAACTTTTTCTCTTTCTTGCCAACTAACTGTTCTATGTCCGAGGGTATGTTGTATTTGAGTAGCAACACTTGGTGCATCTTGTGGGTCGAACATACCTAATTGAAAAATAGAACCTCCAAATCTTTTCCCTGCTATAGAGCGAGAAGTGGATAAAGATAGGTAGATTCTTTTTTTATCAATTTCACTAACTCCAGTCTCAAAAATCCCTGAAACTCGTAATTGGAAATTTCCTTGATTACCAACAACATTAACTCGATCATTAACATGTAGATTTAACCTTTCTGCTATTCTGTTTCCAATCAATATGCCCATTTTGTCACTTAAGAAATTCTCAATGGATCCATGCCTAATTTGGTTTTCTATTTCGGATACATTTATATGATCACTTATTTTTATTCCATGAACTTGAACGGAGTAGTTTCTAGATTTCGTTTGAAGTTCAGCATTACATTCAAACACTTCTGAAATTCCCTTTATTGAAGGAAATTGAGCAAGAGCATTTCTAAGTTTTTCGGGATAGTCTACTCCTTCAACATATTCTGCATCTTCTTGAATATTGAACTGAAATTTGAATACCCCGTCCTTGGATACTTTGTTTACAGTTCCCGTCATATCATGAAAGCGGTCAGATATTCTTATCGCTCCATTTGTACCTAAGATAGTACGTATAAAATAAGTTTGAAACCCTGAGGTTTGTGCCTGAGTGACGATGAAAAATGAAATTCCAAAAATGATTCCTATAAGACTCATTGTCATTGCCCGTTTGCGAGAAAAAACATACCGCAAGGCAAGTTGAAATGTAATGCTCACTAAGAAATTTGTCCGTTTTATTTCAGGTATCGAGGCTGAACACTTTGGCCTTCACTAAGGAGATGAGGTGTTCCAATAATAACAAATTCACCTTCTTTTAATCCGTCAAGAATTTCAACAGTGCTGAAATTTCTTGCTCCGATTTTAACTTTCTTACTAATGGCTTTATTGTCTTTTAATGTAAAAACAGAATTACCTATCAATGCTTTTGTTGGAATGATAATCCTACCTTTTTTTCGGTTTTTGATAATTTCTACCCTACCAGATGCACCAGTCGGGAGAAAATTTGTTCTGTTATTCATTTTTAAATATACAAACCTTCTACCGGAAAGTGTATCTACGCTACTCGATAATCGGGATACATTTGCTTCAATGACTTCCTCGCCAAGTGAAAAAAGGCTTACTGCTGCTGGTAATCCTTCTGTTAATCCAAGGAAATCCTCTTCATTTAAGGACGCCTGAATTATCCGTTCATTTGAAATAATCGTACCAATTTGTTGTCCAGTCGAAACTAAGTCACCAGGAGATACAAATGAATTAATCAACTGGCCTTTTATCGGGCTACGAATGGTCATTTTATCGATTATCGACTCAAGGTTTTCAATCTTGGTATTAAGTTCAAACAATATTTCATCATTTGAGATTTTTTCTCGTCCGACTTGAGTTTTGAGACGATTTACCTGACTTTTTTTTCTGTTAAGGTCTGCAATTGAAATGTGATCACCTTTCGAGAATTTCGTAAGAGCGTCTAATTCATACTGTTCTATATCTAATTCCAACCCATATACTGAGTCTATTTTAATTTTTTGGACGAAATGAGATTTATTAGTTAAAGCTTGTTTCAAACTACGATTAAGGTCTGAGGTGTCCAATTGTAGAATAACTTGATTTTTCTCGACGGAAATTGATTTAGCTAAGGGCAACTTGGCAACCATAGATACAGTTCCATGTTGGCTAGATTTTAACTGGTAAGTTTGTTCTGCTAAAACATGAACATTCCCTGTAACTGAATCTTTGATGTCCCCTTTTGTTACTTTTATGCAATCAACTTCTTCCCCGAACTCTGAAAAAAATATATATATAACAACACAAACTGTGAATGTGATACTAATTAAAACACTTTTGAAATTAAGAGTTTTCATAAGACTAAGAATGGGGAAATTTAATACTCATTTCATATTCTAGCTTCAACTGGAAGTACTTAAATACAGACTTAATTAATCCAAGTTCTGCTTCCGTAAGGCTTAATCTAGATAAATGAAGTTCGTTCACCGTGATTAGGTTTTCATTAAATTCAATTTGGCTTTTTTTGAAGCGACTTTTCGCAGTGGAAGCGAGTTTTTTTGATAATGTTATTTGATTTGATAAATTATTTAACTGTGACCGTCGTCCTTTAATTTTTAACCTTAATTCTCGAATACTACTTTCGAGTTGAATTTCAAAGGTTCTTTTCTGGGCTAAAGCAAGAGATTTCTCTCCTTTGCTTCGGGAAGAATCCCATATGTTCCAATTAGCTTCAATTCCAACCAAGAAGTTATTCCTTCTTACTGAGTCGGGCGTGTCCGGTAAATCTATTTGATCCTGATAAACACCTCCAATCAAATTTATCTTAGGTTTAAGTGAAGCTTCAGCTATTTTTATGTTCTCTTTTTCAGATTGGATCGAAGTTTTCAAGTTTTCAATATCTTTAGAGGAATGTGAAGATATCAACTGTGGTATATTTTTTCCAAATTCATGGTTGGAGCAAAATTGGATAAATTCTTTCGGGATAGAAAGTATGATGGAGTTGTAGTATCCAGTATCAAACTGAAAATATGATTTCTTTATTTCTAAGACACGCTCAGTTTCTTCAATTAAGATAGATTGTTCTAATTTTCTTATTGTTGCTTCGCTTATTTCCAATTCGGTACCAAGCCCTAATTTTTGTTTCTCAATTAATTTCTCTTCGTTTTCTTCTGAGAACTTTAGAGCTTCTTTTTCAAGAGTAAGTTTATAATTTAAGTAGAGAAGGTCCATAAAGTCAGACTTAATTTGGATGACCAGATTTGTTTTGATGGACTCAGTCTTTTGAAGTGCAAACTTTTTAGATAGTTCAGCAATTTTACTTTTTGCTTTTAATGCACCCCAGTAATAAAGTGGTTTTCTCGCAGCAATTGATGCGATGGTACGATAACTATGGTAGTAACTTTGACCAGGTCTGTTCTCATGTATTGAATGACTTCCAATGTTTAAATTTGCTGAAAGTCCTTTGGCAGAATCGGCAATAATTTTTTTAGAATCTGCTTCATTTATGAGTTCATTGGATTCTTTTATGATTGGGGCATTACCATCAAGTTCTTTCGTTATTATATTTAAAACAGGGAAGAAAAATTCAATTTTTTCCTCTAGTTTATTCCCATCAATCTTTTTTTGTGAAAATACTATTGAGGTATTCGAAAAAAAGGAGATGACACAAATTATGCAGTATCTAAGTTTCAATACAATCAGTATGACTCAAAACCTTCACTAGCTCAACTAGAATGAAGGATTAGATAATGTGATGATTAGTTAGCGGAATTATTAAGATACAATGACTGTAGTGCATCACCAACCCATTGGTCTTGTTGGGCAGATGTTTCTTCTCTTACTGTAGCTACGAGATCCTCATTTACTTCAGGGAAATCATTCCCCCAAGCCTGCCTGACATAAGTAGCAACATTTGCTATTTCACGATCATTTATTGGAACAGCTGCCATGTTTACAGCTGCCGATGTTCCGTATTTTTCACCTTTAACTAAAATTTCACCTTTGAGACCTTTAAGTATGACATTGATTATGAGTTCAGGATCAGCTGCAACCCATTCAGAACCATCTAAGGGTGGATATTGATTCGGTATACCTAAACCATTGACTTGATGACAAGAAGCACAGCGAATCGAGAATATTTTTTTCCCGGTTCTAACTTTCTTCTCTATTTTTTGTAATTCCTTTTCTTCATCGGATAATTCTACAACATCTTGTGGAGGATGGATCTGAAAACTATTTGTAGAATGTGCAAGTTGAATTGAACAAACAAAAATTAAACATCCAAACATAAATACGAAAATAAGTGGAGCAACGAGGAAACCTTTTGTTGGGGGATGCTTTTCACGATTGAGTTCAGAATGAATTTCAACCATGTCTTCATCATTCATTACATTACGATCTATTGAGTCTTTATTAATCTTATCGCTCATTTTTAGAATCTAATTCTGCTGATGTCCACATTTGCATTGGTGCACGGTCTTTAATGTTAGCTCTCACATTTCCTACTTCCTCTGGACTTACTGCTGATGCTGAATTACCCCAATCATTCCTGATGTAAGTTAAAACATCAGCAACCTGTTGATCTGTTAGAGATCCTGGAGGAATCCCTGGCGGTGGCATTACACCGTTGTATTTAATACCGTTTACATTAATTTCTCCCATAAGACCAAAAAGAGAAATTTTAATAAGCCTTTCTTTATCTCCTAAAACCCAATCAGAACCGGCAAGTGGTGGGAATTGGCCAGCTAAACCAAGTCCAGTAGGTTGATGGCAAGTAAAGCATAGCCCACCTCCAGGTGCTGCTTTCATATATATTTCCTTACCTGAAGCAATTTGTGATGATAGCCATTCCGGAAGTTTGGTGGAATTTGTATCCTGTTCATCTTCTTCTCCAATAAAACTTATTTCAGGTAATTCATAATCCTGTGCAAGCTCCTGCAGATAAGCTACAATCCTTTGAGCTCTTGTGCTTGGTTTGATATGAATAGTTTTGTTATCATCTGACAAAAATTCAATAACACCGGATTTTTTCTCTTCTTCTTGAGTATAGAGGAACGGGCTGGGAGGACATATAGATTCTGGAATTAATGATTGTGGTTCGAATAAGTGTTGGTGCAACCATTCATCCGAGTAATCTCTTAAACCCAAATTGGCTAAATCAGGTCCTACACGCGTGTTACCTAGATTGACCTCGTTTTGAAGAATATAATCACGTGCAACTGAAGGACGTTTCCCCCACCCTCTCTCTACATCGAAACCCGATTCAACCAATCTTACTTGCTGAGTATGACATGTTGAACATCCAAGAGATAAATACTCAGATGCACCCTGTTGTGCGATACCTGACAAAGCTATTGGAAATAAATCAGCATCCTCAGGTATCGAACCATCCTCCTCTAATTCAGTTGAAGTCGGAGCCAAATCACCAAATTGTTGTCTTGCTCCTACAACAAATGCTAGCCATGCTGCAGCTAATGTAGCAAAAATTCCTAATGAAAATTTAAAAATATTATTCATACAGTAGAAGCCTTGGATGCAAATTTTTTATTTCTGCTAGAATCCTCAAAAGGATTTGGGGCAAGAACCTTCCAAATATTTATTACAAAAACAAGTTGTGAAAATCCTAGGATTACAAAAGAAATTTCAGTAATAAGAAAATATGGTTTGATAGAAACAATAACTGATGTGGCCCAATCAAGATTTGGTTGTTGTGCTAAAACACCATGGGTTAATCCACCGATCAAGTAAGCTAGCAAAAGCATCATAACTCCTAAGGCAGATGTCCAAAAGTGAAAAGATTTAGCACCTTTTGTGATTTCTTTACCAGTTATTTTTGGGAGCATGTGGTAAACAGCACCAAAAACGATCATACTAAAAAAACCATATACACGTTGATTGAAATGAAACTCATTAATGATTGAAAATTGAGTTAATTTGGCAACTGCAGGTAGTGAGAAAATAACACCGATGTAACTGGAAATGGTGTAGGATAATGTTCCAAATATAACAAATCTTAATGGCAAACTACTCCAAACTTTGTCAATATCCTTAAATGCGGTCGCGTGAAAATTTGTAGAAGCAACGGCAATTGGGAAAATCATTGCAATGCTCATCACTGTACCAATAGCAGGAATCCACATAGGAACTGGACCTCCTTCTAAATGATGTACTACTGACCAAGGTGCAAGCGTTGCGATACACCAAAAACCAAAAATAGCTAGATAGTATTTATCAATAGGTTTACCAATAATAGATGGTATAATGTAATAGGCGACTCCGAGTGCGAAGGGAGTAAGCCATAACCAAATTAAATTTTGACCAAACCACATAGAAAGTACACTTTGTACTGTTCCAGGTGCAGGGTTAATTTCTAGTCCATTCCATGCAATTATAAAAAGTGCGGGAAACCAAAGGATCGAAGCCAAGATGAACCATTGTGGAGCAATGGTATCTGGGAACTTTCGTGATCTATGTAAAACAATAATGAAGCAAGTAATTATAGAATAGGAGATAAAGAGTAATGGCCAGATTTCCTTAGGCATTTCAAGCATTTCATGAGAATTCATGTGGCCATCTAAGATACCTAATAAACCAAGAGTTATGCCGATGTTCCAAATGAAACCTGAAACAATTAAAAGAATTCTTCCTCTCACTTCAGCTTGCGATAATCTTGCAATAATCCAAATGCTGATTGCGAAAATTGAATTGCCGCCCCAACCGTAAACAAATGCATTTGCTTGAGCTATCTTAACTTTTCCATAAGTGAGAAATTCAAATGATGAAAGAAAGAACGGATTGGTTAATTTAGCCGCGGCAATATAGGCAAGAAGTGCGGCTGCAAGTAACCATAATCCAGCAGATGCTACAAAGAAAGAAATCACCCACTTTGCGGACTTGTCAATCATTTGTTCAGCAGAAATTTTCACTATAGAATTATTGGGATTTATTGGGTTTTGATCGGTAGGAATCAGTAATTTGCTTCATCACAGATTCAAGACTGGAATTTTTGTCAGCGTGGTACTCATCGATTTTCAACTCATATGAATTAGATTCTTTGTTGAACTTAGCAATTTTTTCAAGTCTTTGATCGGAGATCATTTGACTTGTTTTATCTTCACTTTCTTTATCAAAGAACTGTTGAAACATAAAATAAGATGATACCAAAATTATTCCAATGATCAAAGAGACAAATACACTACATCCATCTGCTCGTTGTAATTTAGGGTCACTCATGATGATTTAGAGAATCTAATATTCTGGGATCGCGAACGGGCACAATTTCTGCAATTTGAGAATTAAAACTTTTGATTACCACACGAATACAAAGACATCCGATGCCAATTAATGAGGCTAAACCCCAAAAAAGATGAGTTCCAACGACTGGTCTAGCTTCATAACCAACATAAGCACCAGGAACAATCTCGCGTCCAGGTATTATATTCCAGTAGAGATCTAGTAAATGAAAGGCCAAAATCCATAAAGCAATAAAGGTAATTCTAGCACCGTTAATTTTGTTTTTATAGAAAAGCAAATAGAGGAACGGAAAGAAAAAGTGACCGAAAATCAGACCCATGCTAACCCAAAACCAAGCAGAAGTTTCGCCTGTGTTAGGATTAATTTCACGAATGTTGTACCAGAATGTTTCCTCAGGGATATTTGCACTGTATATAAGGAAGTATTGAGAAAAACTTATATAAGCCCAAAATACGGTAAACGCAAGAGATAGGCAGGCTAAGTCATATTGGTGCGCTTGTTTATAAATACCATTCAAAGTGCCTTTATTCTTTAGGTAAAGACAGCCAATAATGGTTATAGCTAGGGCTGAGCGTATTCCGGATGCAAAAAACCAAACACCATACATGGTAGAAAACCATTGATATTCCAAACTCATAAAAAGGTCGAAAGCACCAAAGGTAAGAGAAAGTGCAGTTGCTGGGATACCTATCGCCGAAACTTTCATGCCAAGATGAGTCCATTTAGGATCTCCATCATGGTCTTGTGTAAATGATACTTTACGCATCCAATAACTGAGTCCACAAAAGACAGCAAAATAGAATATCAATCTTATGCTAAAGAAATAAAGATTTAAATAACCTGCCTTCTTTTGATGTAATACATCGTCAGCGACCGTGATACCATCTACAGTGGGGCTTGATGGATTTATCCATGACCACAGTATTCCTGCATTTTCCTGGCCAAAAAGCGCAACTAATAAAAGTGGTAAAAAACATAGACCTAACCATGGAAAGACTGCTAATCCATGTTCTTGCTGTCTTCTTACTACAGGGGACCAACGGGAATTGAAGATACGAAAGATCATGACAAGCATCAATAATCCTATCGCAATGCTAAGCCAAAATGCACTGCCCCAAAGCCAGCCCAAAAAGGGAGCATTATCACCGTTAGAAAGACCTATTAATAAACCGGCAAAACCAATTCCTATTCCGATTACGGCACCTGCAAGCAGTTTGATGTCAATATCTTTTGTGCTGATTTGACTCATGATTTCTTACCTCCATGGTTTGTTGCATCGCTTACATAATTTTGTAATGATCGTAAATACAGAACAATTGCCCATCTTTCCTTCGGAGAAAGCTTGTCTTTTAATCCGAGCATGATTCCTGAACCTATTGAAATCGCATTGTAAATTTGTCCATCGGACCAAGGTGCAGCAGATTCAAGGTAGGTACCCGATTGAGATGCGTCAGATAGATTTCTAGGAGCAAGTTTGAAATAAGAAATTACGCCCTTACCGTTTCCATATTTACCATGACAAACGGTACAATGGATATCGTATTTTTCTTTTCCTAAACGCATGAGACTCATGTCAATGCCAACACTTGATGGTATTTTTTTTACCCAATCACCGTTTAGAAGTTTGCCAGTTTTAACTGCATTGCTATTAAAAATTGGGGAGTGTGAGAATACATTATCTTGTGAGATTAAATTACCACGAATTGCAGTACCAGAAACAGGCAGGCGATCAGCTTTACCATCGGAGAAGAAAGTATTTTTTGTTTGGCTTTTAAATTTAGCCTGTCGGTCCATATCGGGGAAAACTTCAATTGGAGTATTTTTAGAAAAACTACCACGAAATCCGAGTATCGAAACAATGCTTACGACAACGATTATGAATGTAGGAATAAAATATCTCACTTAGGAATCTATAGGTTCGCGAATCATGGTGATTGATTTACCACCAATACTTTTTAAGAAGTCTTTAGTTTCTTCATCATCAAACTTAGGATCTTCGATTTCAATAACGATCATGTATTTGTCGTCTCCAGTTCTTCCGAATGAAGGGTGTTCGAATACGGGATGATTATGCCTAGGTAAGCGATTGAGAAAAAACATGCCAAATAAAGTACCAAATGCCGCAAAGAGAATTGTTAACTCATAAAAAACTGGAAATGGATATATAGGACTAAAGTAAGGTTTTCCTCCGACTATAAGTGGATAATCGAATGCATTCATAAACCAGACGATTAACATTCCAGTACAAAAACCTGACACTCCACCTAAAAGAGTGAAACAGGGAACTTTTGATCTACCAACACCCATTTGAGCATCTAATCCATGCACTGGAATGGGGGTGTAACATTCCCATTCCTTAAAGCCTTCTACACGAACTTTTCCAGCCGCATCATAAAGCTCTTTGGCAGAATTGAAAGTAGCCGCTAAGCCATATTTAATATCCATGAGTTTGCTCATAATTTGATATTAATGTTTTCCTCCGTGTGGGTCGGCGGCAGGCATCACAGATTTTACTTCAGCCATTGGCATCAATGGCAAAAATCGCAGGAACAAGAGAAACAAGACAGAAAAGAATCCAAAGGTACCGAAGAATGTAAAAATATCAACGACTGTTGGAGAGTAGTATCCCCAGCTAGATGGAAGAAAGTCCCTGGAAAGAGTTGTGTTCGCAATTACAAATCTCTCAAACCACATTCCCACATTTACAAAAATTGATATGATCCAAACTAAAGGAATGTTATTTTTTATCGATTTAAACCAAAATAACTGCGGGCAAATTACATTACATGAAACCATTATCCAATAAGCCCACCAATAATTTCCAAATGCACGGTTTATAAAAGCAAATCCTTCATATGAATTAGCTCCGTACCAAGCGATAAAGAACTCCATCGAATAAGCATACCCAACCATGCTGCCTGTTGCTAAAATAATTTTACACATGTTGTCTATGTGTTTTTCCGTAATTAGGTCATGGAGACGAAAGATTGCACGTAAAGGGAGAAGAAGAGTGAGAACCATTCCAAATCCAGAGAAAATCGCACCTGCTACAAAATAGGGAGGGAAAATTGTGGTATGCCAACCAGGTAGGTTCGCCACAGCAAAGTCAAAGGATACAATCGTATGAACCGATAAAACCAAAGGAGTGGACAAACCCGCAAGAAGCAGATAAGCCATTTCAAAGTTTCTCCAGTGATTGTTGGCATTCCGCCATCCCATGGCTAAAAATCCGTAGAAATACTTTCGCCATGTTTCTTTTGCACGATCTCTCAGTACTGCGAGATCTGGGATCATTCCCATGTACCAAAATAACACGGAAACAGTAAAGTAGGTCGAAACTGCAAAGACATCCCACTCAAGAGGACTTCTAAATTGTGGCCAGATTGCATTTGCATTTGGTAGAGGGAATAACCACCACGCAAACCAAACTCTACCAACATGAAAGAGTGGAAAAATTCCTGCACACATAACAGCAAAAACAGTCATTGCTTCAGATGCCCGATTAATTGAAGTTCTCCA
>JABGWU010000357.1 GCA_018645475.1 Opitutia bacterium
ATCTTCACACTCAGACAATCAAATCAATCATATTCAATAACACTAATATAAAAACTTGACAAAACTCAATAGTAGATATAGATTCCTCACTTAAGTTTGTAAGAAGTAACTATTAGGACTTCTTGAAATTACTGTTGGATTTAAATGTTAGGAATGGCAAACTACTTCTTATTTTAAAAGCAAATTTTGTTTTGTACCAATGTGATTTGGCAGATTTTGATAACAATTCACAATTTACTTAAAGAACAGAAAGGAGGGAAATGATGACATAAACTTTATTGGAAATTATATGCAAAATGTAATTTACATTTGCATCTTGTAAAAATTAAAATCTATGTTTTATTAAAATTTTTTTTCTTTGAAAGGAAAATATGATTGAAAATGACATAAATCGGAGAGGTCTTCTTATTGGAGGAGGTGTAGGACTTGCAGCAGCAGGGATAGCGGCCTCAATGGGTGCAAAAGAAGCTGCGGCTCAATCCTCACCAGATAGTCTATTGCGCACAGTCTTGGATCGAGGGACAGTTCGCGTGGGGACTGGAAGTACTAATGCTCCTTGGCATTTTGAGGATTCAAATGGGAAATTGGTAGGTATGGATATAGCGATGGCTCATATTCTTGCAAAAGGATTATTTGATGATCCAGATGCTTTTGAGTTCGTTCAGCAAGATCCTGCAGCGAGAATTCCTAATATCAATACAGGGAAAGTGGACATTGTGATCCAATTTATGACCATTAATAGTGGCAGAGCACAATTAGTTGCTTTCACCAGACCATACTATGTTGAGTCTATCAGTTTTTTGACTCGCCCAGATGGGAAACGGAAGAGTATTGATCAACTGTTGGCTGGAGGATCGGATACTAAAGTTTCAATTTTGCAAAATGTTGACGCAGAAGAGGCTGTCCACAAACAAATCCCAAAAGCCCAGGTCCTAATGTTGGATACGCAAGCCAATGTCATACAAGCGCTAGACAGTGGAAGAGTTGATGCAGCAGCAGTCGATCTTTCAACGACGAGATGGTTGAAAAAAAGACGACCAGATCGTTATGATGACAGTGGCCACCGGTGGTTTTCAATGTTATATGGTGCCGCTGTTCGGCAGGGAGACACCGATTGGTTAAAATATGTAGACACCGTATTTGACACGGCAATCTATGGCCATCAAAATGAGATTTATGATAAAGCTTTTTTTGATTTCTTTGCAGAGGAAATACCAAATAGAAAAGCCGGTTTTCCACCCATTTAATTAATAATATAGACTACCAGCATTAATATCCTGCTGGTAGTCAAACATCAATTTTTCGATTCATTACTCTGTAGTTTTAAATGGATTATCATTTTAACTTTTCCTACATTTGGCGACATTTCGACCGACTCCTTTATGGATTAGCACTTAGTCTTGAATTAGCACTCGTTTCCATCGGCATTGGCATGATCATAGGGCTGTTGCTGGCCCTGGTGTATGTTGAAAGTGGTAAAACAATACGTTTCTTCGTAGCAAGCTATGTTGAGCTGATCCGCAACTCACCGTTACTTTTATTAGTCTATCTCATTTTTTACGGCATCCCCAGTATTGGTTGGTTTCAATATTCTGCCACCACATCATTTATCGTGACCTTATCTATTTATTCAGGAGCCTATCTGGTCGAAGTTTTCCGCTCCGGTCTAGCATCCGTTCCTGAAGGACTGATTGATGCCGGTAAAGCGATTGGAATGAAACCATGGCAGAGACTTATATCGATTAGAATCCCAACGATGTTTCGCATCATATTGCCGGCTCTCAGCAATACCTATATTTCACTATTTAAAGACACATCCATCGCTTCTGTAATCGCTGTTCCTGAATTGATGTATGGAGCACAGTGGATTAATTTCAATACTTTCAGAATAATTGAAGTTTATGCGGTCATCACACCGATGTACTTGGTGACCGGTTACTTAATTTTATTGAGTTTAAGACAAGTCGAAAAAAAGTTTGCAATCTAAAAATAACAATGGAAGCAGCATTAAGTTCACTCCCTTATCTAATGGATGGCCTCCTGGTTACTTTGCAAGTAACTTTGTTAGTAGTTGTATTTGCGACAATTATTGGGGTGATATTAGGCGTTGGAATAAGTTATGGTCCCTTATGGTTACGAATTTTAGTACGAATCTTCAGTGATTTCATTCGAGGAATCCCTGTCTTGGTCCTCATCTTTTTTGTTTATTACGGATTGCCTGCCATTGGGATCAATATGGAGACTTTCACTGCCGCAGTGGTAGCTTTAAGTATTTTTAAAATTTCTCATGTCATCGAAAATACGAGAGGAGCGATTCAATCTATCCATCATGGTCAGATGGAGGCCGGTCAGGCAATTGGTTTAAATTTTCATGAAAGATTAATTTATATTATATTTCCACTCGCTCTGCGGCGTTTCCTTCCCCCCTGGATCAATTCAGTCGCTGATACTGCTAAAGGGAGTGCATTAGTGTCACTGATCGGAGTAGTAGACTTAATGCTTGCTATGCAAAAAGTAATTGGCAGGACCTACGATGCGATGCCTGTTTATATTGTCGGTCTAATCATTTATTTTATAATCAATTATTGCTTATCTTTATCGTCTCGGAAACTTGAAGCAAAATATGCATATATAAAGGAGTAATTAATGAGTCATCCCTTGATCCAAATAAAAAATTTGTATAAATCTTTTGGTGATACTGAGGTTCTGAAGGGCGTTAGTATTGACATAAATCGTGGCGAGGTTGTTTCGATTATTGGGCCATCAGGGAGTGGGAAAACGACACTATTGCGTTGTATCAATGTATTGACAAAATATGATAAAGGCAGCATCAAAATCGATAATGTAGAAATTGGTTACACTAACGATGATGAAGATTACAGAAAAGAAAGAAGCGAAAATCAATTGTCTGAATTTAGAGCAGAACTTGGAATGGTTTTTCAATTATTTTATTTATTCCCTCATTTGACGTCACTTGAAAATGTTATGTTAGGGCTAAGGAAAGTTAGAAAACTTTCTAAAGTAAAAGCTGTCGATCAAGCAAAATATTGGCTCCAACGTGTTGGTTTAACTGATAAAATAAATAGTTTGCCATCAGAAATGTCAGGAGGGCAACAGCAAAGAGTTGGCATTGCGCGGGCTGTTGCGATGGACCCTAAAGTTCTGCTTCTTGATGAGATTACTTCTGCATTGGATCCTGAATTGGTTGGAGAAGTTTTAGAAGTGGTCCAAAAACTTGTTGAAGATGGGATGACGATGATTATTGTTACTCATGAGATGTCATTTGCTAGTGATGTTAGCAATCGAATTGTTTTTATGGATCAAGGAAAAATTGAAATTGATGGAAGTCCTTCTGAAATTTTTGACTCTAAAAATGAGCGTCTAAATACTTTTCTTGCAAGAATTAAAAAATAACGAGTCGCCACTCAATAATATTTGAACATCATTAATTTTTATGAATCTGTAAAAATCTTAGAACTGTTAACTGTAAATTTAACAGAAATGATAAATCTTTATTTTTTTTAATACTTTGAATCTTTATAAATTCCTCCGGTAAGATCTAAAAGACAAATATTGAATTATTTATTAACATATCAATATTAACTAAACTTAAAAAAATGAGTAATAAATTACCAATTCAAAATTGGATCAATCAAAATAAATTAATTAATGTATCAGGGACGATGACTGCTTTAGGAGCTTCTCTTGTACCTAAAGAAATAGCATTGGCGATTGAAGATAGCTTAGATGTGTTTATTGATATTAATGCATTGCAAGCAGAGGCTTCGCGAGTAATTGCTGAGTTGACAGGAGCAGAAGCTGGTTGCATAAGTGCTTGTACTGCTTCAGGAATCTCTATTGGATTAGCTGCTTCTATTAGTGGTGCAGATGTTCTTGTTGCCGAATCCATGCCCTCATTGAAGTCACCAATGAATGAAGTTGTTATTTTAAAAGGACATAATGTCAGTTATGGTGGACGTGTCGAACAACATATTCACATGGTGGGGGCTAAACCTGTTGAAATTGGCTCAGTTAATTTGGTGGAACC
>JABGWU010000358.1 GCA_018645475.1 Opitutia bacterium
CTTGACACCATTCGACAATCCTTTTGTTTCTTGGGTCGTCGCCTGTTAGTACTACGACGTCTTCAATATGCTTCATCTTCTTTGCACGCTCTACGCACCATTCAAGCAAGCATTTATTCTTCAAGAACTTGAGTACTTTTCCAGGGAAACGGGTTGAGTTGTAGCGTGCTTGAATGAAGGCAAAAACCTTTATCTTTATAAGCTTAGTGGAGGCAGTTTGCAATTTAAGTTATTAAGAGTAAATCAGGAAATATAGTAATAAAATGCTGAAAACTATTGAATTGCCTTCAGACATAAAATACGAGCAAATTGAAAGATGTGATCTTTGTAACTCAAGTCGGTTAAGAGAATGGGATAAATCAAGATCAAATACGCTTTATAGGTGTGATGACTGTAGTTTGGTGTTCACTAATCCCAGAATTATGGATGTTCATCAAAAAGACAAATATTTGTATACGCAAAACTATTTCACCCGTTCCTCAAGGATGAAGTCAAAAATGTTGAATGCAAGAAAGGCATCTTACGAAAGTGAAATAAGAGTTCTTGGTCAATATGTTGCAGGTGGAGCAATATTGGATGTGGGTTGCGGAACTGGAAATTTTTTAGATGCCCTCGGGACTGGTTGGCAGAAATCCGGATGTGACGTGTCTTCATATGCGCTTATGGAAGCAGAGCAAAAGGGAATCAAAACTTATAAGGGGCAATTTGAGGATTTGGAATTTTTCGATCAGCGATTTGATGCAATCTATTTCAGGGCATCTCTTCATCATTCCTATTATCCTTCATTGTGCGTCAAGAAAGCTTATGACTTGCTGAATGACAATGGTATTCTTGCTATCTGCATGAGCAATAATATCGAGGGCATATCAGGCAGAATTTTCAAGTCCAAGGTGAAATCATATGAGCAACCTCATAATTTTATTTTTGGTCTAAGTACGCTCAAAAAGTATTTCAGCGGTAATGATTTCAAATATCTGAACCATTATTTCCCATACTGGGGAAGTGGTTATAACTCCTTTGGGGATTTCCCGAATTTGTTGTATTCGTATTTCAAGTATTTATTTTTGAAAATTACAAATTCTGCTGACAAAGCAAAGCACTATGACTTTTCTTCTCCGCCTTTTTATGGAAACTATATCAATATTTATGGTCAAAAATGTGAGTAGTCTCAATCTCCAGGAAACCACAAATACCTTTTATTGAATCTGATATAAAATCGTTACTTAACTCCAGATAGATATTGCTGACTTTATTTGTTTCTAAAAACTTCTTGAAATGGAGAAGTGGTTGTATGTAATCATTGCCAGTTTTCCAGTACAAATCCATGCAGAAATATTTGTTGTAAATTATATCAGGACCCTTTGAAACTGACATGAAAGGACCTAAGCAATTAGTTATATTATTGAAATTCTGTAGCCAAAATCTACTGTAGGAAATTTCGGAAAATCCATATTTTCCCCAGGATGACAATGGGCTTTTTAAATCCATTATATCTAAAAAGAATGGGGCTTTTCTATTGAATGAAAGTAGAGAGTAAGTTTTAGAATTTGGAAGGTTTTTTATAATAGATTTAGCTTTCTTTAATTGATCTTTATTTTCAAGAAGGAATAAAAACATTTAAGGCAATTATATAATATCAATCGATGAGAATGGAATTTGTTTTTTCCAGTACTTCCACCTGTTGAATCATTGGCGCATTGCATGTTTTACATAAATTCATGTCTTCGATGTTTCCGGATTTATGCTTTTGTCTCCACATTTTAATTGTGGTGCTTTCCCAAGCCTCTTTCAGCGATACCTTATTAAGGTCTGCATATACGAGGTCGTTTTCATAATCTACACAGCATGCGGTTATCAGCCCCTCCTTCGTGATCACCATCCTGTCCCATAGCATTTTGCAGGGTCTCCACTCGTCTTCGATCTCCGAGTTGACGCTAGGTTTAAGTTTCTCATACTGCTTACCAAGTTGGCCACTCATGTTCACAAGTGGGCTGAGGAAAATTCCATCAACGAAAGGCCCATATACATCTTTGAATTTCTTAATGTTTGCCTCGTTGACTTTTGTTATGATTGCCGCAGCGTAAATCTTCATGGAAGATTTCATTTCTTCGCGCAACTGATGCAACTCCTCCAAGTTCCTTAGAAGTCTTTCAAACTTTCCTCCAATTCGGATTTTCTCGTATTCTTTTTTGTTAGTACCATCTATACTGATTTTAATACTATCCAAACCCGCTTCAATAAGTTCCTTCGACTTCTTTCTATTTAGAAGCAAACCATTAGAGGTGAGATAGGTGTGGTAGTCGAAGGACTTGGACTGCTTGATTATATTGGTGATGTTTTTGTAATAAAGGGATTCGCCAGTAGTATATAGGGCAACATTTTTAATGCCCAATTTTCTACCTTCCGTAAAGGCCTTCTTAATAATTTGCTCGGACATGAATCCTTTTTCGCGTTTCATGGTAGGGTTCCGGCACATTATGCACGCTAAATTACATGCATTAGTCAACTCCAGCATTAAGGTTGTAGGCGGTTGGAGTGTGGACGAATTGACAAGATCTGATGATGTTTCATAATCCTGGCTAATTTTTTTTATGAAAGTATTTTTGTTCATCGTCAGATTAATCAGTTAAATTCAACAAGTCAGGTAGCTTACTAGTCGAGTTAATTAAATCTTCCGATTCCGAAATCTTTTTATTTCTTTTCTCTATCTCATCAATATCTGATTCAAGCAACATATCTGATTCTAAAATTATAGCTTTTGCGAATTTTGTTATTTTTCTTAATTGTTTAAGACTGGAAAGTTGTATGATTGTCAGCACTTGATAATTGCCGATTCTTCTTGGTATATTAATTATTTTACCCCTTTTTACTAGATAGTCTATTTCGCCTATAGCAGTACTATTATTACCTAAAATGATATTTATAAATATAAAAAATAATGTAAATAGTGGATAACTTCTATTACTCAAATCATAATACTCTAAGGCATTACTTGCTTGCTCATGATTGTTTCTTAATATGCAAGTCGCTGAGTAATGTAGCGATAGGAAATTTAAATCCTGTTTGTTCCTGGGTTCTTGACATATTAAATTTGCACTATCGAAGTCATCCGCAACTGTGTAATGGATAAGCAAGTTTGAGATTGTCTCTCTCGATGCCTTTCTGCAAGAAATTTCCTTTTTTAAAAGAAGGATATTCTTTTTGAACCATGATGAATCATTAACATCTTTTAAATTCACAAAAATCTCTCGATATTTGAACTTTAGAAACTTTCTGCAAATTGAACTCATAAGTGATTCGAATTTCGAATTACTTAAATACAGGGAGGCGAAGAAATCGATAGCGTGTCCTTGTATGTCTATATTTTTATTAATTACTCTAGTAAAGCCTTTATAGGCAGAATCCATTAAATCAGTTGCATGAATGAATATCCATGCATTAATGATGAATTGATCGAATGGTGTGGTATGGTAATCGTCTAAATCTGCAATCGAATTAATCCAACATTCAATCATTATTACGGAAATTCTTTTCCTTAACCAAAATGGCAAATCTTCATAATAATAGTTCTTTTCAATATTTGTTATTTCGAAAGCTTCTTGAACAGTATCCGAGCGCAAAATACCTAAACCACATTCTTTCAAAATCGACGGGGAATAATTATCCTTCCCGTCCAAGGATTGTGCAAATTTTTCCAATGAAAAGTTATGCTTGTGATCCTCCGCAGAAGAATGTTCGCTCTTTAGTGCCCAGGAATTTTGGGTCATCCGATTAGTAGTAAAAATTTGTCTAATGGACAAGCTGGTCGGCAGCAAGTACTTGGCCTGATTTATGTGATATGGTTGGCCATTACTTAAGCGGAAGGGACTTGGCAATGTATCTGATGCAATTTGAAGCGAGGCATCATCTGGGATAGAATCAAGGAGGGCATGATTTATACAAGGGTCTTTTGAAAATGAAATCACCAAATGGTCATATCCTATATTTCTTAATGATTCTAAATCACTTGTACTGTACACAGAAAACATTTTAATATTCTCAAGTCTTTCAACGAAAAAATTATTTTCCTGAATATTTGGATGACTATTATCGTCATTAACTATGACCAGTACTTTTTCGGCAACCTTATTAAATTCAAAAATATTTTTGGGAGGAGGTAAAAAGTAAAAAGTATTAAGAAAGTACAATCTGTTTTCAATGCTGATATTCTCATCTAATTCATCCGGTAGTAATTTAGATATTACTCTAATGAAATTATTTTTCCTATAAAAATCTAGCTTATCATTAAGATTTGAATTTTGAATTATAATCCCTATTTTAGTTTCGTTTACGAAGATCTTTTGTGTCTTTTCGGAAGGTTCAATAAAAATATATTTTTCCGAGTGAGAGACACTCGATATGAAGTTTATCTTTTCTTTGGCAATTTGAAAGTTACTTGATATAATGTTGAGGATTTCATTTTCGACTTCATCTTGATGGACGAAAACACTTGTGGATTCATGCTCAATTAATGATTTGACCCAATCTTTCCATGTGATGTCAATTTCAGAGACTAATTTGGAATCGATTATAACTTTTGGTGAACTAGACATTATTAATCTCCTTGAACGGGGTTCCCAATTAGATGAAACCTTAAACCTGACCTTTTGATCATGACATTTACAAATAAGCTTTAAAATTTGATCGCGAATCGGGGATAATTTCAAACTTTAGTTTTGCTGACATTTTATTTCAAATTGAATATACTGAGCGTTAAAATCAAAGTAATTGATGGACTTTGCTTCTTGCTAGGAAAAAAATACCTAGTCAGTTGTAGACAAAAATCTCTCAATATGATAAAGAAACTCTGAATGGCGATTGAGAAGATAGTGGTGGTGGATGACGAGATGATGATTCGTAAGTCCCTGGAGACGCAACTTCGAAACAAGAGGTATTCTGTGGCTTCGGCTCAGGATTTGGCGGGGGCGAGAAAAATTCTTTCGCGAGATTCTTTTGACTTGGTGTTCTTGGATGTTCGGCTGCCTGACGGAGAGGGGACTGAACTGCTTGAGGAACTGACGGCGAAGGTCGATGGCCCTATGATTGTGATGATGACGGGTTATGGTTCGGTGGAGTCTGCTGTATCCTGTATGCAAGCTGGTGCTTTTGATTATGTCATGAAACCTTTCTCCTTCGACCAGATCGAGGTGGTGGTCGACAAGGCTGCTTCCTTCGATAAAATGAAGCGAGTAACTCGTTATTACGTCGAGGAGATCGAGGCTAAGGCTACTGATATCGTAGGAAAGGCGGAACCCATTCGACTGTTGAAGGAGATGGTGCGGAAGGTGGCGGCCACGGAAGCAACTGTTCTTATCTCGGGGGAAAATGGCACGGGTAAGGAACTGGTGGCGAGGGAGCTTTATAACAACAGCTTGTTGTCGGAAAAACCTTATATTCGAGTTAACTGTGCTTCTATTTCTGAGACCTTGATGGAAAGTGAGTTCTTTGGACACGAAAAAGGAGCCTATACTGGAGCTACCGAAAGGCGAGAGGGGCGTTTCGAGTTGGCCGATGGCGGTACTCTTCTGTTGGATGAAATCAGCGAGATTGCACCTGCGCTTCAGGCCAAGCTTCTCCGTGTACTGCAGGAGAAGGAATTTGAACGTGTGGGCGGAAATAAGACTATTCAGGTTAAAGTTCGTGTTCTTGCCACTACAAATCGCAATCTTATGGAAGAGGTGGAAAAAGGGAAGTTTCGTGAGGACTTGTACTACAGGTTGAATGTATTTCCGATAGTCGTTCCTCCTCTTCGCGACCGTTCCGATGACATCCCTTTGTTGGCGGAGACTTTTCTCAAGAGGCATGCTCGGAAGCATGGCTTGGAAAAGGCGAAGTTTTCGAAACAGGCGTTGAAGTCTATGCGAAATCACTTTTGGCCGGGAAATGTTCGCGAACTCGAAAATGCCGTTGAGCGAGCGGTTATTCTTACTGAACACGGCAAAGCTATCGGTCCCGAGTTGCTTGGATTGGGCGGTGCTCCAGTCAGTTTGCAAACCCACAAGGCGAAATCTTCTGTTCCGCCAGGACCGACTCCGGACGAAGGGACCGATCCTGTTGAGGAAATCGAAGGGATTCTCACCATGGAGGAAATCGAGCGTGAGCACATTCTGCAGGCATTGAAAGCGACGGGCGGAAATCGCACTAAGGCTGCGGAATTGTTGGCGATTAATGTTCGAACCCTTCGTAACAAGATTCGTCAGTACAAGATTGATGGGAAGAGTGTTCCCTGAACTAGTTCGGAGTTCAACTGCAGTCATCGCAGAAAAATGCATCAATGGCTTGTGGCAATAGCTACCGCACGACCGCACACGAGAGGTATATAGCCAATCTTTCGTTTCTGGACTAGCAGTGTGCGGACTCTTGTTTTCTTTGAACCTACTTTGGGAGGTCAATGTTTGATCCGCTTGATTCCTAGCAATTAGCGTTCCAAAAGCAGTGGGTGATGTTCTTCTTTAGGGATACCTTTGTACAATAAGCTGAATGGTGGTCTTTGAATAAGCTAATCTCATGGAAATCAATGCTTTGCGAAGATCAGTCCGAGCTCAGTTTCCGAAGGGGGATGACTCCATGATTTGATTGGGATCGAAAGGTTTGCCATCCTTTATTTCAAAGCCTATTAGCTTGCCGGCGGTAAACTCACCTTTTTCCCAAATATTTCCCTCTAAATCCCATTTGGTAATTTCACCGTCCCATTTGCCTTCTTTGAAATTCAGTTCGGCTTCTTTTTGCCCTGAGTCATCAAGAGCGGTTATAGTGCCGGTGTAGAGTTCTTCGGTTTCCCTTATGAATAGGGTTCCATCGCGAGAAGGATCCCCCGCGAACTTTTCGCCGAATTCATTCCCTTTCCCAGTCCATTTCGCCAGTGCTTTTGCTGCTACACTTTGTCCCCAAACGACATCTTTCTCATCCTCTTTATCTTTAGACTTGGCAAGGTCCTCAATGCCATCAATATAATGTTTTTTCGACAATTCTTGGCCGTCTTCGGACCATATAATCTCAAGTCCTTCCTTTATTCCTTGTCGGAAATGTATTTTGGATTCAAGTGCCCCTGATTCGTACCAAATGAAGGAATTCCCGTCCTGCTTGCCTGCCAAATAACTAGCTCTGCTTGATAATGCGCCCGCTGCGATCCGCGTGGTGATTTCTCCGGTAAAAGCGACCCCGTCTGCAGTTCGTATTAAGCGTTCTTTATCATCGGTATGAAATTTTGCTTTGAAATCGCTTTGAAAACCGTCCCAAAAGTCTCCTTCTCGTAGGTTTGGAATTTCTCTTGCCGTTCCACTTTGTTCTTTTGCGCTATTTGGGCCGGTATCATTTCCGCAACCAGTAAAAAAAAGAGCTGCAGCTGAGGCTAGACTAACGAAGAGTTGCTTTTTCACTTTTTATTGAAAATTTCTTATCACTTAGTTTTGAGGTGGCGGTAAGGCAATTTGGAAAGATACTACCCTCA
>JABGWU010000359.1 GCA_018645475.1 Opitutia bacterium
ATATCCCGTCTTCTTCATCAACGGATAAAATGTGCCCATATTTATGGCACGAACTAAATGAATTCCGACATAGACCAAGCCAAGAATTAAGAAATCCATGCCGGTGGGGTTCGCATTTTGGGCAATAACAACTCCAACCACGATAAAGATGATAACATTTGCCACAAAAGCAATCAGCTCCCAAAATTCATGCATAAAATGCTCAACTTCCGGACTGATTCGGGTTCTTCCAATACCCGCCATTACGATGCCAAGTGCAACAAGCCCGAGAACTCCGGAAACATGGAAAAAATGCTCACAAATAAAGAAAACAGCATAAGATGTTACAAGAACAACTGTGATCTCAATCATTGGATCATTGAATACTTTTCTCACCCATAGTATAGCAATCAAACCAAGAAAAACACCAATCAAACCACCCGCTGCACCAATCTTACCAAAACCAATTGCCGCAGTGCCAAGAAAACTTCCAGTACCCGCAAAAACCTCTGCACCCGTTACCACTCCAATCAGAAGAACGAAGGCCACAATTGCAGTACCATCATTTAATAAAGATTCCCCTTCGATCAAGGTGCCTAATTTTTTACTCGCACCTAATTCCTTGAGCAATGCAACCACCGCAACCGGGTCCGTTGCACTGACCACTGCCCCAAACAGCATCGATGACAGCCAAATGAATGCACCGGCCTCCGAATTCCATTCAGACAATACCCCACCATCTCCTCCAAAGATCTGAATTAAACCCCAAAATGCCACCCCAGTCATTACAGTGGCCGTCACAATACCTGGTCCAGCCAGATAAAATGCATTTACAAAAGATTTTTTAAATGTGTGTACATCCAATGCAAAACCAGCCTCAAAAATGAGAATAGGAAGGAATACATAAAGAATTAAATGCCCATCGAGATTCCCTCCCCATGTGATCGCCCCGCTTAAAGTATCCACAAATTTCCCCACAATCCCCTCCACATGAGATGCATGATCACCATCATGTCCATGACCGCCATGCGGACCATAAGCCCGGTTTAATGCACCCATCGCTAATCCGATCAAAAGAAGCAATACCGTAAAAGGAAGCGGAATTCGACTAAAGAAATGTCGGGTTGCCGCTCCAATGACCAAAGCAACAATTAAGAAAAATAAACCATACAAGTAGTCGTGACCACCTGAAGAAGCTAATATTAACGGTGTGAATGAATTCATATTTTAAAAATAAAAAAAAATGGGTTAATTTTGTTTCCTTAGTAAGGTTCCAGGTAAAGGTCTTAATTTGATAGGAGCGGGTGAAACTGCTTTTTCTTCAATAACAGGAACTGTTCGCTTTGGAGCTCTACCCAACAATTCCTGCAGTGGATCGGTTCCCGGAATTTTGTAGTTGGACCGATTTTTGATTAAGGAACTATTTTCTGATTCTACATCCACCCTATTTTTCTCTTCGGGTAAAACTTCAGTATTTGTAACAATTTCAAAGGTATCCGTTCCCTTGGCATCTCCTACTTCCGCACGGTATGTCTTTCCAATCGATTCCTTTTGGGCACGGACAACGGATGTAAGAGAACCCTGAAAACTTGCTCCATTTTGAAAACCGGAAAGTAAAAATGAAGTTTCAACAACTCTTTCTAGATTCACATTAATTTTATCACCCAATCCGGAATTTCCGGGCTTTACAAAAACCAACTCTCCAGCAAGTAAATCCTCTTCCACTCCGTTGTCTCCAACACCGACAATCATTCTTCCTAGAATCCCAATAACCTTGAGTCCACCATTGGTCTCAACTTCTATCATACAGGTTCCAATTCCGGCAATACGAAGAGAAGCCTCTGGGCTTTTAAAAACAATACGGTTTCCAATTTTTCGGGACTGAATCATGATTGATCCATCATGTAACTGGAGGGCTTCTTTCGAAAGTGTAAACCGGGTATCCGCACCATATCGAAATAAATACCCTGCCGACATGGTTTCAATACCACTTCGTGCACGCACCGTAATCCGTGAATCCATGGGAATAAAGCTTGCCCGACGAACCGGCTCAGTTGTGCCTTCTTCCAAAGATACAAATGCCCCATCTCCAACCTGATCCATAATTAAATGCATTCCCTGCCCATGCATTGCGGACAAAAGAGAGAAGAAAAATAGAAAAATACAGAAATACCTTCGCATAGGTATAGATCAAAAAGAAGGATTTCCTTTAGGTCAAACCTTCAAAATTGATAATTTCCAGTAACTGCCAATCCAATATCAAAAGTTTTGGAGCTGGAAGATGATAATAATAAACTTTCTCCAATAGTGTTTGTAGACATATTGGTATAATTCGCAAAAGCCTGGAAACCAAGCCATGGTTTCCATTGATAAATTCCAGTGACCCCTAAATTAAGTAAATAATCAGTCCTTCCATCGTGAGTGTTTTTCTTGTAAGCCGATCGTGTAACACCAAAACTTGGCATTAACATCCATTCATTATTTTCTCCAAAAAGCTTGATGTAGGTCAAATTAAGAGAATATTGAAAATTGTCTCCATCGTCTGCAAAAACTCCTGGTATACTGGAACTACTGGTAGTATTAAACGGGATAACCTTATCAGTATTATTGTATTTTAGAGTCACATCATAGAGCAAAATAGATTTCTCATTAAAAACAGTGGCTTTTTGTAAATTAATGGAAGGAGCAACCGCATCAAACATACGATCTCCGCTCGACTGGCTGCTCAAAAGATTATATTCTATAGCAGGTGTAAGAGTCCAATCATTAGGAAATGCAAACGCAAAACTCCCCTTGGCCAGAGTAAAGCGATAATCCAAAAGATCACTCACGGTGTCTTCTCCGTAATTTGCCCACTGCATCATTACATCCAAACGTGGAATCATAGTTATATATTCCCCCACCTGCACACTCGAACGAGTAACTGCTCCGCCAATATTGCTCTCCAACACACCCGATTCTTGCTCCCCTGAACTAACCCGCAATACATTGGAAGTCTGATAAGCCCGTAAACCAGCACTAACCGAGAGATCCAAATCAGTCCCCCCCTTTGAATTCTTAACCGGAACTGGTTCAGATTTACCTTCCGCTTCCTTCTTAGGAAGCCATCCTGGATGAATATTAATTTCTGATTTAGGAGAAACAATCTCGGTCTCTTTTCCTTCCCTGTCCCCTAATCCTATTGATTTTGGGATAACCACGGCATCTGGCTGTGAAATTTGTCCCCGCTTTACAGGCACACCGACTTCAATAATTTCCTGTAATCCAAGATTGGAATGAAAATTCGCATAACCGGGGCGACTGGGCTGCCCCTTCAATGAATTTATCGCCTGTGCATATCCATTAGATTGCCAACCGAAGAAGCTCAACATAAGCGCAGTAAAAAAAGATGATCTTTTCATGGGGTCAAGACACTAGAATTCTTTTCAGGGAAGCGCAACCTTACCTATGGAAATATTTGCTCCGTATTGATCGAAAGCCGACCGGTTATTTAAAATATTTCCACCCGATGACACATTCTTAATAAAATTCACCCGACCAATCTGCTGGGCACTGGGAATTGCAGAACCAAAATTGGGATACTTTCCATCAATGCCCCCCTTCAAACTATTCAATCGAACCATGGAGGAAGCTGGGAAATTAACCTCGCTCAATCGAATGGTGGTCGCTTCCATCAAAATCGAAGGAATTTCCCGGCTGAATTTCAAACCATTCACATTCAAATCTCGGGTCGCTCGCACCGTTGCCAAATTGCTCGCCCCCATGGTCACATTTGTCAAACTAACATCCCGCAAACTGCGTAATGCCACTTCGCGGGAACTTTCTAATTGTACATCCTCGAGCAAAATATCCTTCCGGGCAGCCAAAACCAAATCACTGGTTGCAGATTGAAAATTCAACCCTTTTTCAGATTCTAGGTTTTCTCCACTCATCAAAACCACCCGGGTCGAAGAAGGCGAAGATCCCACCAATTCAAGACTGGTTGATAACTTAAGTAATTCCGAACCGCTCAATGCAACCGAACCAGTGCTTAACAAATTAGAAAGATCCAATTTACTGACATCCACCGTCATCTTGCGACCGGCTATAAAAGACGGCTTTCCCGCGACCAAAGACTCAATTTCTAACTGTCCATATAAAGAACTGATTTCCTGATAAAAAGGATTACTCAAAACTTTTTCTCCCGTTTGGACCAAATCCGCAACCGCAATTACCGACAAAGAATAATCCTGCGTTAGCACATTAGCCACCTCCCCCACCTGGATCCACTCATCTGTGAGTGAACCACCGGATAAAACCTTCAATTCATCCAACAAGTCAGAATTTCCAGACGCCTTCAAGTTGTCTCCCAGAGTAAGTAATTTAGAATCCTGACTGGGAGTAGAATTTTCACCTGGTACCATGCTGGATTTAGAAGCAGCCAGGCTTTCTTTGTTCAAAGTGTCATTAAGAAGAGTCTCATCCACCTTTTGATTAAGCAAACCAACCAATGCACTATCATCCAATCCAAGTATTAAAGCACGAGTGTTGTTGGAATAACTAAATAATGCATATGCCTGCGCAATTTGAAAGTCCGCAATGTTTAAAATTCTCTTTAAGTTATCTGGCCCCAAACTCATCAACCGATCTTGCAAAGGTGAAGGAAATAAATTAAAGCGGTTTGTTTCCTTAGTGCTTAATCCATATTTCGCTAAGGCACGTGAATGCACTGTTACACTATTCGTCTTTCTCACCTCTTTTACCTCTTGGTTATTCTCTAATACCTGGGACTGTAAATTTGTATTAGATTGCTTATTTTGCCTGCGTGAAGAACGAGAATTCTCTTTTTTATTATTGGGTGCAGATGAATCTTTTCCCATCTTCTCCGCTTCCCTCTCTCCCGACTTTTCTTTTTCTGCAGGAATGGATTCTACTTCCTCAGACTGTGAGTCTCCTGAGTCGGAAGCATCACTTGAACCTTGTTCCGTGGATTCACCACCAGCACCCGATTCCTCCACGCTTATTGTGGCCTCGGTCATTGCCTCCGAAACCGTACCCAGTGAAATATCATTGGTCGACTGGGTGGCTGCCTGGTTAGTTACCCCAATATTCTGGGCAACCGCTGGATTGACCGGGCGTGGCGTGGATACCCCCGAACTCGAAACATCCAACCCATTCCCCTGACTTACCGGCATGGGAGCTCCTCCCGGCGGGGTAAACGCAACAGTAGACTCGGTAACATCCAATTGCACACCTGTGCCTGGATTTTGGGACATTTGAAATTCCGTGCCCCGGATACCTGCGGTTCCAACTGGGGAATTTATATCAAAACTCGATTTCTTATCCAACTTCTTTGTCTTCACCACCATGGAACCCCAATCCAAATCGATCACCACTTTGGACTCACTTGGCTCACCCTCCAAATCAGAAATTGTCTTGTCTCCCGCATTAAAAGGAACCTGTTCAAATACACCAATCTTCATCTTGGTCTGAGACTGAAGAGTCGTGATCGTTCCATTGGAAAATAACAAAACTAACTTTCCACCAATCCCAACCTGAGCCGTCTGGCCCTCGGTTATAATGGACCCCCTCAACTCATTCCCAAAATTAATAATCTGCCCAGCCTGATCTAAAAAACGAACCGGTTCCTTGAAGTCTGCCACAATAACCGCACCCTTACTACTCTTCTTCTCCGATTGTGCTTCCAACTGCAAATCAAAGAAGGCTAGGAACATGAATAATGTTGTTCCCAATTTAATTATTTTGCTCATATTTCGAATGTGTCTTTTCATAAATTTAATATTTTGTGTAATAAAATGGAAGAATAAAGTTAATCGATTGATTCTCCCCTGTTAATCTGCATCCAGCGTTCATCCCGGTAATGATAAAAGAGCATTGTACCTTGGCTTGCCCCGTAAAAATAAAGCCAGCTACCCGAAGTGTTTTGATAAAGGAATGGATAGAACGCTTCATCCGTCCAGAGCCAGCCAAGATCTTCCTTCCACAACCAGACTCCGCTTTTTCCACTAGCCATCGGATACAACCAGCCCAGTTCCGAATGCATGATCCAGGATG
>JABGWU010000360.1 GCA_018645475.1 Opitutia bacterium
ATATTTTCTTCTTCAATATTTATATCTAAGCACCCCGATCGAGTCATGAGAACAGGTTTAGCCATTGCCATAGCTTCGAGTAACTCAGTGTAGCCACATGTATCATTCGGATCACCATTGAGGGAAATACAGACTGCAATAGCCTGGGAGTAATGCTTTTTTAGGGAGGGGTATGATATGGCCGAATCAGTTTGGTCCTTTGTGGAATCAATTATTTCTAGATTAGTAATTTGATTTAGAGTTTTGATTTTTGGGAAATGTCCAATGAGGATGAATTTATTTTCAGGTACTCGTTTAATGGCATTTAATAATGTTTCATAATCTCTGTTAGTTTTGCCTGACGAGAAAAAATATGTGGAGTCCGATTTATTGTTATTTAAAAAGAACTCTTCATCAGTACACCAGGGAAGATATACAATTTCTTTATCTTTTCCCAAGCTCGCTAATAGATCGTCTGCAGTCTTTTGGGTTAAGCAATTTATTCCATCAAATGCTCTTAGTATGTATTCTGATAAATGAAGGTTGTGAAATTTCCAAAAGGGTGCTTTTTCTGGAACTCGGTAAATTAGAATAATTAGTTTAGTTCTTATTAAACCGAACTTCTTCAGAATTGGGATCCAAAATAGCTTACCGCTGATACAATATATGGAATTATATTCTTTAATCTTCAGTAACAGTGAAATTTCTATGAGCAAATTGCCAAAGCGGGATTTTGTGATGTATTCATAAAATGTGGAAAGTGCATGTAACCATCTGTTTTTATTGAACGGATTAAGTACATGAAATCCATCATTGCTTTCTAAAGGATATCCCCATAAATGTGACCGAGGATATAAACCTTTATCAAAATCCTTTATTTTATCTAATATGTCGATATGAACCCATGCGATTTTGTTCATACTATTTGTTTCTGATAACTAAGATTTATTAAATGCAGATCGTCTTAGTCACTTGATTCTTTTTAGCCAACCATATTGGTGGAATGAAAAGAGATTTCGTTTCCATAAATTGTCGTCGGGAATGAATTTATCGTTTTCAGATAAAAAATCACAAACCGCTTCGAATGGACCTGGACCAAATGCAGGATACACGGGATTACCATTTAGATTGGTATCTTCCACAACTAACCTACAGCCTAAGGCGACTAATTTATTATACATAGAAAGTTCCTCATAGACATGGTCTTTACTGTGATCTGAATCAAGAATAATCAATCCCTTCTTACCCTCAATTAATTTGGTAACAGTTTTAAAAATCTCTTGATCCGTGGAACTCCCTTCAAGAAGCAATACCCTATCATTTTTAATCGTTTTTGCTTGCTCGGATAGTTCTATATCAATTCCAATAACCTTCGTATCTGTAGAAGCATTCATCATATCCAAAATCGAAGAAAAATATACGATTGACCCACCACCACATACCCCTGTTTGAAGGATGAATTCGGGTTTTTCTCTGAAAATGATTTCTTGGTACAACTGCAGATCAAGAGGGCATTGAAGTATTTCATAACCCAGATAAGTGTTTTTTGGCCAAGTACCTGTAGATTGCCACCAAAGATAATGAAAGCATTTGATGACTAAAGGAGAGATTATCTTTTTGATTAAACTTTTCATAAGTTTGTTTCGCCTTTCGACGCAAATAGAAGTGCCCTACGAAAGTAAGGTTCCTGCAAGGGTTCGTCTAAGTAAAAAATCATATACCCATTTGAAGTTTTAACTTTGAAATTAAAGTCCTGAAGTAAATTAGTAAATTCTACTTCGTCGTTTATTTTATGATAAACACAGAGAGCAATTCGCAGGTAGGATTGTTCTTTTAGTAGTCTTTTAGAACCCTCAAGCAAATTTTGTTCATCACCATCGACATCTACTTTTAAAATTGTTGGGGGTTCTCTATTTTCAAAAAAACGATCGAGTGTAGTACTACCTAGGTCTTCAGTTGAAGATAGTTTCAGCGCGATGATCTCAACTTTATCCCCCCATGGTTCAAAAGTTTTCTTGAGGGGCTTCTGCCAACCCTCTGAACACTCAAAGAG
>JABGWU010000361.1 GCA_018645475.1 Opitutia bacterium
ATGCCATCTTGTATTGTGAAACCTGAATAACCTAGACCTGCCTGATCTGAAACCCAAAGTTTATATGGCCCATTACTAGGCCATTCTTGAAGAAGACCTGTTTCCTTCGTTACTCCGTCACGTAGTTCTCCTCGCCAAGATGGCCAATTAGATGCCAAGAGTGAAAAGTATGAAGATAAAATAAACGATGTAGTGAGAATAAAGAATTTCATACTACATGTATCTTGTTCCCAAATTTAAAAGGGCAAGAACAAACAATATTTATTTACAATATTATAAAGCAAGAAGGAGCCACTTGCGTGGCTCCTTCAATGTAAGAAAATTTATAAAAAAAGCTTACTTCGCTTTGATTTTACCAACTTTTTTCCATCGACCTGATTTTGCTGAATCAAGCACAGCTTCACAGATATATTGGGTTTCGAGAGCGTCGCGGAAATCGGGACGGTTTGGACGTTTCTTACGAGAACCAAAACCATCCACAAAATCTGCAAATTGATTAATAAAGCTATGCTCATATCCGATGTTTAGACCGGGGACCCACCATTTATCCATATATGGATGCTCGCCGCCATTATCGCTCACATGTATTGAACGCCAACCACGGGTCTTTGCGTCTTCCTTGTCATAGTCATAGTATTCAAGCCTATGCAGGTCGTGTAAATCCCATGCCAGGGATCCATCGGCACCGTTGATCTCTAAGGTGTACAATGCTTTATGACCACGAGCATAACGGGTAGATTCAAAAATTGCGAGAGATCCATTTGCAAACCGAGCAAGGAAAGCACAGGCATCGTCAATAGTAACCTTTTGTTTCTTACCTGTCTTAGCATGCACACGTTCTTTAACAAATGTTTCGGTCATTGCACTAACTTCTACAATTGGACCATTTAACCAAATTGCGGTGTCAATACAGTGTGCAAGAAGATCACCCGTTACGCCACTTCCAGCTACCTTTGCATCTAATCTCCATAAGCCTTCACCGCCTTGTGGCAGATCTGTATTGATTGTCCAGTCTTGAAGAAAATTCGAGCGGTAATGGTAGATTTTACCGAGTCGTCCTTCTTCAATCATATTTTTAGCAAGAGAAACTGCAGGGATACGACGATAGTTGTACCAAACCATGTTCGGTACTTTTGCTTTTTCCACCTCACGAACCATTTCCTCACCTTCCTTACAATTCAATGCGAGTGGTTTTTCACAAAGAATCGCTTTGCCGGCTTTTGCCGCAGCAATTGCGATTTCGTGGTGAACATTATTTGGTGCGGCAATATCAATTACATCGATGTCATCGCGATCAATCAGTTTGCGCCAATCTGTTTCAACAGACTCATATCCCCATTGAGATGCAAAAGCTTCTGCTCGGTCTTTATTGCGGGCACAAACGGCAGCAAGTTGAGGTTCATATTTTAAATCGAAGAAATTGGGTACTTTACGAAATGCATTCGAATGGGTTCTGCCCATAAAGCCGTAGCCAATTAGTCCGATACGTAATGGTTTTTTTGTAGCCATAATATTATGATATTTTGTTAATTAAGGATTAAAGGGAGAGTAGGAGTCACAAAAAAACCATATCCCAAAGGATATGGCTTTTTTTGTAAAGTTAAATGAAAAGAAAAGTTTTACAATTCGACGGGTTTGTAACCACCCCTGTTTTTGAAATATAAAATTAAAGCGATGTAACATACTAGCATAAAGAATGGAAATACAGCTACGCTAGCCAGCGATCCTTGTTTTCCACTTTGGATACTTTCTTCAACTTTCAGCTTTTGATCACCGACTAGTTTTCCTAATTTTTCACTATCTACTGCAGTGTAATCTCCAAGGAAGTAAGTGCTGTCTTTCGAAATTGAGTTATAGGTTTCTGTAGAAGTCGCACCTTCAACTGAGACCTTAATTGAATCCTCAGTCAATTTTCCGATTACAGGACCACCTAGGATTCCAACGGCAAGCATACCAATACCAGCAATTGCATTAAGAGTTAAGGCACCCCCTTTGGGACACTGTTCTGAAACTACACCTAAAGTGGTTGGCCAGAAGAAAGTTTTTCCAAAACCATAAAGAGTTGCACATGCAAAAACCATAAACAACCCAGTGGCGGTACTGAGCAAATAAAGTCCAGCAATGGCTAAAACAGCAGAGGTTGCCAGCAAGCCCAATGGTCCCAGTTTAGCAACAATAGGACCAGCAAACCAGAAGCGTAAAACCATCATGATTGCTGACGTGTATATCAACACCCAAAGAGGGTGCTGTCCTGCAGCTTTCATTGGTTCTTCCATGAGGCCAGAAATTGCACCATCTGTACCCAGTTCCGTGGTTGCTAATGGAATCATTATGATACACATGAAAATGAGGATTGGACGCCCAAATGATTTGCAATAAAAACCGTAAGCAATAGTTGCCACAGCAGTTAATCCGTAGATCAAATTATCCTCCCAACCAAAAACCATTCCAAGTTGACGAAATATGAGGTAGCCTGCAATAAGGGCTCCAATAGCACCAAATTCAGCAAGCATTTCCTTGTAAGATGTGCCTGATGAAACTCGTTCATTAACCGGGAATTGTGCTTTAAGGAGCATTACCAGATAAACGACAGCTGGGATTGCTATGAGATAAATAAGAATTCTCCAGTCCTCGGCTGCCTGTTCGCCCAATAAAATGGTCAAAATGCCGCCTAAAACTAAACCACCGGGCCAGCCAGCGTGCAAAATATTAAGCCATTTTGTTTTATCTTTATTGAACATTGTTGCAACCACAGGATTGATGAATGCTTCAACAGTACCATTGCCAAGGCCAAGTATGATTGAGCCCATGTAAAGTAGATCGTATGCTTCAACTTGTGCAGTTTTGAGCGCATCTCCAGTTAAACCTTCCGCGGTTACGACTCCGTAAGCTTGAAAGGCAAGTACAGCATAAAGTGCATAGCAAATAAAACTAAAGAACATGGCCGCTCGGTAGCCGATGTTATCTATAATCAAACTAAAAACGATTATACTGATTGCAAAAGGCCAGATGCCCGCACCGAAAAGTTCTTGTGCCTGAACTTGATCCAAACCAAAGGTACTTGGCCAAAAAGGTTCTGCATTAACAAGAAATGCTCTTGTTATGAACGCAAAAGCTGTCGTGATGAGGGCGATAAAGCACCCCCAAAATAATTTCATGTCTGGTTGTGAATCTTGATTACTCATGATTTATTTGGGCTGGTTGGTTAGGCTGTTAGTATTGTATTCTCAGTTTAGTCTTGCCAATATTCGACTCTTTGCAAGCTCGAATGGTGCCCATAAACCTCATTTTTGTACTTAATTTCTAGGATTTGTTTTGTTTTTTCCAGCTATCTCTTAGGGCAACGGTACGGTTAAGAATTAATTTTTCTTCCGAAGAATCTGGATCTTTGCAAAAATATCCAATTCTTTCCAGTTGAAATGGGAAACCGACTTCAATGTTATTTAAATTCGATTCCGTTAAGCAATGTTCAGAAACCTTTAGTGAATCTGGATTAATATTTTCAATAAAATCAACTCCATCTGAAACATCTTCTGGGTTGGGAACAGAAAATAAACGGTCGTATAGACGAACTTTCGTTGGAATCGCAGTTTCTGCGTCAACCCACTGAATTGTTCCTTTCACTTTCCTCCCATCAGCTGTATCTCCACCTCTAGAGTCGGGGTCATAGCTACATATAATTTCTGTAACTTCTCCATTGTTATCTTTGATCACTTCCTTGCAGGTTACATAGTATGCGTATTTTAGCCTTACTTCTTTACCCGGTGCCAGACGAAAGTACTTTTTGGGAGGGTCTTCCATAAAGTCATTGTGATCTATAAAAATATTTTTGGAAAAGGGAACTTTCCGGGTTCCAGCATTTGAATCTTCAGGATTGTTTACAGCGTCCATTTCTTCGGACTGATCATCGGGGTAATTTTCGATCGTTAGTTTAAGAGGATTTAAAACACCCAGTCTCCTTTGGGCCTTTTTGTTTAAATCCTGTCTTAAGCAATGTTCGAGCAGTTCAACTTCTATCACATTTTCCCGTTTTGCCACTCCTACTCGTTCAGAGAAATCCAGAATTGATTGTGGGGAGAATCCACGCCTTCTCATTCCTTGCAGGGTTGGCATGCGTGGATCATCCCATCCATTAACATGTCCTTCTTCGACGAGTCTGAGCATTTTTCTTTTACTCATTACAACATAAGTTAAGTTGAGTCGGGCAAATTCAATTTGTTGCGGATGATGGATGCCCAGGTTTTCGCAAAACCAGTCGTATAGCGGGCGATGATGTTCGAACTCCAATGTGCAGAGGGAATGAGTGATACCTTCAATTGAATCTGATTGTCCGTGGGCAAAATCATAGGATGGATAAATTTTCCAAGTATCTCCTGTTTTGGGATGCTCCTTGTG
>JABGWU010000362.1 GCA_018645475.1 Opitutia bacterium
CCAGATGCATCTCATAAATAGAAAATGGCTTGGAGCACAGATTCGGGGAGGAAACTGCACTTCTGTCTAGGGGACCCGAATCTCGGGAATGTATAATCGAAGCATTTTCTGGAGGGCCTTCAAACTTTGATCCAAAAGGATCAGTCTTATCTCTCATCACTCCATCAGCACCTAGAACTCGAAATTTGTATTTTTGTCCTACCGTTGCACCTGGGACAAAAATTTCACGACATCCCGATGAGCCCAAAGATCTCATCGGCAGGGAAATGGGATTCCATTGATTAAAATCGCCGATCACATGAACACTTTGAGCGGATGGAGCCCACAAAACAAAGGCAACTCCATCTATGCCATTATTTTGAGCAGTGAAAGAACCCAGTTTCTCAAAAGGTCGTCGCTCTATGCCTTGGTTAAAATCAGCCAGATCCTCATTTTGTATATGAGGCAAAAATCCATATGGATCTTCCCACTCGACTTCTACCTCATTTCTCAGGGATCGGAAAACATAAGGAAAAGAACTTGTAGCATTTGCAATCTTTCCTTCAAATAAACCATTGGGATGAATTTTTAAAAGGAGATAAGCATCTTGGGTCTCCTTATTAATGATGAATACTTCTTCCGCCAAAGGATCAATCGCACGGGCAACAAATCCCTTATTCGCTCCAAGTGAATGTAAGCCCAAAAAATCATGCGGATTACCCCATTTGCCCGACACACAGGAATTTAGTTCATTTTGGCTTAAAATCATCAGATAAAGGTACACCTCTCTTCATGAAAAGAGACGGGAGAAGTAAAGAAATGAGTCCAATAATAATTTCTTTCTTGTTTAAAGAGATGATCATCGCATCTTATACGCCAAGTGAAAACCTTTTTTTTTACAATTTTAATTGCCATTTCTGTCCACTATTCGAACGGGCAGTCTGAAAAGCCTGAAGATAATGCCGCTAACAAAACTATTTTGGAAGCAGAGGAGGAAGTTTATTATGACGATGAATTACAAAGATTGGTGGCCGAACCCAATGCCCGTTTATTAAGTGGAAATGTTCTTTTAACCGCGGATCGGATCGAATATGATCGCAATCAAAGTGAAGCCTTAGCTTTTGGGAAGGTAATTTTAAGTGACGGAATCATACGGCTTTTGGCACATAAAATAAGAATAAATTTAGAATCCGGTGATTTTAATGCAACAAAGGTTAAAGCAGGGATTCATCCTTGGGCTATCTCCTCACAAGAAATAACTAGGAGCAAATCGACTATCAACGCGATTGACTCCTCCCTTTATGTCCTCGGAAAAGAAGATAATGAACCGAATATAAATATTGAAAACCTTTCTCTGGATCAAAATAGTCGTGCATTACAGGCAAATGGTGTAAGCATAAAGATCGGAGATCAGTGGGTTGGTCGCCTGCCCTCCTTCTCTGGCAAGGCCCAAAAAAATCACCTGGAATATAATCTTACCGCCGGTAAAAAAAATAATTTAGGCTGGTATTTAGGTACCGGTAAGAGGTGGGAATTAAACCCGACTTTTGATGTAAAAACCGATCTGAAAGTATATTCCGAAAGAGGTTTGCTTCTTTCACCTGGTTTGGAATGGAATCATGAAAATTCTCGATCCCATTATTATGGAAATTTTGAGAGTGGATGGATAAACGATCAAGGTGATGATTTAGGAAACGATATTAGGGGTACTGCAATAGATAATCGAAGATACTATCTAAAATCCTATACCATTAATCGGCTGAATGAAAATTGGAGAATTGCAGCTCAATTTGAAAAAGAAGAGGATTCTGAAGTCTTTCGTGATTTCCAAAGGGAACGATTTGCTGACTATCAATGGAATGATTCTTTTGGAGAAATTGCATACGAGGGCAAAAACTGGTCCCTATCGAGCCTTACCCGTTGGCAGGCAAACAAGCACGAATCAACGATCGAGCAAATGCCAAACATCCGCTTCGACCTATTCCCTACACCATGGATCGAAAGTAAAATTTATAATTCGGTTGCTTTTGAATTTTCAGCCTTCAGGCAAAAAGACCATTGGGGCGATCTCCTACAAAAATCAAACAAGTTTGATTTAGCTTATAAATTAATTCGTCCGATAAAGATACAAAACGGACTCATTTACTCTCCTCACATAACCTATCGAAGACAGGATTATTCTTTGAATGGACCAGATGCGAGTCGTAGTTTTGGGGAGTGGGGAAATGAAATCAGGTATGAATTAACAGGCGATTATGATTGGAAGAACCCGACATGGAAGATTGACCAAGTTAGGCATATTATGGGCTTCTCCATCTCTCATCGAAAAACCAAACGATTATCCCAAAGCAGAGAATCCCTCATTCCCAAAATTGACGATCCGCTTACTAATTTAAACCTCGGTCCCATTGACCTGATGGATCAAATGGAAGCAGATGGATTAGAAGCGTATGAAGTAGTTCGTGTAGGATGGGAGAATGAATTACTGACCCGAAATGAAAATCATTCAAGAAGTTTAGCCTCTCTTGATTTTTACCAGGACATACATCACAGTAGAACAAGCAATACGAACCAAAACAAAGAGTTTTTCACCAATATTTCACTTCGCCCCGCTTACTGGATTTCTTTCAACGGTCAGTCGAAAATTGATACAACTCAAAGGGGAGTTATCCGAAATAGTTTTTCTGTCTGGATAACTGACGGTACCATTAACGATATTGAAGTAGGCTATTATAAATATTTAAAATTTGCCGACCAATGGAGATTATCTGGATCCCATCAATGGGATGAAGATATTATGGTAAAAGGTTTAATTTCATACGAAGCGGAGACAGAAGAAATCCCTTACTGGCAGACGGCAGTTGAATATAAAAGTTCACCAATGTGGACTTGGATTTTCTCGCTTGCCGGGCGTAAAGGAACAACCAAAGAAAATGAAACTGAATTCTCTCTAAGCACCCGACTTTTTGCGTTTTAACCCTCATGCAAATAAGTTAAGAGATTCTTGACTTGATGAATAATTATTAAATAAAGTGATTAAATGAACAATCGAATCCATAATCCCAATTTACCTATCAAAGATCCTAAAGTCATGGCTCACTTATTTGGACTTGGTTTAGATTGCACAGATGGACACAAAAGGATTACTCAGGCGGACAAATTCTCGATCTTGGGAGGATCAGAGAATACCCACGACAAAATGACAGAAACTCTATTTAAAACTTTTGAAGATCTCTCGATCAAAGGTAAATCGATTGAAGATGTTTCCATGGATGAAATTTCAGATTTAATCAAAAAAAATACACCCACGGATTAATCTTTCGCTTGCCCTGATCTACTAATCCTTTTTGTATAATAATTCTTATGTCAGAAGAAGGATTGCCCACCCCCCCTAAACCCACGCTCAAACTTACCCCTAAAGAAGGTGTTCCGGTTAAACCGGGTGAAGGAGGACCCAAATTTCGCGTTACTCGTTCTCCCTTCGCACCCAAAATTAAACCCACAGATGGGACCCCCGCCCCTATTCCATCCGCAGCAGTATCAGCAGCACCTGTAGCACCATCTCCCGCAGCCACTCAGGCAGTTCCTCCTAGCCCAGGTCTTCCCGCACCGCCATCTGCTGGACCAAGCCCAATTCCTAACCCCACCCCAGCATTACCGAATATGGCTGCCGTACCGGCAACTCCATCTGCTCCTGCACCTGCTCCATCTCCTGTATTGGCTTCTCCCTCTCTTTCCCCAACACCAGCAATTCCATCGCCAGGTGCTGCCTCAACTCTACCTACTGGTGGACCTAAGCCATCATTAACTGCACCCAAAGGTGGTCCAACTTTACCAGGAGCTCCAATGCCCCCTCCGGGAGGTATCGCCCCCATGCCTGGTGCTCCCGCAATGGGTGCCCCTGCACCGGGTGGTGCTCCAATGCCAAGTCCAATGGCCCCCCCCCCGGGTGCTCCAGGAATGGCAACTGCAGCTAAGACAGGTCCAGAAAAGAAACAAAAGCCAAGTATTATTTTCTTAATTTTAGACTTCCTCATATTCGGAGGTGCGGTCACCGCAATTATTCTTCTCTTTATTTCAAACTAAACAACATCAACCAAGCTACAATAAATTTTATACATAATGAGCGAACTCATTAATCTAAACAAAGAAAGCTTTCTAAAAGTTACTTCGAACAAGGAGAAAACGCTGATCATCGACTTTTGGGCACCTTGGTGTGGCCCGTGTAAAGCCCTCACGCCCGTGCTTGAAGAACTTGCCTCTGAAAAGAGTGATTCTGTTGAAGTTTATAAAGTGAATGTGGACGATAACACCGAGCTCGCTCAAGAGCATGGCGTTCAGTCAATACCCACACTACTGGTTTACAAAAATGGTGCGTTGTCCGAAACAATAGTAGGTTTAAAGACCAAAGACGAACTCACCGAAATCGTAAATTCTTAGACTCATTGATCCGGGTTATTTTTGAACGATAGCCCAAGCTAGTGAACATCCATACATAACAACGGATATTGCGGTTGATGATAAAAGAAAATCAAAATCTTTCTTTTTTTCAGCTTTGAACAACCTGTAAATAAGAAATCCCCCAAAAGGGAAGAGGATAAAAGATATTTTAAGATCATTGTCCACCAATGGACAAATCACGCAGGGTATAAAAAAACCTATAAAATATAAGACCTCCCCAAATTGTTTTCCAAATAAAACCACAGTTGTCTTTTTACTGACCATTACATCGGTTTTACGATCACGATAGTTATTAACCACTAGAAGATTATTGATCATAAATCCAACCCCTAGTGGAATAATCCAGTTAGGCTCCCATATTTTTCCAACAGCAGTGACTAAAACATAATGGGTTGTGCAAATAGCGACGAATCCAAAGAAAATAACTACAAACAAGTCGCCCAATCCATTGTATGCAAATGGAAATGGGCCCCCAGTATATGCCAAAGCACTTAAAACGCTACATACTCCTGTAAAGAGAAGAATACGGCTTGCGCCTGAAAACTCCATAATTAATAGACCAACAAAAAAGGCGAAGACTAAAATTGAATAAGATGCATTTCGCAAATGTGTTCCTTTAATCAATTCACTACCTGCAAACCTTGCCGGAGCTAGCTCTCGTAAATCATCTGCTCCCGTTAAGGAATCAAAGTAATCATTGGAAAAATTGGTGGCAACTTGGACTAAAACGGAGAAAAGAAAACACATAATAATCAGCTCAATTTCTACATTAGCTGTCTGTTTATAGGCCAAACAAACACCCAAGGAGACAGGAATAATGGAGGCAACCAAAGTTTTGGGTCGAGACGCAAGTAACCAAAGACCTAACTTTTTATTCACTCTTATAAGAAAATTATTAACGAGTAATGGCCAAAGGAAACCTAAAATGAGTTCGGTACCGATGAGAAATTCTACGAAAACCATCATCACCCGTTGAAGGATCTGGTGTTTTATATGGCCACTGAATATCAACCTGCAAGGCAAGAAAACCATTACTCGGATGGTGGCGATGGCGATGGTCAAGAGGATACTGAGAGCACTTAATAAGAAAATACCTTTCCCCTTCAGGGATCCATCGGTTAGACCAAGGGGGTTGAGTCTCACTTCCTTTTATTCCTAATAATGATAAAGGCTCTCCGTTCATTGATGTATTAAAGGCCACATTACTTGCTCCGGTTTCATTGACCCAAGACTCCTGCATATTACCTTCAACTAAACTACTGCGATCATTCATTACGCTTTTATCATTTTCCACAACCTGCTCAAACTCAACCCGATGCCCCTCCCTCGGAGCCACCAACAGCAAGCACCATCTTCTATCCTTCATATCTTCGGGCACAGCAGAAGTAATCCCTTTTATCCTGGTAGTTCCTCTTTCAACAAGGCTGAACCCCATCCTTTCAAGCTCAACCTGTACGGCATCAACTAAGCCATAAGCGATATTTTGCTCTCGAACTTTTCCCACTCCCTCCACTCCCCATGGCAAAAAACCCAACAAACCGCCAATCAAAAATCCAAAGACCGCCAAGGCAATAACGACCTCTAATAAAGTGAACCCCTGAGTCAGAGGTTTCTTTCTATCTAGATGTTTGCTGCACCTAAACCTCATTCAAAATCCTCCAATTCCAAAACGGCAAAGCCACCATATCTACGCAATAAAATTCCCGCTATTGAATTAGGATTGTCGAAACGTAAGGGCTTTCCCTCGCCAGTAGGGTTGGGTGCTCCTACACCAAGAACAAGCCTGGGAGATTTCTGTATTCCCCCTCCTGAAGAATCAGGAAAAACTACATTTCCCATCTGATCAAATGCTAAGTAACGAAATTTGCTTGGACCGTTTAATTTCCTCTCCCCTTTAAAGGAGTCCGCAAGGGTGAACGCTTTATCCGACTGACTCCAAACGGTAAATGCATCACCTCTCCAATCGGTTCCAATTTCAGATTTGCCTTCGTCTTCAGGTACAAAGTAAACTCCGTCAGTCAAGTATTTCCCTTCTCCCATCACCAACCACTTTATTTCACCGGTGGTGGCACATGTATCCTTCACTATAATTTCCATATAACGATGATATTTATCAAGATCCTCCTCCATATCATTAACAATAAGTCGGGTCTCACTACCAGACAAAGCTGCTCTTGAACGAGCCTGCTGAA
>JABGWU010000044.1 GCA_018645475.1 Opitutia bacterium
TCAGGAGAATGCGACCTTAAAAGCCCGCTCTGTTGCAAATTTGCATTCAGGAAATTGGGTGCTTGGTGCGGATACTCTGGTTGCTTTGGGCGAAACCGTGCTGGGCAAACCGAAAGACATGGAGGATGCGTACTCAATGCTTCGATTGCTCAGCGGTCAAACCCATGAGGTGAGTACTGGTTTGTGCTTGATCAATAGAACTCTCGATTACGAGAAGTCTTGCGTGGAAACAAGTCGTGTCACATTTAAGGAAATTAATGAGAAAACGATTTCAGAATACTTTGAAGAAGTAAATCCACTCGATAAAGCTGGCGGATACGCCATACAAACACGGTCTGATTTGATAATCGAAGATTTTCAAGGATCGCGTTCAAATGTAATCGGGTTACCTTTGGAGTTACTTGAGGGGTGGCTAAGGGAGATAGATATTATCTAATCAAGTACATATATTCTTTTGGAGGTACCAGAAAGTGGAAGAATTGCAGGATGTTTAATTATTTATTTGAGCGTTCCAATTTTGCTTTTACACGAAGCCCATCATTCTCAAAGTTGATCCCGAAATCCACCTGGTTCCATTTGCCTAGAACACTTACATTCTCTGGAAGCCTGGGCTCACCAGGGTGCCCGAATGCGGAAGATTCGTAAGTTTTAAATTCTTGATTCCACGTGTATTCTCCGCCACCAGGGCAGAGGAGATCTGTTTGCCACACTTTTTGGTGATAGGTGAGGGGGGATTGCTTCCTTAGATAAATACGCCATTCGTTTAGAGCATGTAGGTTATTCCATGACTTTCTTTGCAATCCATTAATTGTATTCTGGCTCATGGAAAGATCGAAAATAGAGGGAATAGGTTTTGACGCTTGAAAGGCAGAGCTCATGCCGCTCCAATTTCCTTTTGTAAGTGATGAATTTTCATCTCTTCGAAGAATATTTCGTTCAATCGCTTTTTGGATGATTTCCTCACTAAGACTTATGGTGAACAGTTCCGGGGAAGGAACATAATACAAGGCAATGGGGGCAGAGCCTTCTTTTACCAGAGAATTTTCAATTCCTTTTCCCGGTGCAATTTTGACATAGCCTTGCCCTTTATGAGCGTGATTGCTCCAAATGGTCATTCCCGGTGCGGTTTGTTCAATCCAAGCCCGTAAACCGGCTAGAAATGCAGTCAACTTAAAGGGGTTGCGAACTTCTACATTCATACCCAATGGAATACGCCCCAGATTTTTTTCAGAAAAATCCTCCAATCCCTTCATACCATTTTTACGAAAAGCTTTTTGCATACCCTCGAAAAAAGGAGATTTGTCCAAGTATAAGGAAAACGATTCCCCAACCCAACTGAATGCACCTACGCCAAGAGAGGGAGCCATGATAGCGGCAAAATTACTTGCCTGCTTGAAACGGGGAGAATCCATATCAATTGCACTTACCCAGTGAACTACTGTTTCGGGATGGGGGTCACCTGATTCGGGTTTCAGCTTTACATCTCCAACCGTTTGGATCATTTGTCTGTAGTCGGTGCCACCAATTAAGGGCAAGATTGATAGATCTCCTTCAATTTTCCCATCATTAATGCTAAGTTGTGCGGAAATGGGGTCAAAGTATTTTGACCAATGGCTCTGGTAACGATCACGAAAGAACTCATATGCCTTTTTTTCAGCTGGAGTAATTTTTTTGATATTTAATTCATTGACTGACTTTAGGAATGAAAGGTTTCCAAATTTGGAACTTTGTACCTGACCGTTGTTTAGGGATACTTTCCCTAATTCAGGGAATTCTTTGGCATTTAAAGGAGATCCACTTTCATGACGTGCTTGGAGTTCAGCAATGACTGCTGCAGCCCTTGTACGCCGGGATGCTCCGATTCTCCATTCCGGGCCGCACCATCGTCGAATGGTGGCGTCGGTGATCATGAGAAATGCATCTTCTTTGTTGTCTGGAGTTATAGGGTATCGCTGACGAAAGAAGTGGTATTCCTCAAGCGAGGCTAAACTGGTGTTCTTTTGATCAAATACCCGTGCTAGGTGGGCGAGTTGTTCCATCGAATTAGTTACGACGACGAATTCATTGAATGAGCTGACGAAACTCCTGATTGTTCGGTCGGGGGAAGCAATCCCTTCATACTTATGATTTGCGGATTTTGTAATTTTTCCCGATACCGACTTGGCATGAGGGAATTTTTCCTTTGCTTGCATCCTCCGCATGGCGAGAGCCGCAAGCAGACCTTCTTTTTGTTTGGCTTCGAAAATAAGTGTGAGGGAGGTGCCGGTGCGTAAAAAAGGATCGCTGCCAGTAATCGCGACGGATGAAATTAGCTTTGGTCCAAGGATACGGGATAATTCATCAACTGGTAGGCAGAGTTGCTGGGAGTATTTTTCTTTTGAGCGGGCACTCTCTGCTCGACCTTCACTCAAGCGGAGTAATGGAGTTCCCCGTAAGGTTGCTTCGTCCATCACTTTCAGCATGCTCGAGTAAGACGAAAAAATAATGGCATGCTGATCGTGCGGCAAGATTGAGGCAGTCGAATCGAGCTTTGGTTTTTCGTCTTTCATCCAATCCTTCCATGGTATCTCATCGATCGTGATTCCGGTGACCGATGAGACAGGGATAGTACGATTTTGTTCATCAGTCGATAGCCGTAGTTCACGATTTAGTTGGAGGTTTTCACTGATTGCCCGTCCACCTGAAAATAAATCCATGCTGTTTTCCAGTCCAGTATTACGGGTGGGGCGGATCATTGCCCGGTTGTTATGATTAGGTGTGTTGGGTTTTGGCTCTTTGCGAATTTGTGCAAGTCGGTTACTATCCTTATGGGCTTGGTGCCTGTACCAAGCCGTTCCAGGAACTTCAAGTTCCTGAAGCCATTTATATCGAATGGTCCTGTACTTGAGGAACTCCTCTTCACTTTTTTGTTCGGGTAAGAGGTTTTTGAAATTCTTTTTCTCAAAAGTGAAAGGGAAGGGCTTCCAACCGTCTGGTTTTTGGTGGAGAAAGAGCTGACCTTTAATTTTTGTTTCAGGGTTACGAAAACAAAGAACCAGGTCGCTGGTTGCAAAACTGGTACGACTTCCGCCCTGTTTTCCAAATGAAATGAAAGCCTCGGTGGCATCCTCGGTTCTGCAATACGGGAGGTTGCTGGGAAGCCAAGTCTTTTGGTCTCGCGAAAATTTCAAGGCATAAGGCGTCGAGTTATCAATGCGTACCGGTGGTTCCTCTCCTTTGTCGAATGATAGATCAGATACTCTTAGAGTCAGAAAACTATTTGCATTTAAGAAGAGGGGGAGGATTGCGAGGATAAGGATTTTGAATTTCATAAAGATGGAGAGGGTTTTAAGTGTAGTAAGTTAACGAATTGAAATGATTTCAATAGTTTTGTTACCCTCGAGGCTTTTTCTACCACGAGAGTAGTTCCATGGTTTGAAAAAACGAATCCCAATATAAAGCTAAATGCGACAAGTTTGATTTTGTTCTGGTTCATGGTCAGGTTTATTTAATTTCTTAAGCTTGTTTTGACTCTTCCATGAGTTTTTTCATCATTTGTTGAACTTCCGGTATAAGTTTAATGACAGTAGATATCTGATTTTTGTCAGCCAGGTTTCTTGATCTGTCCCGATAGGTCTGACTTGCAGAGAATTCCTTGGCATTTAAGCTGGCACTTGCACTTCCGTATGGGTACCCGTTGCGTACATCAAGTAAAAGTGCGTTGGCAAAACCGGTTGTTTCTATTTCGCGGGATGGA
>JABGWU010000363.1 GCA_018645475.1 Opitutia bacterium
AAGCCTTACACTTCCCCTGATTACAAATCGGAAAGATTTCCTGCAAATGACTCACGATCATATCGTAAGCCGCCCTATGTTCATAGGTAATAATGGGGTTGTAGATATTGAATTTTATGTTTTTTGCCTCGCTCATGATAAATGGTCTGGGGTTTCGTGAAGATTTAAAATTTTGGAAGGTTCAAGAATAATAATAAATGAATCGCCTCGCCTCACTACATGTTTATAGAATGGGTGAACCATATTGGAAGGAACTGCTTGCAGCTCTTCGCTTTCGACTCGAATAACATCGGAGATACGATCCACATGTATACCAATATTATCCGGTGCAGTCTCCATAACAGTTTCGGAATCAGCTACTTCGTTCAGTTCCGAATTATTCTTAAAAATTAAAATCCGAGATTCATCGGAAGGTTCAATTTTAATTTCTTCAAATGCTAAACCGAGATTCACAATAGTGACGACTTTTCCTCGCAGGTTTATGATACCGTCAATTACTTCCGGTGCTCCTCTGACGGGATGAAATTTAAAGGATCGCCCGATCTCCAAAATACAGGGAATAGGAACAGCCATTTGAGTATCACCAAGATAAAAAGTTGAATACAGCATACCTTAATCCTCTATCAAAAAATGTTCCACAGCTCGCAAAATATTTTCCTTATTTGTCTTTATGGCATAACCATCAAAGCCTGCAGATAAAGCTTTATCACGACTTTCTTCCTCGGTGAATGAGGTCAGAGCAATCACGGGCATATGTTCTAACTTCTCACTGGATTTAATCGTTTTCACCAGTTCGTAACCGTCCATCACTGGCATAACAATGTCCGAAACGACGAGGTTATAATAATTAGGTCTATCTAAAAGAAGATCGAGTGCTTCCTGACCATTATTAGCAAGCGTTACACGAAAGCCTACGGATTCAAAATAAGTTTTTTCCAAATCACGGAAAAAAGGCGTATCCTCAACGACGAGCAATCGATCTTTCTCGGGTTTGCCCTCAAGTTCAGCTCGTTTAAATCGTTCGGGAGAAACCTGCTCGGCTAAACTAAATAGATCCACAAGAAAAGTGATTTTCTCCCGAATCGTAGTGATACCGAGGATTGCATTTTCATTAATGGGAGGACTGTCTAAATTCAGGCGTGTATGGACGGACTCTTCAATCGAAGAGGCAACAATGCCAACCTCGAAGTCCTTAATTTTTGGGGTTATGATATAAAAAGTTTCCAAGTCATCGGGAAGAGATTCAATCGATAAATATTTATCCAAATATAGAAGCAGGATATTTTTACCTTCAAGATTAATGAAATGGTTATTCGAAATCTTCTGTATTTGTTTTACCTCGATCTGTTCAACCTTGAAAACAAGAGATAATGGAATCGCAAGTTGTTCATTCTTTGAATAACGAAAAACTAGCAAATCCTGTTTTTCCTGCATATCCAAGATCTGCATCTCTGCTAAAGATTTTGTGGATTGAACACTGGTTTCTAAGTCATGGATATGAAGCTTGTGACTTTGACAAATTCCATTGGCACTTAACACCATTGCCACATCACTATCCCCAAGAATTGAACTTCCAGCATAAAAAGTATGACTACTGAGGATTTGAGCAAGAGGCTTGACCACAATTTCCTCGGTATGATCAATAGAATCAATCAGTAAACCAAATTGGTTAAGCCCTGAATGCAAAACCAAAAAAAGAATCTCTTTTTGATCTGATTTCTTTTCATTATCTACCATGTGGTCTTTAGAAACACTGGTAATTTCTTCCATTGAAAGAATGGGAATCAGATTTCCACGCAAACGATAAACTTTTCGTTCCCGAATTTCCTCAATCTGAATCTCATCTTCAGGACGCACAAGTATAACCTCCTTTAATTCCGAATGAGGAACCGCATAACGGTCACCTTCTATACGAACGATCAAAGAAGACATGATCGTCAAAGTTGTTGGCAAGTGAATAATTATCTTTGTTCCAGAACCAAGCTTTGTTTCCAGATCGATTGCTCCTCCTAATTTTTCAAAAGTAGATTTAACTACATCCATCCCTACTCCTCGCCCAGATAGACTGGTTACCTCCTCAGCAGTTGAAAGGCCCGGATGGAAAATGAGCTTAGCCGCTTCATTTTCTCCCATAGAATCGGCTTCAGACTGAGAAATCACATTATTAGCGATCGCTTTCGCTTTAACTTTTTCGGCATCGATTCCTTTTCCATCATCTTCCACGGTTATCACAACCTGTCCACCTTCATGCCGTGCTTGTAACCATACGGTGCCAACCCGATCTTTTCCTGAACTTACACGGCTCGATGGATCCTCTAATCCATGATCAGCGCAATTCCTGATTAAATGAGTAAGTGGATCGGAAAGAGATTCGATTATACTTCGATCAAGTTCAGTATCTTCTCCCTTGATTTCCAAATTGATGGGCTTGTCCAATTGCTTAGCAAGATCGCGAACAATTCTCTTAAACTTGGTAAAAGTTCCGCCTATGGGCTGCATTCTTGTCTGCAAAACGAGTTGTTGCAGATCCGAAATCATATGAGCCATCGCCACAAGATTGGATTTATCTTCCATATCTGCAAACTGACGAAGCAATTGATTTCTGCCCAAAACAATTTCTCCGGTTAGCTCCATTAATTTATTAAGCAAATCAACCTTGACTCGAATGGTCTCATTCTGACCAACCGTCTTTTCTGCCCTATTTCCTTTGCTTAGCTTGGTAACTGGAGATTTGGATTTACTTTCAACTTCTTCTAGAACGACTTTTTCAGATTCTACTTCTACCTTGTTAGTAACTTTTTTAAGTTCAGTCTTTGTTGTAGGATTTCCATCATCCTCACTGGTTTGATCGGATACTGGATTTGGTTCAACATCAGTGATATCGCCTAGTTCAGAAATTGGATCTTCTTCCTTTTTCAATCCAGTTTCAAGAGACTTCAATTCAAGGCATAGTTGACCAATATCTTGATTGTTTCCAAAATCATCTGACTCGTGCATTCCTTTAAGTGCATCACAAGCTGAATAAAAAGGACTGATCATATGATCTCCAAAACTAAGTTTTCCCTCTCGGACATTCATTAAAACATCTTCAAAAACATGAGATAATTCAGAAACCTTAGTAAGTCCGAAAAAACCACCGCCTCCCTTTATAGTATGAACTGCACGAAAAAGTTTATTAATCAGATCTTCTGAAAATCCTTCCTCTAATTCAGCCAATCCGTTTTCTAATTCTTCCAACTTCTCACCCATTTCCACAAGGAAATTTTTGAAGACTTCATCATCAAGATTCATTAGGGGCAGAAATTAAAGGGGGTAAAATAGGGGAGCGTCCTTTCTAAACCCCATCATGGTTATTAACAAGTAAAATCAATATGTTAATAAGAGCTCAATTAACCTCTTAGTAGTAATCTACTTTTGCTCAAACAAACAGTAATATAATCTATGTACGCGTAAAAAAGTTGGGTGATTATGATAATTTCTGTACCCAATCTCTCCAAAAAAAGCAGAAAAGAAAAAAACTACGGGATTATTCCTTTCCTATGCTCGTTTGCGGGTCAAACTTAATGAACCTGAGCACCAAATAGGGGGTCACATTGAAAAGAATAATCGCCAATTTAAAGTAACCCATCATGGTGTAATGGATTTCATCAAAGCGATCATGAGGGATATCGAACCACCAATTATGGATCTGAAATACAAATTCATTGCCTAAGGTGATAACAAGTATCCAATAGAGTAGTAGCCCAAGGTTGATAACCGAGGACCAGCCCAGAAATTTACGCACATTCTCTTTGGTCAAGTTCACGACTTATTTCTTATTATTCTCTCTCGATACAGTAGAGAAATTTATGTCCCCGCAAGAAGATTTGATCACCGACTACTGCAGGTGATGCGTCAAAGCGGTCGGCCAAGGTATTCGTGGTAACCAAGTCAAACTTCCCCGTTCTTTTGAGCACCGCCGTCTTTCCATAGCGCCCGACCACATAAATATGATTTCCTGCTCCAACCAGGGAAGCGTAGACATTTGACAAACCGGGCAATCGGGTTCGCTCCATGAGAAC
>JABGWU010000364.1 GCA_018645475.1 Opitutia bacterium
CTTTCCGTTCCTTTTGGATAACATTATGGTAAATACGTCCTGCGGTAATATTATTAGACCGGCGCATTTTTGCATGAGTGAACCTTTCATAATGTCCGAGATCCAGATCAGTTTCTGCACCATCATCGGTCACATAAACCTCGCCATGCTGAAAAGGATTCATCGTCCCCGGATCTACATTGATATATGGATCCAGTTTAAGAATCGTAATTTTAAGACCGGAGCACTCCAGCAAGCTACCTATGGATGATGCAGCAATGCCCTTACCTAAAGAAGATAGAACACCACCCGTGACGAAGATGTATTTAACTTTCTTACCGTTAGTTCGTTTTTTCACTTAATATCCTCTAACAATTTCAGGTTCAGGGTAAAACCGTTTGCTCAGCCAAACGCTTTTCTACCATCGCTAAATCTGCTTCACAATCCACACCAATCGAGTCTAAAGTCGTTTCAACAACTTTAATCCGGAAACCATTCTCAAGAATGCGCAGTTGTTCAAGTTTTTCAATTTTCTCAAGGCCCGAATCAGGTAAACTGCCAAACTCCATCAAAAAAATTTTTCTATAAGCATATAAACCAATATGTTTATACCAGAAAGGCTTCAAAGGATCGACATTAGTATCGAGGCTATATCTATCAAAAGGCATCGGAGCCTTTGAAAAGTATAAAGCCGAATCAGATTTATCCACCACAACCTTAGTGATATTGCGATCCATCAACTCATCACGCGATTTAATCAATATTCGTAACGTAACCGTTGATTCCGAAATCTCTTCCAACAAAGGGCGTACAATAAGATCAATATTCGCAGGCGAAATCAATGGCTCGTCCCCTTGAACATTCACAACGACCTCACATTTTTTATCACGAACGACCTCGGCAATGCGATCGGTTCCAGACTCATGATCCGACGATGTCATGACGGCATTTCCGCCAAACTTGGTAACGGTCTTCAGAATCCTAATATCATCAGTACCAACGATCACTTCTGAAACACTTTTCGCCTTACTCGCTTGTTCATATACCCATTGGATCATCGGCTTGCCCTTAATGAGGGCAAGAGGCTTACCGGGAAACCGGGAGGAGGCCCACCGTGCTGGGATAACAGCAATAACCTTCGAGTCAGCAGGCATTATCCAACCTTATCCATAAATTCATCACAAGATTTTTCAAATCAAACAATTTGAATAAATATTTCCCTAGGAAACAAACAATAGGTAAAAAAACAGGATTCTTTAAGAAGAAACAGGAACTCAAACGAACGGGGTTAACCAAAAGCGTCAGATTTATAACAGGAAAAGTTAGCTTGTAAAAGCATCCATGGGGGGAGAATAACCCAAAATCCAATGGGCTTCAACCGATAAGTAGAAGTTAAAAAGTGTTGCGAGAGCTACCTACTGAATCTGGTTCAATTGAGCTAGAATTTTTCCACGTACTTCGGAGGGAGGATTCTTGTTCAAGGCACCTTCTAAAACTTCAACGGCACGACTGGATTCACCCTTTTTAGAATAGGTCAGGCCCATCATATAACGGGAGTCATGTACTTTGTTGCCTCTGGGGAATTTATTTAAAACCATCTCAAACTGCAGGATAGCATCATCATACATCTCCAGAGCTACGTAATTAGTGCCAATCCAGAAAGCAATATTATCTTTTAATTTATTTGGAGGGTTACTCAGAGAAAGGTTTTGAAACAGCAAAATGGACTCATCATATTCTCTATTGCGATAAGCACTGAGAGCTTTGTCATAATCCGGTGGTGTCTTTGCTTTTGCTCTACGCAGGCGCTTTTTAGAAGCAGGAGCCTGGTTTTTTTGCAGTTTAATTCGTTCTATCTCTTCATTGAGACGGGCCATCTGCGCCTTCAAGTCCTCAACTTCCGGCTCCAGAAAATCAGCAGAATCTGTGACCGAAGATACACTGCTGTCCAACCTTTCGCTCGCGGCATTGATCTTGGGTTCCAAGGTAATCAAAATTTCCTCCAACTCCCGAACCTTACTGATCAAAGCTTCCTGCTGGTTTTGCAGGGTTTCCACATCTCCCTTA
>JABGWU010000365.1 GCA_018645475.1 Opitutia bacterium
ATTAGAAACTTTCCATCGAACATACTCGAAGATGTGGATTGCATTATTCACCTAGCGGCTCTCTCTAATGACCCAATAGGTAATGAATTTGATTCAGACACTCTTGACATAAATCACTGCTCTAGCGTTGAGCTAGCGAAACAAGCATCTAATTTCGGAGTCAGAAGCTTCGTATTCGCATCTAGTTGTTCAGTTTATGGTTTGGCAGAGGAAGGTCCAAGAAACGAAAAATCGCCTACCTCTCCCCTTACTCCTTATGCCCGTTCTAAAGTTTTAACAGAGAGAGATCTTCTAGAGACTGACCTGGGTTCCATGCAACGTACCTGTCTACGTTTCGCGACTGCTTGCGGGATGTCTAACAGATTAAGGTTGGATTTAGTTCTAAATGACTTTGTCGCGGCGGCCTATTCTTCGAATGAAATTAATATCCTAAGCGACGGGAATCCTTGGCGACCGCTTATTGATGTCAAAGATATGTGCAGGGCAATGGTTTGGGCAATATCCAGAGATTCTTCCGAAGAGAACCAGTTCCTTTCAGTTAACGTAGGTACAAATGCCAGCAACTACCAAGTTCGAGAACTAGCTCAAGCAGTTGCACGCCATATTAAAAACATAAATATTTCAATAAATAATGACGCGCCCAAAGACAACAGATCTTATAAAGTAGACTTTTCATTATTGGAAAAACTTGCCCCGGAAACGATTCAGGTCTCACTAGACCAATCGATTCAAGGCTTGATTGCAGGCTTAAGTCGAATGGAGTTTAAAGATAATGAATTTCGCTCATCGGATTTGATTCGCCTGAATGCAATAAGAAAGGCGCGCCAATCAATATTCTTTAAGAATTGAGTCGTATCAAAACAAGAAAAACAACTTTTAATAATCTCTTTGTATTGGAAAGAATCCCTCATTCCGATAAGCGTGGGAGTTTTACGAGATTGTTCTGTGACGCAAGCCTCCCAATTGCCTTAAGTGATAAACATATTACACAAGAAAATCACTCATTTACCCATAAGAAAGGAATAGTTCGTGGCTTACATTTCCAATACCCTCCGCATTCAGAAGTAAAGATTGTGACTTGCCTAAAGGGCGAGATCTACGATGTCGTTGTCGACCTGCGCAAAGGTTCGTCAACTTTTCTGCAGCATTATTCAATTATTCTCAAAGAGGGAGACGATCTATCCTTATTTATCCCCGAGGGTTTTGCTCATGGATTTCAAACGCTGTCAAATAATTGCGAGCTCCTTTACTTCCACACCGCAGCCTATGAACCTAAAGCTGAAGGAGGAATAAACGCCCTAGATTCAACACTCGAAATTGATTGGCCCCTGAAGTTCGAGGAGACATCTGAAAAAGACCACCAAATCCCGCCGCTACCAAAGGATTTTGCAGGCTTAGTGCTTCGATGAATTGTCGACATTGTAATACAAAACTGCTCCATACCTTTCTGGACTTAGGTTTTGCACCGCCCTCAAATGCTTACTTAACCATTGAAGACTTACCAAAAACCGAAAAGAGCTATCCGCTTAAGATTATGGTCTGTGACAAATGCTGGCTTGTCCAAACCCTAGACTTCTTAGATGCAGATCAACTGTTCACATCTGAATATTCTTATTTCTCAAGTACTTCGTCAAGTTGGCTAGACCACTCTAAAAGCTATGTGGATAAAGTTTGCTCCATGCTTGCGCTGGATGAACAAAGCCAAGTCTTGGAGGTCGCCTCAAACGATGGATACTTACTAAAAAATTTTGTTGAGCGAAATATCCCCTGCTTGGGTATTGAGCCTACGGATAGTACCGCAAATGCTGCTGAAGAACTGGGAATTCCAGTTGTTCGAAAATTCTTCGATGAGGAATTCGCAAAATATTTGGCAAGCAAAGATCTGATCGCTGACCTAATTGTTGGAAATAATGTTTATGCGCATGTTCCGGATATAAACGATTTCACCAGAGGACTAAAAATTGCACTTAAGCCATCAGGAACCATTACCTTGGAATTTCCTCATCTGATGCGGCTCATTGAGCATGGTCAGTTTGACACAATCTATCACGAACACTACTCGTACCTCAGTCTCTATACCTCCAGTAGAGTTCTTGCAAACAATGGCTTACGAGTGTACAATGTGGAGGAGTTAACCACTCATGGTGGTAGCCTTCGCATCTACGCTTGCCATCAAGATGATGAAAGGCAAACGCATGAATCAGTTGAGCAATTATTAATTAGAGAAGAGGAATTTGGTCTTAAGGACTTGGCCGTTTTCAAGAACTTTAAATCAAAAGTCGAAAAAATTAAATCTGATCTATTGAGTTTCCTCATCGAACAGCGCAAGAGCGGTAAATCCGTTGTGGGATATGGTGCAGCTGCCAAGGGGAATACCCTTTTAAACTATGCAGGCGTCAAAACTGATCTCCTAAAGTATGTCGTAGATGCTTCAGCATCAAAGTGGAATAAATATTTACCTGGATCTCAAATCCCAATATACGACATCGAAATATTAAGGAGAGAGGAAATTGACTATCTACTAATTTTACCGTGGAACATCAAAGAAGAAGTTATTTTACAAAATAGCTTTTTGCTTGATTCTGAAACAAAGTTTTGTGTCGCCATACCTCATTTCCATTTTTGCAAAACGGAACAATAATGGACAGTAGTCTCGAAGAAGAAGCACATGCGTTCGATCAAAGGATTGAAAGCAGAGTAGACAATGGTTTTATACCTGATCTTAGAAAACTTAAACATAACCCTTTTTTCTATAAAAGCTTCTGGCGAGATCCATATTTCACCAAATTGTATCTTGGAGATATCTGCAACAACTTCATTGAAAAACTCGCGAAACATACATCTCTTGGCGCAAGAGTTTTAGACTTAGGTTGTGGCGCGGGATATCTTGCTCTTGAAATCGCGAGGCAAGGATACCATGTCACTGGCGTTGACATTTCAGAATCATGCATAAACATTGCGAATAAAACTCTCGATGAAACTGATATTCGTGGTGAATTTGGCAGTTTGGAGTACCAAAACGGCTCGGTATCTGAATTATCGATGTTTAATCAGTTTGATGCCGTAATATGCTCTGGAGTACTTCATCATTTGGAACCTCTGCCTGAGGCACTGGTTCAAATTCGCCTGTCATTGAAAACCGGAGGGGCACTTCTTTGGCATGAGCCTCAGCATCAATACTGGACTAAAACCGAAGCTTCCATAGTAACGTTAATAAGATTGATCTTGGCGAATCTAAATATGTGGCATGATGAAGAGGTTAAAGGAGTTGGAACAAGAGACCAGCTGCTGAAAATGATCGATGAAGTCTACGAAGAATATAGGTATGAGAGAGACCCTGATGAAAAGAAAGGACA
>JABGWU010000045.1 GCA_018645475.1 Opitutia bacterium
CCTGTAAACGAACGGAATGCTCAATACCTTCGATTCGGTTATCAATCGCATCCAATCGATCCTTAATTTCATTCAGGGCTAAAAAAATAATCTCATTTTCAATTTCTGCCGAACCACGAATGCCTAATTCCTGTTCTTTTTCATTCCTAAATCGAACCGCATCAATTCGACTGCGAAAATACTTACGGTGTCTTTTTTTTCGATATACCCATGTTATACAATGTGGAGAAGCACGACCACTTGCTAAAGAATAAGATACTTTCATTTTAATTTGAGCATTGAATTCATGAAAAGAACCTATAAAACTCCATACCTACCTCTAACTCAACCCTTAAGAATTATAAAATCAAATGAGTGAAAAGAATTTCCCTGAAGTTATTAAAGAAATACACAATAAGGACGACCGATTTGGCAAAGGTGCTTATTACTTTATTCGCGAAGCATTGGATCATACTCTTAAAAATCTAGAAAAAGAGGATCGAAAAAACAAAGGTCATGTATCAGGCATGGAGTTATTAAACGGAATTCGTGACTATGCTCTTGATCGTTTTGGTCCAATGACTATGACTCTCATGGAACATTGGAATATCTCGAAGTGTAGAGACTTTGGAGACATTGTATTCAATCTTGTCGACCACGGAATTTTAGGAAGAACAGAAAATGACTCCTTGGATGATTTTGAAGGCGGTTACAGTTTCAAAGAGGCATTTGAGTATCCATTCCACCCAAAGGATAAGAATAATACGGAATTAAATTAAACTCTATTGGATTTATCCAATTACGAATGCGTAAATGATCAAAACTAAAGCTACAATTCCCACACCAGCGTAAAAGTTATTTAATTGTTTAACATTACGACTTGTTCCAAATGCCCCCCTTTTACTTGGATCAAACTCAACTTCATCATTTGATGTATTATCATCACTGCAAGCAGGACAAAAATTTCCGTCCTTTGAATGCCATTCAAAATCGCAATTTGGACAAATTTTAAACATGGTTAACATGGTAATGGTTCAAAAGCCAAAATAGCATATATAATTTTATCTTGCTCAACGCCCTCTTTATGGCAAGAAAAGAAGGGATTGCTTTTCTTATGTTTCTCTTTTGCCCAAAAAAGAACTCAAATAAAATTTACAGACCAAAAATTTTATCACTTTTAGCTGTTTTTATTTTTTGGAATTCCCCTCAGATTTCACTCGTTAATTTAAGTGCGAAAACGCCCCTAAGCGAGTCTCTGAGCACCATACAGTCAAAGGCCCTCAATGGAGATTCGCACTATCAAGGTGTCTTAGCTCTTTTTCACAAATTTGGGGAAAGGGGCCTCGCCATCGACTTACAAGAAGCCGAAAGATGGGCAAAATTAGCTGCAGAAAAAGATGGTGCACTTGGATTGTGTACCCTTGCCTCTATTTCTCTTGAGAGAGGAAAAACGAATCGGGGTCACTTTTTATATGACGAAGCATATCTACATTCAAATCTTCTGCCCTTAGCAAAAGGCAAGGATCCATTGGCATTGTATTGTTTAGGAATGATTGAAATGGATAACCCACCAAGAAACTTCTCAAAGGCAATTAGGCATTTGAAAGCATCCGCAGAAAAAGGATTTGCCACAGCACAAGCAACACTTGGAATGATTTATTTTACTGGCATTGGAGTTAAAAAAGATTCAAACCAAGCAATCAAGTGGTGCTCAAGAGCTGCTAAAGACAAACTTCCTTTAGGAATGTTTTATTTAGGAATGGCGTATTCAATTGGAGACGGGGTTGAAAAAAATGATGATTATTCTCTTCGTTGGATTCGAACTTCCGCTGATCGTGAGTTGATTATGGCACAACTTACACTAGGAATGAAATACGCTACGGGAGACGGAGTTCAAAAAGATTTAGAAACTGCAGTTAGTTGGTTACACCGTGCATCTATCGGTGGCTCTCAAGAAGCAAAACTTCAACTGAGAAAGTATGAGAATCATTTGGAAAGATTAAGAAATCCACCCGCAGTTTATATTCCTGATAATCAAAAGAAAACCGTTTCAAGATTGGCCGAGACTAATATTCATAATGTTAATAATGAACCTACAGACTTCCAACGCACAATTACCCCTAGTTCAACTACTGAAATAAGTGTGGAGGATAAAATAGGGTTCGATGCAATAGAGGCCGCTATGACTGTGCTGACCGTTGAAAAAGATCGTGAAAAGGCCAAAACTCTGCTTGAAAAACCTGCCCGTGATGGAAACCCTGTCGCCTGCAGACAATTAGCGTTGATCCTGTACAAGGAAAGTAATTATAAATCCTCTATGCAATGGTTTGAAAAAGGCTCTGTTAAGAATGATCCTGAATCCCTCAGATATCTTGGAATACTTTTCTTTTTAGGTCAGGGAGTGAAGCAAGATTATACGAAAGCTGACTTTTGGTTAACCAAAGCAGCACAAAAAGGGGATCTTGAGGCATCCAGATACCTAAGGGTAGTCAAACAATTTAAATAAAACATTTAAATGTTCTATTTGAGAGCAGTCCTAAATTGTAACCCAGATTCAGTTACAGCTAGGTAAAGCAGACTTTTAAAGCTATAAAGTATTTATTCTGCCCATGTAGCATCTCTCAAATCTAGGACTACACCGTTAGTCCCAGGTTTTAACTGGACTTGCTTAGACCAAACGACTCCGACCTGTCCGAGTGGTGATGACCCTACAATGTAATAGTTCCCAGCTTCAATATTGTCTAAATTGGCTTCTCCCATTGAATTCGTTTTAATACGAGCTAGGCTATTGGTAGCTAATGCATTTCTAATTGCAGAAGCGACACCAGGGAAACGATATCCCCGCTGAACCGAACGAGCCCATAGTTCCGCACCTGATTCAATTCCCTGACCAGCTGGTATCCTAACCCTTGAACTACTCAACAGAGATTCCAGATCATTTTTAACCAGAAAGAATTCTGAAAAACCTGCGGGTCTGTTTTTATTATTTAAGAACTGTACCTGAGCCCTAAGTTGAATACTAGCATCCCCTTCGGGAATTTTTTGAATCCCAGGTGATGTGATTGATGAATTAGGTAATATTTTATTCATGGAACTCGAAGAACGGAAAGAACGGGATGGAAGAGATCTAGGAGCAGGATAAGTCCGAGGCAGAGTCCTAGTTGAAGAAGCGGGAGTACTGTAATTACTAGACCTTCTCGAGGAATTAGGAATGGAAACTTTCATAGTGGATGAATCACTCC
>JABGWU010000366.1 GCA_018645475.1 Opitutia bacterium
AAATCAGCACCGGCATCTCCCTTGTGTGCATATTGAGGAAGATAATCGCCTTTGCAGGGAACAGGAATTGGGTCTGTTTTGTTCACAATAGTATCCAAAATTAATTTTTTGAAAGAATACGCAAGCGGGAAGCGATTGAAATTAACTTAATGCATAAAAACAGGGCAGAGGTTTCACACCCCCTTCCAGATTGGAACTGTAATTCTTTAAATGGATCTTAATAAGTAACCATCCTTAAAATGGAGAAATACTGCCAATAACTTCAAACTCATGAAAAGGCGGTCTGCTTCCTTATAAAGAAAGGAGGCGGGCTACTATTTTGCCGGGCTAGGCCAAGCGTCAAAAAAGGGTTCCATGTCACGCCAATTGGATGGAAATCATCTGCCGACTTTAAACGGAGGACTCGGCTGGCGCACAGTACATTTGGGGGGTTGGGAAGGGGTTTGAGATTGGTACGCATCCCACTGGTTGCTTTCAAAAAATCGAATTTGGGATGCATCTCATTCATTGCTATGGAACCCACTTTTTTAGTAACCCGCCGTTGGAAGATATGTGACTACTCTCAACTCAATTTTCCTTCCGGAAAAGCTGGTATTGGGAACCTGATCAAGTGCTTTTAAAGAACTTGATCCTATTTAACAGTTCCTTGTATATTGTATACTTACGAAAAAGTACCACTACATATAGTACCTGTCAAGTAATTATTTGAAAGGAATTGCAAATAAACATATAACTCATTTGTTTACATATATTTAATTGTTCAAAAAAACCAATTAATGAATATTTTATTTATTGGCCACTATATAATGTGGGGTTTATATTATGATATGACAATATAAGGTGGGCCAACAATCCAGGACTTTTCTGATTCGTATTGCTTTAAAAGTGTTTATTTTAGCTTAAATTTGTCCAAGCTCAGAGGGATTGAATCGAGGGACTTATTTTTAACTCGATACTGAAGATTGCCGGTTTCAACTAGATATTCTTGTTCCGAATCAAAAGATTTCCCGACTTTTAAGGTGGCAATCTCTTCTTCGTGATTTTTAAAAAGTCGGAGGGTGAATTTGGGAGCATCCAGACCTGAGAGATTGGTGGGCAGGGCGGGGATGATTTTAGAGCTGAACTCTAATCCTTTCAGCGCCCAAACCAAGTCGTTGCCCATGTGCTCAATCTTGATTTTTTCAGGTTTTTCGAGACTCCATTGAGGTCCATTTTTTCTTAACTCGAAGAGGTTTTCAGGGGTTTGGATTAGAACTTTATTTGCTTCGGCACTTTCAAATCTTAGAATTTTTTTATTTCTTAAGTCGTGAAGGCTACGAAATAATTTGTCGACGACTTCTTTTGAAATTGAAAATACGGTTGGTTCGCCGGTTCGTTGGGCAAAGACCTGTTGACCATTAGCAGATTGATTGCCCAATTTCATTGTCCAAGTTTTTGAATTTTTCATTTTCAAGCTAAAAGATTTTTGCGGATTATCCAATCCGAATGATTCCGGGGTTTCCATCGAGATCTTTATGTACTCGGTAATCTGGGCTTCTTTGAGATCAAAGAGCAAGCTGTTAACAGTGGATAGGTCGGAGGCGATTTTTATAGGGCTTTGAATGTTCCAACTATCGTTCTTGTCACGGGTCACGCGAATGGTCTCACTTTTAGATTGCAGTGACAGTTGCAGAATTTCTTTTTCCTCAAACTCCACCAATGTTTTATCGAGAAACTCTATGGTCTTTTGAGAAAGTACTTCAAAAACCTTGGTGCCTACCAGAATGATATTTTTCGAATCATTGATTTTGCCAAAGTATCCTTTGCCCTCCTTGAGATTGCCTAGTGACAGTGTTTGGCTTTCACCATCAAAGTCTAAGATCAGTTTTAGTTTTGGTGGATTCAGTCCATATAATTCCAGCGAGTCAGGGTCTTCGTCAATAAACTCTGTGACTCGGGAAAACTGAATAGCCTGAAGAAAGTTCATGACAGCATCTTTATCACCCTGAGCGTGAATATCTCCTGATATTCCCCAGACTTCGTCGGTCTTTTTAAACTCCAGAGGATTTTTCTCTCTGATGATTTGTATGCGCTGGATAGAACCTGTGTTGAAGTTGAGCAACGTTTTGTCGCGAAAACTGTAGATAGATTTTTCAAAACTCGATTGAGACGAGGCGGCCATCATCACGGCGGGTTGGCTTTTCCGTTTGAAGTAGAGATGACCTCCCAGAGGACTTTCGTTACCTATTAGCAAAGTCTCCTTATTTTTATTTTCAAATTTGAAATGGATTTTAAGAAAAG
>JABGWU010000046.1 GCA_018645475.1 Opitutia bacterium
GAATTTGTAAACAAATTGAAGAAAAAATTTGGGATCTCACTGGTATTAAAGAAATGACTTCATTTGCCCGGGAGAATACCGGAGTTGTGAGTATTCAAGTTGAAAAAGGGAAAGATGCCAAAATACTTGCAGATGAGATCAAAGTGAGAGTTGATGCAATTAATAATTTTCCAGAAGAAGCGGAAAAACCAATTGTGGAAGTTATGACGGCTAAGAGAAGGGTTCTAGCGTTAGCAATTCATGGAAATTGTGATCTAAAATCTCTTCGTAATCTTGCAGAAAAAACTCAGGATGACCTGACCCAAATTCCTGGAATAACTCAGGTCGAGATTTCGGGAATAAGGAGTCCTGAGATTGGTATTGAACTCTCCGAGCATGCAATGAGAGAGCATGGATTAAGTTTCGACTCGGTTTCTCGATCTCTTTCTCAAAATTCAGTTGATGTTCCTGGAGGAGTAGCAAGAACAACTGCGGGAGAAACTCTCATCAGAACCACAAGTAAAGCACGGGAAGGAAAAGAATTTGATCAAATTGAAATTGTTTCCTCCCCAAACGGTTCTTCCGTCCAACTGAAAGATATTGCATTCGTTAAGGATGCTTTTGAGGACAAGGTATTATACACAACTTTCCAAGGGCAACCTGCCGTCACACTAAGAATATTTCGCGTTGGCAAACAAAGTCCACTCGATATTTCAAAAAAGGTATCCAAATATGTGGAGAATAGAAACTCCAGTCTTCCGGGCGACATAAATATGACCATTTGGCAAGATAGCTCCTACTATTTGCAGGGTCGCTTGGACATGATGATCAGAAACGCACAACATGGATTGATACTTGTGTTTCTTGTTTTATCCTTTTTCCTGCGTCCCTCTTTAGCATTTTTTGTGGCTCTCGGCTTACCGATTTCTTTTATGGGTGCATTCGCAACCATGGGAGTAATTGGTGCATCCATCAACCTGGTGTCATTGTTTGCCTTTATCGTTGTATTAGGAATTCTAGTAGACGACGCAATTGTAGTCGGTGAATCCGTTTATACATTAGGTAAAAAAGGACTTAGCCCGATAGACGCGTCAATAAGGGGAACTCAATTAGTCGCGATGCCAGTTACCTTTGCAATTTTAACCAGCGTTGTTGCCTTCGTCCCCCTCCTTTTTCTTCCTGGTTGGCTCGGTAAGCTAATGAAAGATATACCACTTGTGGTTATTCCCGCTCTATTATTTTCACTGGTTGAATCAAAGTTTATTTTACCCTACCATTTAACATTCTGTAAGTTTAATAAAGGTAGAAAAAATGGGTTCTTTCGAATGCAGGAATCAATTGCCGATGGACTCGAACGCTTTATCGCGAAAGTTTATTCTCCTTTTTTAAGCCGTTGCCTAAGACTACGATGGCCAGTAGTTGCCGTTTTTGTGGGAATTCTTATTGTTACTTTTGCACTTATAATCGGCGGTCATGTTAAATCTGTTCGAGGAGTTCCCCCTGTTCCCTCGGATTATATATCGGTCAAAATAACAATGCAGGATGGCGTGCCAGCTGCGACTACCGAAAAATCCATCGAATTAGTTGAAGAAGCAAGAATTGAAGTGATCAAATATTTAGAATCAATGGGAGAACCAAATCCGTTTAGATATGATATGATAACGATGGGTGCACAGCCATTTTCTGGTGGCCCGAAAAGTTCCTCCAATATCGTGACCGGATCAAATATGGGAGAGATAAGTGTCGAACTTATAAAATCTGAAGACCGTACCCGAAGTGCACCACAAATCTCCGCTCTTTGGCGAGAGCGGATCGGTCCGCTACCAGGAGTTAAACAACTTTATTTTGGAGATGTTGCCGCAGGGGGAACGAAAACAGCACTAGATATTGAAATTGCAGGGCAAGATCTAGAATCCATGACTAGGGCTGCGTATCAACTTAAAGAACAACTCAATAAATACCAGGGACTCTTTGATATTTCGGACACCTACTCGGGGGGAAAGAGAGAATTAAAATTGAATCTTAATTCAGCAGGGCGTGCCTTGGGGATTACTCAGACTGATCTTGGTCGCCAAGTCCGCCAAGCTTATTACGGAGAAGAAATCCAAAGGATTCAACGTGACCGCGAGGAAATAAAAGTGATGCTTCGTTACCCACTTAAGGACAGAAAAAGCCTAAGTGCTCTAGAAAACTTAAGAATACGAACACCCAATGGAATTGAAGTGCCTTTGGAAGAGATTGCAGAAACTAGCTATGGGCAAGGTTATCCCACAATCAAGAGGTCCGATCGAGCAAGAATTATAAATGTTCAATCCTCAGCAGATAAATTAATTGCAGACATACCAAGTATTGAGAGAGATTTAGATCAATCTTTCCTACCATCAATTAGAAAAACATTTCCTAAATTAAGATTTTCTTTTGTGGGGGAACGCAAAGAACAAAATGAAAGTGATTCAAGCCTTGCTCAATCAGGGTGGATCGCACTTTTTATTATTTATGCATTATTAGCGATTCCATTTCGTTCATATTTTCAACCTCTTTTAGTAATGTCAGTCATTCCATTCGGTTTAATCGGTGCAGTTTTAGGACATTTAGTTTTCTCAATTCCCCTCAGCCAACTATCCATGTTTGGAATTGTCGCCTTAACCGGAGTTGTAATCAATGACAGCTTGGTGCTGGTTCACTATGTAAATCAAAAAAGTAAAGAATCGTCACTAATGCAAGCCACTAGCGATGCGGGAATGGCTAGATTCCGGCCTATTCTTCTTACATCGCTTACTACTTTTGTGGGACTTCTTCCTATTTTATTTGAGCGTAGTTTACAGGCTCAATTTCTCAAGCCTATGGCGATTGCAATCGGTTTTGGTGTTCTCTTTGCTACCTTTATTACATTGATCATGGTTCCATGCTTATATCTCATCCTCGAAGATATTATTCAATTTGTTAAAAAGAGTCTAGGGATAGTCGGTTTAGGTTCGAAAAGTACTTCAAACTCTAGCCTTGCATCCGAAAATAAGATCAAACAGTTCTAAATCCTGAGGCTAATAGTGTTTCAAAAAATGGCTCTGCATTTTCTTTTGCCACCGTCTCAACTTTGACCTTCTCGAAACCTGCATCCTTAATCATTTTAAAAAGATCATTCTCAGCAAAACCTAGCCAACGATCATTGTATAACTGCCGGGCCTTCTCAAATTGGTGTTGCTTTAGATCTATAATAATTATTTGTCCATCTGGTTTCAGAATACGATTGGCTTCGCGCAATGCCATTTCAGGACATTCAGCGTGATGCAAGGACTGGCTCAATAATACTAAGTCAACCGCACAATCATTTAGTGGAACTTTTTCGAGATCCCCTAATTTATAAACCAAATTGGAAAGACCGTTCTTTTTAGCCAGTTCAGTCCCTAATCTAACCATACTCTTGGATCGGTCTATACAATATACTTTTTTTGCACGCTCTGCCAACAACTGAGAAATCGTGCCTTCTCCTGCACCAAGATCTGCTATTGTTATTTCAGGAACCAGACGGAAAAGAAAATGGCCGATCGCATCCCAAGAACGACCGGGCACATAGTTTTTACCTAACCGTTCAGCGACCTCATCAAAATATTGTTCACTTGCACGTCTTCTTCTTTCAATAATTCTCTGAAGCGAGGATTGATCAGATTCCCAAAAGTCTTCATCCGATTCAGCATCTAAAGCAAGACGAACAATTTCAAAATGGGTGGAAGAATCGAGGGATAAAATGTAAAATGTTTTTTTTCTTTCCTTTCGATCTGCCACCATGTTGTGCCTTCTAAGTAAAGCTAGATGACTTGAGATCCGGGACTGCCCCATTTCAAGAATCTCCTGCAATTCAGCCACGGATAATTCTTTTTGATCCAAAAGTCTGAGCATTCGTAATCTGGTACTGTCAGATAATACCTGGAGAACTTCAGTTACTTTTATTGTCATACCTTCTTAGGATTTCCTAAAGAGGTGATCTTTGGCAAATCTCTTTTTAATAATGTGGATTAATTTAAACCAAAAACCACATCATAAAATTCGAATTATTTCTTATCAACCCAACGAGATAATCCTTTAACTTTCCATGTTTGGATATTACCAGCAACATCAGTTTCAACAATATCTTCAATCTTCTTTCCGAGGAGCATTTGCCCTAATGGAGTAAGGTAAGAAAGAATATTGTTATCAGGATCACTATCCCATGCACCAAGTACTGTGTAACTTTGAGAACCGGAGGTAGATTGATCAACTAATTCAACGATCGAACCAATTCCAATTGAATCGGCAGGAGCATCAGAAAAATCTGTTGGTTTAGCTCGCATAATTTCAGCCTGCAATTCGGACTGTCTTGCAAGAAGTATCTTTTGTTCATCTTTAGCCATGTGATACTCAGCATTTTCTCGCAAATCTCCGTGTTCACGTGCAGCTTCAATCGCAAGTGAATTCTCAGGAATCTTTATTTTTGTTAATTCGTCCAAATCCTCAATCTTTCGATCGTAGCTGACTTGAGATACAATCAAAGAATCATCAGTAACAGTGGAACTACCTGATGAACTACTATTGGCACCACCATCTAATAAACCCTGAATTTCAGGATGCCTTTTAATGAAACGTGCAAGCAAAGATCTTTTGCTTAGATCTTCAAAACCAGGATTAAGAAGAAGCGCTTGTGCAAGGTCTTGGGCATTTTCAGCACTCCCCTTGCTTAGAATGTCTGGAAGTAGTTCTTTGTCATCCGAAAGAATTTCTGCCAATGGAATCCTGCGCGTTGTTGCATTTTGCAGAGACTCATAATCAATGGCTGAAAATACAGCAGTGAGCAACTTGGGATTTATCAAATCCTTAAGCAAGTCTTTAAATTTAACCAATTCACGAAATTTCAACATCCACAATAAAACAGGTGCTTTTAAAGTCTGTTCATCTAGGCAATTGGATAAAGATTTTATAAGTAATTTCGATTCTTCACGATCAATAAGAAAATGAGCACACTCTCCAGAAAACTTAACAGAAGTATGTTGAAGTAAATTGACTATAATCGACTTCCAATTGTCTGAATAAACTCGGGTTACCAAGTCTAAAAAGCGACCATGGAATTTAGTTGGTAATTGATTTGCTAATCGAGGTAAGTCATCTTCACACTCGTGCAAGATAGAAGCAGATGTGGGTTCTAATTTCTCCACATCCTCTTCAACATCTCTCGCCAAATTGTTTCGAACCCAAATTCCGTACAAACGATCAGATTCACTTAAATTACGTGCTTCTAATATCGCACTGGTTAAATCTTCCAAAACTTGTGGGAGATCAGCCTGAAGGTCTTCTTTTTCAGAAGCTAAATCATAAAGTTTTTCCGCCAAGGCAATTTTTTGTTTTGATCTTTTTTCGTCAAAGAAATCCTGAAGGATTTCCTGTTCAGGCTTAACGGGCTCGTCCCTCAAAACATATGGTTCTGTCTTTTTGTTTGGAACGGCAACCCGAGGGTCTTTGACTAATAGTTTTTTGGTTGCGGTCCACCATTTCTTTCCTTTGGCAGCACCAAAAAGAAAACCCAAAATTCTTTCAATATCACGATTAGCAGCACACCCATCTTCAAATTTAGTTAAAATCTCAATAATTAAATCTACGGGCATTTTTTTGGCCATCAGATCAATTTCTTCTGGACTTGAACGATGACGCGAAATGATGTGGTCATCTTCAAGTACTTCAATTTTTCCAAGACAGAAAATGGGATCCATTGCGTGGCTTTTCCGTTCACCTTCTTCAAAATCAATAAGCAACATACCACGATCTGAATCAAAGCCGGTTATTTTACCAAGGCCCCAACTCCGATGGATGCATGAGGCACCTTCAGTCATAGCCTCTAAGGCTGGGCGTGAAGATTCAAGAGAAGGATCTTTTTCGATCAATTGATCGATATTTTCAACATTCATTCAGGTTCGGCGGGTAAGATGTAGCTTGGCGATTGTTAAGATAAAGAAAAGATCCTATCATATGTTTAACATAAGAAATAGCGAGCGAAAAGGTACTAAGAATTGAATGATTTTTTATTGCGAGTTTGCATTGGGTTGTGGAACACGAAATAAAAAATAGGCGGGAACAAGCAAAAACAGTGCACCTGCCAAATATGCTGTTGATGATCCATACTTAAAATATACTGTTCCCGCGATCAATGGACCAATGGCTCTCGCCATTGAACCGGATGAACGAAATACACCTAAATGAAACCCCTGGTCCTGATCGCTAGAATATAAGGATGTTAATGATGTCAATGTTGGGCTTATAAAAGCCACTCCGGTTGACATTAAAAACAATGCAAAATAAAACCAACCTTCATCATTACTGAATGACAACATAGTGAAAGCAAAAAGACCTATAAATATACCAAGTAATGCCATTCGTTTCTCGCCAATTGTTCCAACAAACCTTCTGACAAAAAAACCCTGAGCGAAAATTAATGTTATTCCAATAAGTAAGAACATTTTGGCTATATCAATAGGTGCATATAAAAATCTCTCAACAGACAAAAATGTTAATGTGAATTCCATACCTGAAAAAGAAATCATATAAAAAAGATAGGCCAGACAAGTATTACTTACAGCACTATCCTTGATTTCCCCTAGCTGAAAAATTACTGGTTTTGGCTGTACACCCTTTCCTCTTTTTTCTTGGGGTAAGGTTTCCTTGAAAGAAAATGTTAACCAAGTCCAATTTATAACAGCGAGGCAAAAACTGATCAATGCCGCGAGTGAAAAAGGATTGAATCCAAATACGGATCCACTCTCATTGCCCCAAGGCCACTGAGATGCATAACCCCCAAGCGCCGGACCTATTATGAATCCCAGACCAAAGGCCACGCCAACAAACGCCATTCCTTTTGATCTTGATTCACGCGATGTAACATCTGCAATTGATGCAGTTGCCACGGATAAATTTCCGCTCGCAACCCCACCGAGAATACGAGAAATTACCAAAACCCAAAAATCACCAGCAAAAATCCACAATAGATATCCCAGGCAAGTTCCTCCAAGAGTAAACATGAGGACTGGTCGCCTGCCAATCTTGTCGGAAAGTCGACCCCAAACTGGAGCAAAAAAGAATTGTAAAATTGCATATAGAGAGCCAAGAGCTCCTCCAAAAATAACAGTTTCAAAACGAAAGCTCGAGTTTTGACTGTTCCCCTCAAATGCCAATCCGTGTATCAAGGTTACAAAGTCAGTTAGTACTCCTCCTCCAAGAAAACTCTCCCGATTCAAATAGTGATCAAGCATTGCAGGAAAAAGTGGGAAAATTACCGAAAATCCGACCATATCCAGAAAAATAGTTAAAAAGATAACACCGAAAGTTGCCCGTTTTCTTTTAGCCATTTCTTTTTCTGTTTCGGTCATTTATCTCCTCCTTTTTCTACTTGTTTTTGGTGAGAAAGATCCCTCAAGGCTACTGATACATTATTGGGGACGAGTTCAGTTTCACGGTTACCAAAAAGATGAACCTGCTTAATTAAACTCGAACTTGTGTAAAAATATTTTTCGTTTGGCATTAAGAAAATAGTTTCTAAGTCAGAATCCAGATGACGGTTCATCTGAGCCATCTGGAATTCATATTCAAAATCTGAAACAGCTCGTAACCCTCTTACCACAACACTTGCACTATTTTCTTTAGCGTAATCGACAAGTAATCCGCTGAAAGACTCAACCGACGCATTTGTTAAACCCGAGATATTTTCGACTAAAAGTTTAACTCGAGTATCGCAATCAAATGCAGTTTTCTTATCCAAGTTATCCGCAGACACAGCTACAATTACCTTATCGAAGATTTTAGAGGCTCGTTCTAAAACATCAAGGTGTCCATAAGTAACTGGATCAAAAGTACCTGGATATATCGCAATGGTCATAAAAGAAAAGAATTAACAATAGCTAAGAATCAGAACAAGTCCACAACCAAGGATGCCTTGTGATTGCAAAAACAATTTAAGCATGTATTTTAAAATTTCTTTAGATGAATCTTCCTAATCTACTCACACTATCCCGAATCCCCCTAATGTTGGTGGTAATCGCCTGCTTGTACCCATCTCAAGAAACCTCCCTACCCTGGTTGCGAACCTGTGCACTTCTCATTTTTCTTTTTGCCGCACTAACAGATTGGTTAGATGGATGGTTAGCTAGAAAATTTGGACAAGTTTCAGAGTTTGGTAAGTTTATGGATGCACTATCTGATAAAGTTTTAACATTAGGCATGTTTATAAGCCTATTGGTGCTGGACGAAATTGGCCGTTGGGCACTTTTCCCTGTTTTACTGATTTTATCGCGTGAATTCTTAATTACTGGTTTAAGACTGGTTGCCGCGGGTCGTGGAAAAACTCTTGCGGCCGAGAAAGTTGGGAAAATAAAAACAGTCATCCAGTTAACCTGCATTTGCCTTTTTCTTGGAAAAATGGCCGTAGAAAAAGACTTCACCGAAGTTTTTTCACCTGAGCTTCAAGATAATCTTACCCAAATTTTACTATTAGGAGGTAGAATTACTTTAATTGCGGCGACAATCATAACTGTTTTGTCTGGAATCTTATACCTGGCCAAGTATTGGAGATTTTTCATTGATGAAAATGAATAATGGATTTTTTCATTAAATCCTTATCTACCCTTGGTCCCATTGGTAGAAAATTACCCGCCCCTGGGACATTTGGCTCAATCGCAGGATTATTGGTATTCTCAACCCTTATTTGGTTCACATCTTTTTCACCAATTTATATTCTTGGCTCATTTGGGATTCTCTTTTTATTAGGAATCCCTCTGTGCACCCGAGCTGAAATTCTTCTCACAAAAGCGGATCCTCCAGAAGTGATTTGGGATGAATTCACTGCAATTCCACTTGTATTTATCTTTTGCCTCGAGGATATAAACCCTGACAATTTTTATAGATCCTTACTTTTTCTGTGTGTGGGATTTATTTTTTTTCGATTTTTTGATATCGCAAAACCAATTGGAATCCAAAAGCTCCAATCCTTGCCGAAAGGGTACGGAGTTATGATTGATGACTTAGCGGCTGCTCTTATTTCGGCTTGCCTGCTTTTTCTGTTCAAAACTTTTTCTTTGTCTTTTTTATAATTTACTCTTCTAATTTATGGATTGATGAGTGATTCGGGAGAAAACAGCACAGAAAAAGACATTTCTTTTACCCTTGAAGTTTCTAACAAAATGGGCATTCACGCCCGACCCGCCGCAATGATCGTTCGAATTTCGTCTCGATTCGAAGGAGATATTTGGGTCGAAAAAGACGGGGAAAAAGTAAATGCAAAAAGCATTATGGGAATAATGATGCTCGCCGCATCCAAAGGGACAGTCTTAACTTTTCATGTTAACTCTAATAAATGTGATGATTTTCAAAAAGAAATGAGCGAACTCTTCAGTTCGAAATTTCAAGACGAATAAATTCCCTTCTTTAATTCATCAATTCAGAAACGCGATCGTCGTAAAAAGCCTTTAAACAAGCTTTTACCTCTGAAGACCGCCTCATTTTTGTGATCCGATCCTTCAGTTCTTGTGCCTCTTCAGTGGTAAATCGACGTCCAAAAAACTTCAGTTCAGGTATTAATGTGCCTGTCGCACTAAAGGAATCCAATCCTAATCCAATTAAAAGTGGTAAAAAATGAGGATCTCCTGCAATTTCACCGCACAATGTAACTTCCACATTTTTTTGCTTAGAAACTTGGAAAATGTGTAACAAAGCACGAATAACCGCAGGGTGATGTGGTTCGTAAAGGTATGCAATCTGATTATTTACTCGGTCCACCGCTAATAAATATTGTACGAGATCATTTGTACCCACACTAAAAAAATCAACTTCATCCGCGAGCATATCGCAAATAGTTACAGCAGATGGGGTTTCTATCATGCACCCGACTTCAATTTCCTCATCAAATTCAATACCCCGATCAGTCAGTTGCCTTTTTGCAGTAAATAAAAATTCCTTGGCTCTAACTAGTTCACCAACACCGCTTATCATAGGAAACATTATTTTTACTTTGCCAAATGCACTTACCCTCAAAATTGCACGTAATTGATCTAGAAAAATTGCCGGATTTCTTAAACAATACCGAATTGCCCGAAATCCCATAAATGGATTCTCTTCTTTTTCTCGTCCGATCGAATCAAGAATTTTATCCCCTCCGAGGTCAAGAGTTCGAATCGTTATAACTTGACCACCAGCAGCAGAAACAATTTCACTGTAATCTTCAAACTGTTGATCTTCGCTAGGTATTTGATTTTTTCTAAGAAAGATAGATTCTGTCCTAAAAAGTCCGACTCCTTCACAACCATTTTCAATTCCACTTATTACCTCTTCTGGTGAATCCGCATTGGCCAAAAAGTTAATCTTCGTACCATCCTTGGTTACCGTCGGTAGTGATGCTTCTTCATTTAGTAAATCTTTAATTCTCTTTCTACGCAAACCGACCTTTCCGTAGCGAAAAAGAGTGGTCTGACCTGGATTTATGATCGCCAGTCCTTCAAAACCATCAATAAGTATAGAATCTCCTTCGGATAACTTTTCTGTCAATCCTCTCAACCCAACCACAGCAGGAACACCGCTAGCTCGGGCCATAATTACAGCATGACTTGTTCGACCTCCAGAATCTGTGGCAATTCCGAGGATTTTGGAACGATCCAAGGATGCGGTATCAGATGGGCTCAAGTCTTCTGAGACAAGAATTCTAGGTTCCCCGAGAAAAGCAGTTCCTGATGCAGTCACACCAACAAGATTACCCAATAACCGCTTGGAAATATCTTTCAAATCAGATGCTCGTTCCCGTAAGTATTCATCTTCTAACTGATTAAAATAATCGTGGTAACGCTGAGTTACTCGATAGACGCATTTCTCGATATTATCTCCAGTTTGCTTAATATCTTTTTCGACATCATCAAAAAGAGCCTTATCTTCGAGCACCAATAAATGAGCATCAAAAATTCCGGCTTCCTTTTCTCCCAAATTTTTAGAAACTGCATTTCTAATCTCGGCAATTTGATCTCTGGTCATTTCAACTGCATCTTGAAAGCGAGAAAGCTCTGAAGGTTGCTCAGATTCACTAACTTGATAATGAGGAACCTCGATATCTCCATGTAAAAACCGAAACACCGCACCATGAGAAATTCCTGGAGATCCGGGAATTCCATAAAGTATAATCTCTTTCTTTTCTTTAGGCATAAAATACTTGGGTATACGACAAAGCAAAAAAAGAATATGACCTAAATCTTACAGGATTGAAAACAAAAAGCTCGGTTAACCATAGCAAATTCGAGAAACCCAAAATTGGCTATTCTGTCCTAACGACCTAATAATCAGATTCCTCACTTGGCTTTCGCTTACATCTTCAGTTGCAAAGCTAAAACAACACGAACCACTTCCTGAAACATTAAATTGAAGACCAAAGCATTTATTAAGTTCTTTAAAAAGCGGCTTTAAAAACAAGTATTTCTTCAAGATGACATTTCCGAAATCATTGTAGAATAATTTGTCGACAGGGATCATTCCACTTTCCCATTTCCCCACATTATTCTCAGCCCATTTTGAATCGCAATATAATGATTCTTTAGCTAGTTCCCTGTAAAGAAGAGGTGTTGAGAAACCCATTGGCGGTTGAAATAAAAATATTCTTTGGCCATCTAACTCTTTTTTTCTTTCCCCCGTTATATCTATTACTTGTTCTCCCCTACCCTGGGCATGGCCTAATCCGTTCAATAAAAAAAAGGGGCAATCAGAACCTAATTTTTCCGCCAGAGCCAAAAGCGCTGACTGCTCTAAAGGTTTACCATTTATAATGTTAAGAGCAAGAAGTGTGGCAACTGCGTCGGAACTGCCGCCACCCAATCCAGCCATTTTAGGGATTCGTTTCGTTATGATTACTTTTACACCGGTTCGGTCACCAGTAAATTTTCTCCATTCATCAATAGCCCGGCACACCAGATTATCTGGTCCTGACAATGTATTGTCTTCCTCACAAATACATGAAATATCATCTCTTTTCCCAGTTTTCAGCAATGTTATTTGGTCAGAAAGTTGAATCGTTGACAAAACAGAGTTAATCTCATGATAACCATCGGTTCTTTTTCCAGTAATCGCAAGGAACAGGTTAATTTTTGCTGGTGCCGGAAGAGAAACTCGATCTATCGCATTTTTAACATTCATTAACTTAATGATCTTAATAACAAAATATCAACTTCAACGCGACGAGAAAGAATAGGATTGGCTAAGCTATCCGAGCAAGCATGATATGAATAATGGTAGATTCTAAAACTGAAGTTATACTCGCCTTAGATGTCGAAAGTCGTGCAAAAGCAGAAAAAATTCTAATCTCAACTGGTTCAAAGCTTAATTGGGTAAAAATAGGATTACAGACTTACTTACGAGATGGTCCAAATTTCCTTCATGAAATTGCATCGAGTGGAAAGGAAATCTTCCTAGATCTTAAATTACATGACATTCCCAATACCATGGTTAAAGCAATTGAAAGTCTATCAAACCTTCCAATTAAAATGTTAACTCTTCATTCGACCGCAGGTCCAGAAGCACTCCACAAGTGTGCTACTGCTGCAAAGGAATTCCTACCAAAGACGAAACTTCTCGCAGTTACCGTTCTTACTTCTATGAATCAAGAAAATCTCACCTCTATAGGTGTGGAAAATAAAATCCCTGACCAAGTCGACAAACTCGCCCAAATGGCAGTAGACGCGAATATTGATGGTATCGTCTGCTCACCACTTGAACTCGTGCGACTTCGTCCCATACTTCCGGCATCCACAACCTTTGTGACCCCTGGTATCCGACCTACAGGTTCTGCATCGGGAGATCAAAAGAGAGTTATGACACCGCATGAAGCGTCACAAGCAGGTGCCAATTTCCTTGTAATTGGACGACCTATCCTTGCTGCACAAAATCCCGAGGACGCTCTAACTAAAATACAAATTGAATTAGACAAATGACCCATCTCGCAATTTTGCTTGCAGGCGGAAAAGGTTCGAGAATGAACCAACCGAATAAGGATAAACTCCTAAATCCAATAAATGGATCGAATGCCTTTCGTTTAAGTTACGAAGCATTTTTAAATTCCAAACGAATCGAAAATGCAATTATCGTATACCGGGATCCAAAACAGAAGGAATTACTCTTGCAGGAAATTAATTTAGCACATCAAAAAAACAGTCAAACCTTCGACCCCATCTGGGTTAGAGGAGGACTAGAAAGAAAAGACTCGGTTTCAAATGCACTCCTAAATTGCCCCGCTAGTTGTGAATTCGTCTATGTTCACGATTGTGCCCGTCCTATGATTCAAGCCAACACGATTGATAAACTCGGACAAATTGTCTCCCAAACAGGTGCTGTTGCAATTGCACGTCCCGTCAATGACACCATTAAAAAAGTTAATAATTTTAATTCAAGCAATAACGAGAAACCTTACAAAACTGAATCCATTGACCGTTCTAAACTTTGGATTATGGAAACACCTCAGGTATCAAGAAAGGATTGGTTATTGGAGGGTATACAATTAGCTTCTCAAAAAAAGATGAAAGCCACGGATGAGATTTCTCTTCTTGAGCTTCTCGGAAAAAAAGTTTCTTTTCTAACTCCATCTTACCCAAACCCTAAATTAACTTCCGTTGCGGACATACCCTATTTTAAATTTCTAATACAAAAAAAATGACTCAGGAATTACCTATTCGCATTGGACACGGTTACGATCTGCATCGATTAACCGAAGGGAGAAAACTTATACTTGGAGGTGTTGAAATTCCATTTCATCTAGGTTTATTGGGGCACTCCGACGCAGATTGCCTGACCCATGCTCTTGCTGATGCAATTTTTGGTGCCATGGCACTACCTGACATTGGACACTACTTCCCCGATACCGAAGAAATAAACAAAAACATTGATTCAAGATTAATCCTAAAGAGAGCTCTTTTGGAAGCTGAGAATAATGGTTATCAAGTGGGAAACATTGATCTTACTGTAATTGCGGAAGAACCAAAGCTCTCTCCCCATATAGATGAGATCAAAGCGTCTTTGTCTCAGACCATATCTATACAGTCTAACAGAATCGGACTAAAGGTTACCACCAACGAAAAAATAGGCGCTGTTGGTAGGTTAGAAGGGATTGCTGCATTTGCAGTATGCACCCTCGTTCTAAAAAAAACCTAGGTTACAATTTGATCTGCATCAAAGAATCGATTGATTTCCGCAAGTGCAGATTCCGGACTATCAGAAGCATGAACCACATTTTTCATACGATCTGTGCCTAGATCACCGCGGATCGTACCCTTTGGTGCAACCGTGGAATCAGTAGGTCCGATCAAATCACGAACGCCTTGAATTACATTATCACCTTCTAATACAAGAGCCATGACCGGGAGCGAACTCATAAATTCTGCAATTTCAGGAAAAAATGGCAGATCAGCGACATGAGCGTAATGTTCATTGAGTAAAGCATCATCTAACTGAACGATTTTTGAAGCGATAATAGAATAACCAGCTCCTTCAAATCGGCTAATTACTTGGCCAACAATGGCTTGTTCAATGCAGTCTGGTTTTAAGAGAATAAGGGATCTTTGCATAGTTTTTTTTACACGATAGGTTGGATACAACAAAACCACTACGTTTTGTCGAAAAAAATTAAGAATCTAAATTTTTATCTTCCTCTTTGGAGGAGGGGGAAACTGAAACTTTACCTTCAGCTTCTTCTTGGGTAAAATAAAGTTTAGGTTCATCGGAATCAGTTATAAGGACACGAATAAGTTTATTTTTTCGTAAACTACCACCAAGTACCTCTTCGGCCAGACTGTCTTCTAAATATTTCTCTACGGCTCTTCGTAACGGACGCGCACCAAGTTTATTATCGTATCCTTTCTCAATTAAGAACTCTTTAACTTCGTCAGAAATTTCAAGCTTGAGTTTCTTTTCTTTTAAACGATCTGTAACTTTATTTAGTTCGAGATCAACGATTGCACGCATGCTTTCTTTGACCAGTGGACGAAAGATTACAATCTCAGTCAACCGGTTTAAGAATTCCGGCTTAAAGGATTTTTTCGCCTCATCCATAATCTTGTCTTTGGTCTTGTCAAAATCATCATCTGCATTGCCAGCGGAAAAACCAAGAGAGCTATTTCGTTGTAAAATATGCGCCCCCACATTTGATGTCATGATCAAAATAGTGTTACGGAAATCAACTTTTCTGCCCAAGCTGTCAGTTAATCTTCCGTCCTCCAAAATCTGAAGTAAAATTTGAGCGACATCGGGGTGTGCTTTTTCGATTTCATCAAAAAGTATGACCGCGTAAGGTTTTCTGCGAATGGCCTCGGTTAATTGACCGCCCTCTTCATGCCCAACATAACCTGGAGGAGAACCGATCATACGAGATACTGCATGTTTCTCCATATACTCAGACATATCAATCTGAATGAGTGAATCCTGATCTCCAAAAATACGTTCGGCTAAAACTTTCGCAAGATGAGTCTTACCCACACCTGTTGGTCCCAAAAACATAAAAGAACCAATGGGTCGCTTTGGATCTTTTAAATCAGCACGGGAACGCCTCAATGCTTTAGAAACGACCTCAGTAGCGAAATCCTGCCCGATAATCAGTTTCCTCAGCTCGGATTCTAACTTGAGAAGTTTCTTTGATTCTTTTGCCTCCATCCGGTTAAGAGGAATACCAGTCCAATCAGCAATAACTTGAAGCATGTCATCATCATCCACAGAAGCTCTTTTTTCTTCTCTGCTTTTCTTCCAATTTTCTAGAACTCTCTCTCGTTTTGATCTTAATTTTTTTTCCTTATCTCTAGCCTCTGCTGCGTCTTCAAAATTTTGATCGGAAATGGCAGATTCTTTAAGAGCACACACTTCCTTGATCTCATCTGATAATTTCTCAATTTCAGGAGGTCTTTTAAGAGATTCCATTCGAGATCTAGCACCCGCCTCGTCGATGGCATCGATTGCTTTATCCGGCAAAAACCGACCAGTTACATAGCGGTCTGTGAGCTTAGCTGCAGCAGCTAATGATTTATCCGTAAAATTGACATTATGATGCTCTTCGTATTTTGGACGAATGCCCTTTAAGATAAGTATTGTGTCTTCAACCGAAGGGGCTTCCACTTTAACTGATTGGAAGCGACGGTCTAAGGCACTATCTTTTTCGATATATTTTCTATATTCTGCTAAGGTAGTTGCACCAATACACTGCAATTCCCCACGGCTCAGAGCTGGTTTAAAAATGTTCGATGCGTCCATGGCTCCTTCTGCAGCTCCAGCACCAACGATAGTATGCAATTCGTCGATAAAGATGATGATGTTCTTTGCTTTTCTGAGTTCGTCCATTACCGCTTTTATGCGCTCCTCGAATTGACCACGATACTTTGTACCCGCAACCATTAAGGCAAGATCCAGTGTAACCACTCGCTTGTCCAAAAGATTTTCAGGAACCATACCGGAAGCAATTTGTTGAGCCAACCCTTCAACGATTGCAGTTTTTCCAACTCCTGCTTCACCTATTAAAACAGGGTTGTTTTTAGTTCTTCGGCATAAAACTTGGGTTACACGACGAATTTCATTTTCACGACCAATTACAGGGTCCATCTCACCCTTCTTTGCAATTTCAGTAAGATCTCGTCCAAAAGCCTTTAAAGCAGGTGTTTTTTGGTCTTTCCCTTTTTCTTCAGTTCCACCGCTTCCAACAACGGAAGCTTCAGATTCTTCACTCGATGAAAAATTAGGGTCAAGTTCAGAAAGAATTTCGTTTCGACAACGGTCCACATCAACATCGAGTGACTTAAGAACACGGGCAGCCACACCCTCTCCTTCACGAAGGAGACCGAGTAAAATATGTTCAGTCCCCACATAACTATGATTTAAGTGCTTTGCTTCTTTGCCCGCTAGAGCCAAAACTTTTTTTACTCTTGGAGTGTATGGAACATTGCCAGAAGGCTTAGCTTCGGGACCAAGACCTACCTGCTCATCAACTGCTTGGCGAACCGTGTCTAAATCCAGTCCCATCTTCTGCAAGACATTAACTGCAACACCTTGCCCTAAATTAATAAGACCAAGCAATAAATGCTCAGTCCCCACATAGTTATGGTGAAAACGATCTGCCTCTTTTCTCGCAAGTGCAAGTACTTGCTGAGCACGAGGCGTGAAATTACTCATAGGTTCAGACATAATAAAATTTATACCCTTCTATATAACAAAGTCAACTAGTGGCTAGAAAGATCAAGTAATGGAGCTCTCAAAAAATGGTTTCTTAAAAGTTCTGCCCTCAATTCATCGCGACGAGATGGATCGATCGCTTTTCCTGCAGATAATTGAACATGCCCAGGTTGAACTTCGATAAACATTCGATCGGCTAGTCCGCGAAATTTCTCTGGCATCATACCGAAATCAGTAGCCAGGCGAACTAGGGATAGTAAATCCATTGCCTCAGCACTTTGGATCAAGTGACAAGTCTTGAGACTTCCAATAGCACGACTCATCTTGTCAATCAAACGTGTCCGATCATCTTGTAAGAGTTTTTCACGGGCAAAATTTTCTTGTTTGACCAAGCTTTCCAAAGTTGAATTCAAACGTTCAATGATCGCGGACTCAGATTCCCCTAATGTTTGCTGATTGGATATTTGAAAAATACTACCATTTGCATCCGACCCCTCTCCAAAAAGTCCACGGACCGCAATTCCCAATTGATTTACCGCGTTGATTACTTTGTCCATATTTTTAGACATTACCAATCCAGGAAGGTGCATCATAACGGACGCTCTCATACCAGTCCCCAAGTTTGTAGGACATGCGGTAAGGAAACCGAGTTCCCCATCGTAAGCATAATTAATGGCAGACTCTATCCCCGAGTCCAATTCGTCTGCATGCTTCCAAACAGAGCTAAAGTCTAAACCGGGGCGAAGTACCTGAATTCTCAAATGGTCCTCCTCGTTAATCATTATGCAACAAGCACGATCCTGGGTTAACACAATGCCAGATCCTTCTTCCACTTGAGAGAGTTCAGGGCTAATCAGATGTTGTTCAACTAAAATTTGTCGATCCAATTCACTGAGATCATCCACCTCTACAGAAATTGAGTTGTTTAAACCTTTGATTCCGCTCATTGCGTCAATGCACTTGGACAAAACGGCACGTTTCTGTGAAACTTCGGCTCGACCAGGAAATGGAAACTGTCTTAAGTTTCGGGCAAGTCGAATACGTGTACTCAATGTTACCGGGATTGCCTTAGGCTGTTTTTTCCCACCCGATTCCTTGTTTAGAATACTATGAAACATGGGCTTGAAGCAAATTATGCAGTGGCTTTTGTTTGATTTTCGAGATCTCGCAATTTATCTCTCAATTCAGCAGCTTTTTCGTAGTCTTCTTTTTCAACTGCATCCTGAAGATCTTTTTTCAGAGAATGGATAGATTGTTCAAACTGAATTCTTGACTCTGACCCCGCCGGCACTTTACCCAAATGCTTTGTACCCGCGTGCATACCGTCAAGAAGTGGGTCCAGCACCGGGCGAAAAACATGGTAGCATGCTTCGCACCCCAAACGCCCTCCTTTTTTGAATTCTTGATGAGTCGTGCCACAGCTTTCACAAACCATTGATGCTGCATTTGAATCAACTTCCAATTCAACCTTATCCATTAAATTACTAATGGATAGATTTTCTGGATTTGTAACTCCTTTAGCCTGAGCACAACCTTCACACAAATCCATCTTGTGCATTTGTCCGTTGAGGATTTGGGTAAGATGAACAGTAGATTGGTTATCGCAGTGGTGACACTTCATAAGATATTTATTTGTATAACAATTCTTAATTTACTCCTGTAAACACAAAAACTCAATGCATATGATGCACCAATTTGTAAAATAATGGAGGAATTAATGATTTCATGCACTTAATTTCACACCGTCAGTCAATACCGACTGTCTAAAAAGATCAATGAGTTGGCGCGTCATAGAACCGGGGACACCATCTCCAATTTCCCTGTGATCAACTTCGACACAAGGAATAACTTCAGCTGCAGTTCCGGTCAGAAAACACTCCTCCGCAGTCCATAGATCGTAACGGGTTAATGCTTGCTCTCGGCAAGGCAAATGCAATTTAGCCGCCAAATCAATCACGGCTCCTCTCGTGATCCCTCGAAGTGATCCTGCATCCAATGGGGGTGTATATAAAACGCCTTTAGAAATCATGAACACATTATCGCCGGTACACTCAGCTATTTCTCCTTTATCGTTAAGCATTAGAGCTTCTTGAAAACCAACTTTCTTGGCCTCAATCTTGGCTAAAATATTATTCAAATAATTTAAGCTTTTTATCGCAGGAGGGAGAGCAGAGGCGTTTATTCGTCTTGTAGGAACAGAAATAATCTTCAACCCTTTTTCGTACAATTCCTCAGGGTAAAGCTGTATATCATCAGCAATAATAATGACATTCCCTGGTCCGCATCCGTCTGGAGTTAATCCAAGATGGCCCGGTCCACGGGTTACAACTAAACGAACATATCCATTCTCTAATTCATTTGCTCGACAAGTATCGCAAACCGCTTTTTTCAACTGCTCTCGATTGAGAGGTAAGTCCAACAGGATTGCCTTCGCCGAAAACTCCAGGCGTTCGAGATGTTCATCCAACTTAAAAATACATCCATTGTACAAGCGAATGCCCTCGAAAACACCATCCCCATAAAGCAAGCCATGATCAAAGACAGATATCTTTGCATCTTCTTTTGCAACTAAATCACCGTTAAGATAAATTTTCATTTATAATAATTCAAATTGAAGTATTTTTATTACTTTGGCGAGAGCCAAGAAAAAAGGTTATTCACCTATTCCCAATCAAGTGTTCTACCACACTGGGGTCAGCTAAGGTGGATACATCCCCAATTTGATCGGTTTCATTGGTCGCAATTTTCCGAAGAATTCTTCGCATAATTTTACCAGATCTTGTTTTAGGCAAGGCGGGAGCCCAATGAATCTCGTCCGGGGTCGCAATTGGTCCAATCACATCGCGCACCTGTTGTTTTAAGCCAGACCTTAACTCTTCGGTATATTCAACACCTAAATTCAGAGTGACAAAAGCATAAATACCCTCACCTTTCACCTCGTGAGGAAAGCCGACCACTGCTGACTCAGCAACATCATCATGAGCAACCAATGCACTTTCCACTTCAGCAGTGCCCATCCGGTGACCGGAAACATTTATAACATCATCTACCCGGCCAGTTATCCAATAATAACCATCCTCATCCCTACGGCATCCATCACCGGTAAAATAAAAGCCTTTATATTGTTGAAAATAGGTGCTCTCAAAACGCTCATGGTCTGCAAAAATCGTCCGCATTTGTCCTGGCCAAGGCTCTTCAATAGCCAAGACTCCATTGACTCCATTTCCCTTAATTTCATCTCCTGACTGAGGGTCCAATAAAATTGGCTTAACCCCAAAGAATGGGAAAGTTGCGGATCCTGGTTTTAATGGAGTAGCCCCAGGTAGTGGAGAAATAAGAATACCACCAGTTTCTGTCTGCCACCAAGTGTCCACAATCGGACATCTCTCCTTGCCGGCATTTCGATGATACCATCGCCATGCTTCTGGATTGATTGGTTCGCCAACGCTCCCAAGAATACGCAAACTATCCATTTTGTATTTACTGGGCCATTCTTCTCCTGCGGCTGCAATTGCTCGAATTGCGGTCGGAGCCGTGTAAAATTGGTTTACTTTCCACTTTTCAATCACCTGCCAATATCGATCAGGATTCGGGTAGGTGGGAATACCTTCAAACATCATTGTGGTCGCTCCATTAGCCAATGGCCCATAAACAATATAAGAATGCCCTGTTATCCACCCGATATCCGCTGCACAAAAATAAACATCTTCCTCATGATAATCGAAAATATATTTGTGGGTGGTTGCAGTGTATACCATGTATCCTGCTGTTGTATGTAAAACTCCTTTAGGCTTTCCGGTGGACCCGGAAGTATACAGAATAAAAAGAGGATCCTCTGCATCCATTTCCTCACAAGGACACTTATCTTTGGCGTCTTCCATTACCTCATCCCACCAAAGATCCCGTCCGTCCGTCATGGAACATTCAATCCCGGACTCCTCCCCCACTCTGCGGACCACAATACATGTCTCTACATCTTCCTCCATCTGTCTGGACGCACTATCCATTGCTTGGTCAGCATTGGGTTTCATAGGAATTGCCTTGGATCCACGGAATGTACCATTGGCAGTAATTAAAGTCTTACAATTCGAATCCACAATTCGATCTGCCAAAGCCTCCGCAGAAAAACCGCCAAAAACAACTGAGTGAACGGCACCAATTCGGGCACATGCCAGCATTGCTATGGTGGCTTCCAAAACCATTGGCAAATAAATTGAAACGCGGTCACCTTTTTTTACGCCTCGCTCCTTCAAAACATTGGCAAATTTACAAACCTGCTGATGAAGCATTTTAAAACTGATCGTTTTATCCTCCCCCGGTTCATTACCTTCCCAAATGATTGCAGTCTTATTCGAGCGAACATCTAGATGGCGATCCACACAATTATAACAAACATTTGTTTTAGCTCCCCCGAACCACTGAACATCAATGGGGGCCTTATCCATATCATAATTAAAAGATCTGACTTGGTCCCATTTTTTGAACCAGTGAAAATTATGGGCTATTTCTGACCAAAACTCATCGGGTTCCTCAATACTTCTTTGATAGTGTTTTAAATATTCATCCATACTTCCAACATGGGCTTTACTCGAAACATTTGCGGGAGGATTAACGAAGTCAACGGGCTTATTTTCACTCATATAATCTAAGGTTTAAGGTTTTTTTAAGTTTTAGGCGATTGCCCATCGCTTGTCGATGAGTTTTAGATAACTATCTATGCTAACCAAAGAATTAGATTTCCATTTACCTAAAGAACTCATTGCACAAAAACCATCTGACCGGCGTGATCAATCCCGTCTTCTTGTCTTCAATAGGTTATCCCAAACGATCACCCATCACCACTTTCACGAACTACCTAAGATTCTTCCTCCTAACCTTTCCATTTTCCGTAATGATGTTTCTGTTCTAAAAGCACGTATTCCTGGAAAAAGGCCAAGTGGCGGTGCTGTCGAGTGTCTTCTCTTACGACCTGCATCTTCTCCCGAAAACACATGGCGATGCTTGATAAAACCAGGAGGAAAAACTGTCAAAGCCGGAAAATTTGCAATCGAAGATGAATATTCTGCAAAAATTATCGAAACCCTTGCATCCGGAGAATACTTGGTTCGTTTTGAACTATCCAAAGACAAAGATCCGACTGCCCTTGCTCAAAGGATTGGTTCACTCCCACTTCCACCATATGTCCGGCGACCTGCAGACCAAGAAGATGAAGAACGCTACCAAACCGTCTATGCGAACAAGAAAAAATGCTCTGCCGTAGCTGCACCCACAGCCGGCTTACACTTTACACCTGAAATCCTAAAGCGCTTAGAAATGGATGGTCACTCGATTCACGACCTAACACTTTCTGTAGGATTGGGAACCTTTCGCCCTATCGAGGCAGAAAAAGTCATAGAGCATCCCATGCACGCAGAAGAATATTTCCTGAGCCCTTCAATAAAGTCTGTGCTTAGAGAACCTTCTCTGAAAAGGCTAGCTATAGGTACTACCTGTGTCCGAGCAATAGAGCATTATATGTCCAAAGAAGATTTAAACCTAAAAAATATCACCCGGGATGAAGCTCAGTTGTTTATCCGTCCACCTTACGCCTTTCAGGGCGTGGACTATTTATTAACTAATTTCCACCTTCCTCGATCCACACTACTATGCCTCGTTGCCGCTTTTCTAAAACCTGGGGGCACCGATGGTCTCGGAATACTCAAGAAAATATACTCAGAGGCAATCGCCCAGGACTACCGATTTTTTTCATATGGTGATGCAATGCTAGTAATTTAAGAAATCGCTCGATAATGATACATCAATTGACATCTCGAGAGAAATCAAACTCATCATAAATTTGATTTATGCAAATTAACTAACTGCCATAATTCGGTATATTCTAAGAAGCTATCCCTAAGGGAGACCAATGTAAAAAATGAATGTAGCTTGTGGGCATCAGAATAACACCATACATCCATCGGTCTGAAATAAAAGGCAACAGGGAGGTTGTCTGAAAAAAATCAGATACGAAGATCTATATCTATTGAGCTCTTTCCAACGACTTGCTCGACTGATTATAATAAACCTTCTGCGGAAGAGCCTGCACAATAAAATACATCCAAGAAGCATCCTCATTCCTAAACATGTGTGGGTAAATTTCGGGCCCCGTCCATAACCATTTCTGAGTTGGGCTCCATAACCATAACGAGGATGGAGCATTTGCAGCAGTGTATAACCAACCATGGTGTTGATGGTGAATCCAATTATTTCCACCCTCAAAATAATTACCAAACCAACCTGATCTTTTCCAACCTGTTTGTGGAAGTTCGACAGAATCAGAAAGTACATTTTTTGAGAGATCGGAAGAATCCGACGCCGGGTCAACTGTAGTGGCACCAACTTTTAAACGTAAAAAAAGAATTGCAGAAAAACCATCTAAATTTGCACTTATCGAAACGCGGGCATTTTGGGAAATTTTTTCGGCAGTAACAAAGCCGTCTTTAATCACCAACTGAGGACTCGGACTTGTCCAAATTACCTTCGATGGAGATAAGGCGGTTAATGTTCCATCATCCAGACTTAAAGATGCTTGCAATTTTGTAAATTCGCCGGACAAAAGAGAGTTAGAATTTGTCCTGGCATTTAATTTGATTGGAACTGCAAAGTCAGCATAAGGACCAACTTGGTTAGTAACAGTACGGGATGAATCATTTGTGACACCATAAAAAGGAGCACCAAGCACTCCCTCGTGGCTCACTTTTGCGTGGAGTAACGGGGATAGTGCAATGAGCAAAATGGCTAAAGGGGTAAATATTCGATGTGTATTCATAATTTTTTATGTCAAAGTTTATATTTTTTATCGTCCGATCAAGTTGGTCAAGGAAAATTATGTCTTATTTCATAAGATTAATCGACAATCCTATATATTCAGATTATAGGTTAATATAAATGAATTTGAATTATAAGATAATTCTTCCTTTTGTTGGGTACTTGATTCTAGCAGTAAATCTTGCACTTGCTTCTGTTGAATTTGATCTTCAACCTCTAGGAAATTTAAACAAAATTTTGGTAAGCCTTAAAAAAGGCGAACAGTTTGGGTTGGGTCAAGTTCAAGGATCTTTCAGTCGGGTTCAAGGCAAAATAAATTTTGATATAAAAAGCCCAGCGAAAACTGTTGGAAAGATTATTCTGGATGCCCGAAGTCTAAGATTTGGCTATCACAAAGTGGACGGAGATGCCCATCAACCCCAATGGTTAAACTCCGAGAAACAACCAAAAATTTCATTTCAATTAGAAGGACTCAGTGAAGAGAATTGGAAGGGTAATACCTTAGGTGCCAAAGCTTCTGGGACTTTATTACTTAAAAATACCACCGCCCCTATTTCTTTTCCCGTGACAATTAAGTATCTTTGTTCAAAGCGAAAGAAATTTGATGGTAAACCTGGAGACTTACTTTACTTTCAAGGAAATTTGTCTCTCAGTAGAGGAAATTTTGGCATTAACCCCGGAAATATGCTAGGTATTATTCAGGATCAAATAAATGTGGAAATTTCATTGATTGCCTGTTCAAGTGGAAAGCGTCCACTTTTACCCTCACGTCTATTTATCTAAACGAGTTTCTATTCGGTAGGTTGCCAAGTTAATGCATGGCATAAGGCTAAGCCCAAAGCATCCGACTGATCGAAAGGCAACGGATTTGGCAATCGTAGCATTTGCGATAATGTTTGAGACATTTGCTCCTTACTTGCCCTCCCAAAACCAACCACTGCTTGCTTGACCCGAAGGGGTGCATATTCAAAAACCGGAACTTCGCCGATTGCTGATGCAGAAAGTGCAGCACCTCGTGCCGCTCCCATTATTTGAGCAGTCTTGAAATTCTGGACATATATCGTGGCTTCACACGACACATGACGAGGCTTCCATAAATCAATTAAATGAGCAACCGCCTGATGAATCAGACCAAGACAGGCGATCGAATCAATCTTTGTTTTTAAAGTAAGTGTTTCCGAATGCAAAAGCTTGCGAGAATTTCCTTCACATTCCAAAATTGCCAAGCCCGTACCTCTCAAACTTGGGTCAATCCCAAGAATCTTCCCCCTGTATGGGCTTTTAAGCAATAGGGACTTTGGGTCAATTTTAGTTGATTTACTTGACCTACCCGCCAAATGCTCGGCCCATAATTTCCTAGAATTTTTTGCCATAAATATAAGTTTTAAAAAAGCATTCGTATTCCAGCAAGCACGATGAAAAACCAAACTAAACGCTCAAATAAATTTTGGTTAATATATTTTACGATCATGGGAGCAATTGCAGCTCCAATCATGGCAGGAATAAACATCCACCAACTAACAGACATTGATTCCAATGTAATAATTTCAAGATCAACCATGAACGGAATTTTAATCACATTTACAATAAGGAAAAGCCAAGCAGAAGTTCCAATAAAAGCGTATTTGGGAAGACCCATCGCTAAAAGATATAATTGAGCAATTGGACCTGCTGCATTGGCCAACATGGTTGCCACTCCTCCAAGTAAACCAAAGAAAAGTCCCAAAACAATGGACCCTTTTGGCATAAGCCCTTTCTCCGTTGGCTTGGCTTTGCTTACTTTCTTTCGGAATTTAACCACAAAATGTAATACGGTCATACTTAACAGAATTCCACCAATTACATACTTTAATTGACGGACTTGCACATCTCCTTTCTGAAAGTAGTCGAAAGCCCACCAGCCAAGAATAGTTCCAATAATAAAACACGGGAGCAAACGAATGATAAATTTCCAATCAGTATGCTTTCGGTAAACCAAGGTAGCCGTGAGATCAGCTGAAATGAGTACTGGTAAAAGTAGTCCAACTGAAAGAGGTACCCCAACCGGACCTAATGCATCCTCCAAAACCAGGGCGTAAATAGCTACAGTCAAATTACCAGCACCAGGCAAACCACCCTTACTCATTCCCATAATAAGTGCACCCATTGCCAAAAGAGACCAATGTGCTGGAGTTAAAAGTTCCATTTAAATAATTATGTTCAGTGATTTATGGAGAGTGAGGAAAAAAAAAAGCAAATAAAAAATTATATTTTAGAAAACACACCAGAGGTAACATTAAAGGATTTCCATTGATATTTCTCGATCTCGGTTGGATAAGTTGTTCCGGAAGCGAATACTTGAGCCTCTTTGGGAAGGAGTTTTTTAAAATTGGCCTTTCGGGATTCGTCCAGTTCTCCAAGTACATCATCAATGAGTAGAAGAGGAATTCGATTTCGAGCATTTTTTAAATACTCGAATTCCGCAAATCGTAGTCCCAAGACAAGCCCTCTCTGCTGTCCTTCCGAAGAAAATGTTTTTGCATCGCGCTGATCAAGATGAAATTCAAAGTCATCCCGATGAGGACCGCGACGAGTTGTGCCAAATTGTCGATCTCTCATTCGTTCCTGTATTAAGCGTTTCGAAAAATCTTCTTCGCTTGAAAGTTCAAGATCGGGTCGGAATCGTAACTTAGCTTCCTCCATTCCACCAGAAAGAGTTTGATAATAAGATGACAGAAAGCTGGATATAATAGGCAATGCATCAACTCTAAGTTGATAAACACGAAATGCACTTGGAATTAAACTCTGCTCAAAAGCATCTAGTTCCGGGTCAGCTCCCTCATTCTTCAATAAAGCATTCCTCTCTCGCAAGGCACGATGAAATTTTCTTAACGCTGCGAAATATTCAGGGGAAGAAGAAGAAAGGAGTAAATCGAGCCATTTACGACGCTCTGCTGGTCCGTCCCGAACTAATCGAAAATCTCTAGAAGAAAAAACTACCGAGGGAAACTCACCCAAGTAGTCTGAAAACCGTCTAACTTTTTCACCATCAACCTCCAATTGCTTATCTCCCTTGTCATGAAATTGTAAAAGTGAGTCGTGGATGTCTCCCTGCTCATCCTTAAACTTAAAAAATAATCTACTTTGCGTTGTGCCAGCACGTACTAATCCGTCCATCCCCGATTTACGGAAAGAACGCAATGAGGATGAAAGAGCAATAGCTTCTAATAAATTAGTTTTTCCCTGTCCGTTTTCACCAACAAAAAAAATATGCTGGGCATCAAAAGATAAATTCGCTTTTTCGATATTCCGAAAATTTTCTAAGTTTATGGCAAGAAGTCGCACTTTTTATTTCAAATTGAAATTACGGATGATCTAGAAGACTCTGAACAAAGTTCTTCGTAAGTTCGCCCAAAAGCTTGGGCCAAATTGGACCAATCTGATTCTGTTTGGTCAAAATATGAACTTACCCGTATTAATCTACGAGATTCACTTCCGGATAAGCCCATTGCCGAAGCAATTAATGAGTACTCACTTTTATTAGTTGAACAGGCAGAACCCGTGGAAACAGAATAGCCTATTTTATCTAACTTCCCAACCCAGCTCAAATTCTCATATTTAGGTACAACAAAGAGTGAGGTATTCCATAGCCTTGGGACTTCCTCGCCTAATATTCCTACATTAGGTACTATGTTTTTTAAATCTCTCTCAAATTGATTTCTCCATAAATATCGATCACCCAAAAGAGCTAACTTTAATGTTATTTCCTCCCAGGCGGTTAGCATTGAAATAACGCCGGGAAGATTTTCCGTTCCGCCTCTTAAGCTCCCCTCCTGTCCGCCCCCCATTTGCATTTGAATAGGATGCTTACTGACCAACCAGCCTACACCTTTAGGACCTGCAAATTTATGTGCACTTGCGGAAAAAGATGAACAAAGGGAAAAATTATTTAAAGCTAATTTGCCGATCCACTGAGTTGCATCACAATGAAAATGAATACCTTGTAATGAGCAAATACGGGCCATTTCCTGCCAAGGTAGCAAAATACCACTTTCATTGTTTGCCGCCATTAGTGAAACAAGGCAAATGTCTTCTTGTTTCAGTAATTTCTCTACCCCATCCAAATCAATTATACCAGAATGATCCGAGGGCATGAAATGAACTCTATCTTGAAACCAATATTTTGCGGACTCAACAACGCTCGAATGCTCAAAGGGAGAGAGTAAACATTGACCTGTCGAATTTAAAGTTTTTCCAAAATGTGCAAATACTGCATTGTTAGACTCGGTTGCTCCAGAAGTAAAAATTATTTCTTCTTTTTTTATTCCAAAGGAATTCGCAAGATCAAATCGAGCTCTTTCTAAAAGAGTTCGAGCACGAGCACTAGAGCGATAGGGAGACGATGGATTTTGCCAATTTTGCTCTAAAGCTAAGCTATAAGATGCCAAAGCATTTTGCCCCAAAGGGGTGGTGGCGTTGTTATCAAAATAGACCATCAAAGTGGCCCAGTTTCAAGGAACCGGTGGAATAATTAATTTTTGCCCGAGCTTTAAACTATTCTTGCTCCGCAAGGTGGCACGGTTGGCATTAAATATTAAATTAATCTTAGAAGAGTCACCATAAAACTTTCGACTTATTGCATAGAGACTGTCTCCTTGCTGAACAACATAAGTTTGGGAGCGGATTAATGGTTTCGGCTGAATTTCAAGAGGAATCGTTACGGTTGGGCTGACTTTTTGAGAAACTGAGTTGGGGCTGACCGAAGATCCGGGTGCAAGAGGCAAACCTTGCCTCGCACGAAGATCAGCGACCTCTCTTTTCAATAACTCGTTTTCTTCTTTTAAGGCCAAAGAATCAAGGTAGTCCGAATAGGGTTCACCCGGTAAATCACGAATTATCTCGCGCTCAGCAGTTGTAATTAATTGTTTTACATTAGGAGCTTCCCTTGAATCATTTTCCAAGAAGAGGAATCTTCTAAAGTGATAAATAGCCGCGACTGGATCCTTCCTTGATTTTAAAGTTAGAAAGAGTCTCCCCACCTCTAAATGAGACTTGGGGGCATTCATAGTTCGACGAGTAACAGAGAGAAATTCGCCCAAGGCTTCCTCCTCCTTCCCCACTTTGAGGTATGATCGTCCTCGCTGAAAGGCCGCATCCTCCTCTTCCGCAACAACCGGGCCACTTTGACTACAAGAACCAAGAGTAAAATTAAGCCAAACAGCGATTGATAAAATAAAATATCCTTTTTTCATTTATTCTCCAATGTAACTCAAAACCAAGTTCCGATTTTGAAAAGAATTTCGATGTTCCCATAAAAAGAGCCCCTGCCAAGTACCTAATTGTAAACGACCATTTGAAAATGGAATGTTCTCACTTGTACGAGTGAGAGCCATTTTAATATGAGATGGCATGTCATCTGCGCCTTCCAAAGTATGAGTAAAATGAGGGTAATTCTCGGGCACTAGATCTTCCATAAACCGCTCCAAGTCAAGTCTGGCGGTGGGATCGGCATTTTCCATCAGAACGAGGCTACAGCTGGTGTGACGAATAAAAATTGATGCAATACCGTCTGCAAGTTTTGATTCATGTAAACCGTGCTCTACAGCCTCAGTTATTTCATAAATCCCCTTTCCCCTTGTTTTGTAATTCCAATCTTTTTTATGAAGTGCCATGTGAGAAAATCGTAAAAATCATTATTAAAAGGAAAAGATGTTTTGGCAAGGGTCGAGAAGGAATAATTCGAAAATGCTTTTCAACCTTTTTTTACCTGCAAAAAGATTTTAAATATAAATGTGGTATCAACCTCTAAGAGCATTCATAGAATTAACATCTTAGTTCCGTTTCTGAGTTTAACCATCCTTGTAGAGAATTTACTAAGTTCATAACTAAATCTTTATTCGGTTCCTGAACTGCCAATTTCGTATTTAACCTAAAAATTGCCTCTGCTTTTTCTTTATGGTCTAAGTTTATCAACCAATCCTGTTTCACCGGTAGACCCTCCAATCGACCAAATTGAAAAAGAGTTTTAAACAAAACGCACGGCGGATCGAAGCCATCATGCAGTGCACTGAGTGATCGTAATAGAAGTTGACCAAAGGGAATTGTATCCTGCAAGTGAGAACCGTTGTCTAAATATAAACGAGCAATAGTTGACGCTATATGAAAACGGGAATGGTCATGTGCCAGTCCAGGTCTTTTTTGAATAATTTGAAAATTCTTAACAAAAGGAAGTCCGGTTCCATCCTTCGATACATTGGCAACGAATTCGACATCGTCAAAAAGGTCCGGCGGTGGAAGTGAGCCGAATTTTTTACTCATTCGAAACAAAATAACCTGAAGTCCTTTTTGCCCAGAGAAAAAAAATATACGTAAATGCGATTCACCCGCTTCAACTCGATTAATAATGGTCCCCTCTAGACATTGAACAGGTGTAGGCATTAAAATTAATCTAAAGATAAGGAACTGATACTATTTGTAGCACTATTTGAGGTAGGCATAGAACTTTTTTTCATCCGAAGATAAGGTCTTGGGATTCAACTTTTACTTACTATTTATTGACTGATGAATTTGTCGTTCCTTCTTTTTTCATTTTGTTGACAGAGAAAGGAGGAATTACAGCACCACCAGAAATTAGCATTTTCATACCTTCGCCAACTGACATATTGAGATGGTAAATATCTTCGGGTGGAAGCATCAGTAAAAAACCACTGGTTGGGTTGGGTGTTGTGGGTACAAAAACATTTGTTAAAGGTTTACCAATTACATCAACCGTTTCACCAGAAGCGTCATTTGTTAGAAAACCTATCACATAACAATCAGCTTTGGGATATTCGACCAAAACAACTTTTTTAAATACAGCACGATTTTCTTTCCCAAATGTCTCTACTATCTGCTTAACGGAACGATAAACGGTATTGATAAATGGCACTTTCCCGAGAATTTTTTCAGTAGAAGAAATAAAAAATTTGCCCAACACATAATTAGATAAAAAACCAAGAACAGTTAAAGATAAAACACCAATAATTAATCCAAGCAGACCAAGTAAAGATTCAAGACCAAAAAAGAAACTTTCCTCTCCGAGTCCAAGTTGCGAAACCAGATTGGTAACTGGATCTTTAAATAAATTCAATAAGAAATCCAAAACAAAAATGGTCGCACCTAAGGGCAGAAAAATTAACAATCCAGTAAGGAAGGCATTGCGAAATTTTCGTGAAAACGATGTAATTTTAAGAGACACTTATCTTTCGCTAACCTTGAATAGATGGAGGTGCGAGAAGAAAATTAGGCCAAAGTTCATCTTTATCAACAAAGGACATTGCATTTGCCTCCTCCCGCCTCATGATTTTTCGATCAGCCTCATTTTGATCATCAAATCCAACTAGATGCAACCATCCATGAATTAAATACAGTCCGAGTTCCTTTGCTGTTGGCAAATCTCGACTTTCTGCCTCACTTATTGCACGATCTACTGAAACACATATTTCACCAACCATTTCGTTTTCTGGATCTGAGGGAAATGTAATCACATCAGTGGGTCGATAATCCTGTAAAAAATCTCCATGAATTTTAGAGTGCTCTTCTTCATTTAAAAAAACAACAGAAAGAACGCCTTTAGATTTATGGTCATGAAGCGAAAATATGCATTTGAAAAATGCTCTTAACTTATCTTCATCAAAAGTAAGAGATGGGTATAAATTAGTGGATTCAATTTCGATCAAAACTTTTTAGTATTTTTTGGCTTACCCGAAAATGGAGAAGAACTTCCACGACGACCATTACCTTGCTTATCTTCATCGGGGTATTCGATTCTAGAATGAAGCATATTTAAGGTGGTTTTTGTAAAACTCTTCTTAATTTTGGCAACCTCTTCCAAAGTTAAAGGACACTCATCCAATTGACTGTCCTCCAATCGATCTTGAAATATACTCTCGAGAAGTTCCTCTACGCTATGTTGGGTAACTTTTGGCAAACTTCTGGCCGCGGCTTCAACAGAGTCTGCAAAAAATATAATTGCACTTTCCTTAAACCTTGGTTTGGGACCATCGTATCGATAAGTGGATTCGTCTGGTTCTTCAGAATCAAGTTCACCATAAGGCAATTTTTCCTGTTTAATTTTCTGCTTTGCTTGGTGGAAGAAATATTTAACCAATGTTGTTCCGTGATGCTGCCTAATAACATCCCTAATAATTTTAGGAAGACCATTTTCCCGAGCCATTTCGATTCCTTCTTTGACATGGCTTTTTATAATCAAGGCACTCATTGCTGGGTTTTGCCTATTATGCGGATTTGCAAACTCGCCCTGATTTTCAGTAAAATAATGAGGCTGAGCCATCTTACCAATATCATGAAAAAGTGAACAGGCTCGGCATAAAATTGGATTTGCCCCTACAGCTAAAGCCGCATTTTCGGATAAATTAGCAACCATTAAACTATGATGATAGGTTCCAGGTGCTTCTACTTGCATTTTTCTCAAGAGAGGGTGATTAAAATCAGTCAATTCGAACAAAGTGGCATCCGTTGCAACTTTAAATCCATGTTCAATTAATGGCATAGCAGTAAGAACTAGTCCTCCAGTAAAAACTCCCATTAAGATTGAAGCCAATGCATGGTTAACCGAGGCGACACCTGCTCCGCCGGATACTAAACCGATGCCTAATGCTAAAATAGCACCAGTTAATCCAGCCATAGCACCGGCTTTTAGTGCACTTCCACGATGTCGGATTTCCCTGCAGAAAAAAGCACCGACCAAAGCAGCACCTAATGAAATTGCTAATGCTTCTATGCCTGCATTTTGCATAGTAGCGTGAAAAATACTCGTCATCAGGGCGGAAAGTGCCGCCATACGAGGTCCGACCGATATCATCACGATCATGGGGGCGAATGCCATTGGAATTAAATAGGGAATTAATCCAATAAGAATTGAGTTACCCCCAAATAAATCTGTGGAACCAAGTTCGAGGATTAATCTGGAAAGAAATAAATTCGATATAATTGCAATCGCCACAATGGTTGATCGAATCGTATCTCTCCAAAAATTCGGAAGAACCAAACTGATGTAAACAATGGCAATTAAGAAAGTGCCAACGGTAATAAAAATTCTTTTAGGCAAGAGATTACGATCTTCCGCAGTAAGCGACAAATACTCACGAAATTTCTCAAGGTCACTTTCAGTCAATTCCTTACCTTTCTTTAAAATGAGCTCCCCCTCCTTTACCGTTACTATTGGTTGATCCATTTCTGCTATGGCATGATTTTGTGCCCTGGTTGTCTCCTCTCGATCGATTTCCCTTAAAAACAATCCTTTTTTAACAAAGCTAGAAAGATTTCCGGCAAGATCATTTCTAAATTGTTGAGCTGAAAAGGATGCATTTTCATCTCCACTTTCAATTAAGTCTTCCAAAAGCAAACCAGTTTCAGGAAAAGGACCGTCATTACTCAAATGTTCTTCTAATTTCGTTAAATAGAAATTCAATTCAGGATAAGGGCCAGCCAGTTCCGCGGGGTCCAAGTTAAACCTCAAGCCATTCTGAATGCCTTCGATAACAATTAAATTATTTGCCAACTTAAGCATGGCATTATTAATTCGAGATGTCGCATTCGATTCAGAAATAAACTTCTGATCCACCGAAGGAAACTTCACCACACCGGTTAAATGTAATTTTTCCAATTGATCTTTAACTATTTCAAAGAAAGATAATGGAGCAGAAAATTTCCTCCACAAAAAGAGCGTATTAATCTCCTCAGTGTTCACTTGCAGATTAAAGTTTGACTCTAATTCCTCCATTAATGAGGAACTTGCATTTAATCGTACATCCTCGTCCATTGAACTTAGTAAAATCAAGCCTTCTTCTAGACGAATCATAGCCTTTTTAAAACTTTCCTCGCCCGCTCGATTTCTCGAAAACTCTCGAGGGGTACTACTCCTAATCCACTCTTCTGCTTCTTTCCTCCTAATTTCACTTTGGAAAGAAAATGGGCGATCAGAATATATATTCTCAGGGGCAACTTCTCCGAGGGAACGCAACCCTGGGGGGTCCTGACCAACAAAACATACAAAAACAATCGAAGTGGCGAAGATTAAAGTAAAAAAGCCTTGTTTTCCGACCCGTTCCCAAAAAGCCCTAAATCCAGAAAAATCCTGCCCATCCTCATTTCCCTCTTCAAGGCTCTTTCTTCTACGAGCAAGATCACGTCCGGTTTTTTTGCGCAGAGTTTTATTTTCTTCCATTACGTAAAAAAGTTAAATTATGAGTTGGCCACATTATAAGCAGAAATTATTTTGCTTACGAGAGGATGTCGAACAACATCCCGGTGGTCAAACTCATGAAAGTGTACACCATCTATATCTCTAAGAGTTTTATGAGCTTCCACTAGTCCCGATTCTTGATGTGACGGAAGATCAATTTGGGTGACATCACCGGTTACCACCATTTTACTCCCCTCTCCCAATCGTGTTAAAAACATCATCATTTGAGAACTAGTAGTGTTCTGTGCTTCATCAAGTAACGCAAAACACTTTCCTAAAGTTCGACCTCTCATATACGCTAGAGGAGCAATTTCAACAACTCCAGTCTCGATAAGCTTGCGTGCCTCGATTGGTCCCAGCACCTCATCCATGGCATCGTACAATGGTCTTAAATAAGGAAGCAGTTTTTCCTCTAGGTCACCTGGTAAAAAACCAAGTGCCTCTCCAGCTTCTACTGCTGGTCGAGCAAGAACAATTCTCTGAACCTCTCCTTTAAGCAATGAATCCAAGGCAACAATCATAGCTAAAAAAGTTTTACCTGTACCCGCTGGTCCTATACCAAAAACTAAATCATGCTGGAGAATAAGATCCAAAAATCGCCTTTGACTTAAATTTCGTGGAACAATTGAAGTTTTTCGAATTTTTAAAACCAATGGGTTAGTAACCAAGTCCCGTAAGTCTTGGGTTTGACCAGAATCTACTCTTTCTACAAAGCGTAAAAAATCAGCTCCCTTAGGCGTTATACCATGAGACTGCCCAAGATTAAGTAACGAGAAAAGTTCTTCACACTTAAAAAGATTCTTTTCATCTCCGGATATTTTTAAGGAAGTACCTCGTGCCACTAAGTTTACTCCAAGTACTCTCTCAACTAGCTCTAAGTTTTTCGGCTTTTCATCGTAAAGTTTGTGAAACTCACGTTCAGATTCGAACTCTAATGTGCTTTCAGCCATTCAAAATAATAGTAAGGAATTTTTAACTAAACTTAGACAACCACCAATGAAAATTAAACTACAAAGAAAGTAATCTTTCTTGGTAAAAAGAAAATATACTTGAATTTTTTTGTTTATTATTGAGAAAAGTAAAAATCATTGAAGTAGAATTGCATTACAACGCCTTAATTAGGTTTCGCAAGTCTTGAATATTTTAATGAAATTCGATTCCTATTGCCAATCTTCCAACTTATCTTTTTTGAGTTTCTTTCTACATAACAATAAATTCATAAATGAATGTCCTTTTTGTAAGTCCAGAAGTGGGCCCCTTAGTACGAGCTGGTGGTCTAGGAGATGTTGTCGGCGCCCTCCCCATTGCACTTAAAAAAAATGGGATTGATGTTCGAGTGCTATGTCCTCTACACAGAGAATGTAAGAAGACAGAAACTCGTTCTTTACCACTTCAAATAAATTTGAAATTAGGGGCTAAAAACTTCTTAGTCCAATTTCAAGAAACTCGTTTAGGAGATACAAACATTCCGGTTTATCTTCTTGAAAACGAATTTCTTTTCGATCGAGAGGGTATTTACGCTGACGAAAATGGAGACTACTTAGACAATCCAATCCGATGCTTTGCTTTAAGCAAAGCAGCTTTGTTCATTGAACAAGCAACCGGATGGAGACCAGATATTTTTCACTCACACGATTGGATGACTGCTCCACTCCCTGCTTATCTGAACGCACTTGATTCCGAGAAAGGAAGAGTACGAAAATCCCGATCCGTACTTACCATTCATAACTTAGAACACCAAGGTGCATTTCCTGAAAATACTTTTTCTTCATCTGGGTTACCAATTAAATTTTCCGGAATTGATGGATTCAATCATTACAATTCAATGAATCTTTTAAAAGGGGCTATTCAACACGCTGATAAAATAACCACAGTTAGTCCAACCTATGCCAAAGAAATTCGATCACAACAATACGGTCAAGGGCTCGAAAAATGCCTTGAGTACCGAGGTGCAGACTTGATTGGAATATTGAACGGAATTGATGAGGATAGTTGGAACCCTAAAACTGATTCAGCATTAAATGAAGAAATAGAGTACGAAAACCCTGCAAAAGGTAAAATGGCTAATAAGGCTTTCCTCTTAAAGGAAATGAACTTATTATTTGATCAAAATGTTCCGCTCATCGGCGCGGTATCCAGACTGTATCATCAAAAGGGGCTAGACTTACTTGCCGACTCCCTACCATCACTTGTTTCTAATTCAAAAATTCAATTTATCATCCTTGGAAGCGGTGACAAACATCTTGAAAAAAGGTTTGAGGAATTGGCTAAACAGTTCCCTAAAAATATTGCCACCTGTATCGGTTTTGATGACGGTCTAGCACGGAGAATATTTGCCGGTACTGATTTTTTTGTAATGCCAAGCCGATTTGAACCGTGTGGATTAGCTCAACAATATGCAATGAAATATGGATCCATACCGGTAGCTCGTAGGACTGGGGGCTTAGCTGATACCATCGTAGATTTAAATGAAGATAATAATTGTGCAAATGGTTTCCTTTTCGAACAATCTACCTCAAGTGAACTGATTCATGTTATTAACAGAGCAATAAACCTCTTTCATACGCCTGATAAATTTCAAAAAGTTAGACAAACTGGGCTTAATTCTCAATGTTCATGGGAACTTGCTGCTAAACAATATACAGAAGTTTACAACTGGGCCTTAGAGGATAAATAACGATAAAAATCATTTGTGCATAACTTTCTTACAGATTCAAGTGATTCCACTTGCGAAACAATAAGGGGAAAAATTAAAGTGTATGATTTATTAATTAATACCTCCTTATTCAATGATCAAAAACGGACCCGCTCGAACCTTCACCCGAAATGCGGTGGAAGCGTGGCTATTTCGTCTCTCTGATTGCGACTGGGAAAGATTTATAGATAAACGACATCTCCAAATGGGACGCTCCTTCTATCGAGAAGGGGTATTATCATCCCTCGATATCCAAAGCACTCAGATCATAGTAACCCAAAAAATTGATCGAGTGGAAACATACTCAGTTATTGAATGGAATGAGAAAAAACCTGAAATCCGTACTTCTTCGTTAGACGATTGTATTGGCATTGGCCTAGGAACTGCAGGTTTATACGAAATCGAAGAATTAGTTGCAGAAATCCACCAAGAAGATCCCCTTTTGGAGCAACTATCTGTCACTGAAATCGAACCTCAAAAAGTTAAAATTGAAGAGCTTGAACCTCCCAAAAAAGAACCAAAACAGAATAATGATGGTTCTCGAGCCGTTCCAATTTCCATTTTAATCGAAATATCATCTTCAAATGGATTAACAGCTACTCCATTTTGGCAAATATCAAAAAACAATAAACGAAAAGCTTACGGTTTAGCTGATAAAGCCGAAATAGAAATTGAAAATACTGATCGACCAACATTAATGAACTTTGTTGCAGAGAGTGGGCGACATGGATTCATTTTTGAAAAAACAAAAGGTATCTTTCGATTGAAAGACTGGCAAAAAGTTGCATCGTTTGTTGAGGAAACACTTCCAAGGTGGAAAAATATTTTCTCTCTTAAGTTTGAAGGTGATGCACAACTTCTTCGTCATGGACAAAGAAAACTAAGTTGGGAAATTGAAGCACGCAGTCGAAATAAAGACGAAATGACATTGCGCGAGAGTTTTAAATTGGGCACCCATCGTCTCGGCAGCGAACATAGCAAAAGAATTGCAAAGACCCGAAATGGTACAACATTTGTACCTGGTCACGGACTGGTGAAGCTTGACCAAGAACAATTGGAGGATTTTGATTGGTGGCAAAGAAATCGAGGTGATTCAAGACGAACGAATTGGCCCCGTTATATGCTTTTTTCTCTTTTTGCCCGTAAATATTTAAACGCCCGCCCCGATGGACAACTTGCTGATTGGCAAAGTGCTATAAAGAATCCTGAAAAAGATGGTATTTCAGAAAAATTTTCTTTTTTGCGGCCTTACCAAAAAGATGGAGTTTCTCACCTCAATGTACTTCATAAACTAGGTTGTCATGGCCTGCTTGCGGATGAAATGGGGTTGGGTAAAACGATACAAACTTTAGCCATTATTGCCAGTAATCCTAAACAAGATTTCTCTGATCTTGTAACCTGCCCAGCCTCAGTAGTTCCTGTATGGGCAAGGGAAGTAAAAGAGAGATTTCCTCAAATTGAAGTACAAATATTAAACAAAGAAAACAATTTTGCTGAAGTTGAAAAACCCTGCCTATGGATTGCAAGCTACACTCAACTTAGAAGGCATAGACACCTACTTGACACTGTTACTTTTCGATATGCTATCTTAGACGAAGCCCAATTAATTAAAAATCCAAAAGCTAAGGTTACACAAGCTTGTCTTTCAATTTCTGCAAACCATAGGCTTGCCTTATCAGGCACGCCTATTGAAAATTCTGCCCTTGATTTGTGGACAATCTTTCGTTTTCTGATGCCAGGGTTACTAGGAAGTAGAAAAGAATTAGAAACTGATTTATTATCCGACCCGGATTACACCGCCAAATTACTTCGCAAACAAGTTACCCCCTTCGTGCTCAGAAGAATAAAAAGCGAAGTAGCAACCGAACTACCGCCCAAAATTGAAAATGAACTCCCATGCGTATTGAACGATGAACAAAGAACAGAATATCGAAAACTGGCCGAAGGTGCGATTAAGGAACATGGTAATAATTTACAACAAGCTTTTAAACAGGCACCCACTCATGTTTTTTCACTTTTAACTCGTCTGAGGCAAGTATGCTGTGACCTCGCCCTGCTACCATGGCGAGAAGGGCTTGAACCAAGTGGCACGAAGGGAGATATACTTCTGGAAAAATTAACAGACCTTGCCAGCTCAGGATCTAAGATTATTGTGTTTAGTCAATTTACCTCCTACCTGAGCATTTTGAAAAAAAGAATTACCGAACAGATTCCTGACTTAAAAATTTTAGAACTTACTGGCTCGACTCGAAATCGAACTTTGCCCGTTGAGACTTTCGAAACATTTAAAGGTCCAGCAGTTATTTTAGCTTCATTAAAAGCAGCTGGTCTAGGAGTAACACTAAAAACCGCTGATTATGTTTTCTTAATGGATCCATGGTGGAATCCGGCAATTGAAGAACAAGCGATCGACCGTGCCCATCGACTAGGACGAACGAAACCAACCTTTATTTACAGATTGGTAACAAAAGGAACGGTCGAAGAAAGAGTCAGAATGTTGCAACATTCAAAAAAAGAAACCTTTCAAAAAATTATTGGGGATATGGAACGACCAACTGCTCTCGCTGATCACTTTTCAACTCTCGAGGATTTAGTCGAATTAAACGACTCCTGAGATTTGTAAGTTGGAATTGAGAAATTAAAAAATTTCAAACTTCATCAAATTCTGCATCAGCAGATTTGATTTTTTTTCGAAACCGCCTAATCCAACGATATCCTGGCAACATAAACAATCCAGTTACCATTATGTAAGTGGAGGGTTCTGGGACAGCTGAGTATTGCAAATAAAAATCTCCACCGCCATTATACCACACATTCCAGTCACCATACCAATTTCCGGCGTGGTAGTCGGAATCGTCAGAATTAACATTAAAATTTGAAATGACGCCTGCACTTCCATCTCCCCATCCATTCCAAGTAATTCCCGATCCATTATTATTATTTAATAATAAAAACCCATTTGTCCCTTGGTAAGAATTCAAGAGATTTCCTGCATTATCAGGAAAACCAGCATTACCAGAAGTACTGTTTAATGCCATAAGGTTAATCGTGAATGTTTGCCCTGCTTCGAATGTTAAAGTTTCAAAATTAAGCACATCATACTTGGTACCTGCACCACCTGCACCACCGGTAAAATCTTGTATTTGCCAATCAAATACACCTCCTCCATTAAGGCTCAATGCAGTTGCAGAGAAAGATCCAATTGCATCACTCCCACTATTTGCATCTAAGTCAACTTGCTTTACGGATGGAGTAAGAGAAGAAGAAATTCCTCTACCTGGTGATACATAATCAATTTCATTTGCGTCACCACCGATCGTAATCGTACCGACCGTTCCGTCACCACCAATTATACTTTTACCGGAGCCACCTTGAATTGTATTATTAGCAAGGGTAATTCCTGAACTAACCTCAAGTTTCCCCTTGTTAATGGTTACTGTATTACCACTTCCACCTAATGCATCGGCATGACCTGCAACAACTGTTCCGTCATCTATATCCATCCCTCCACTGAATGTATTATCCCCAGTTAACTTTAATCTTCCGACTCCAGATTTTGTAAGCTTTTCAGAACCACTAATAACTCCCGTATCAAAAACCTGTTCTTTTTCATAATCAGCCGCAGTAGAACCAGTAGCTACCTTAATTATATTAGAGGAACCAGTTCCCGTTAACACAACATTACCCGAAAAGGTAGCTCCAGATTGTGATTGAGCAAAGCCCAACTCAATCGTTCCTGCTCCCGTACTATCTAATGTCAGCGTTGTTCCAGATGCACCTTTCAGATATTCAATTACCTGAGTCTCTCCAGAGCCTGGATTTAAAGTAAGCCCACCTTCCAATAAATTAATAAATCCTTCATCCTGACTATTAGATGAGTATAAATCAATATTTCCTGAAAGAATCTGATCACCTGTACCTGTTTTTACGATTGATAAATCAGAACTAGCCGAATCAGACTCATAAATGTCACCAACAAATTCGAATGCATCAGTACCCGTATTTCCGGCGGCAGAATGTAATGTTAAAACGCGACCAACACTCGCAGAGTCTCCACCAGTGATTTTACTAGAAGTATTTGTACCTCTAAAACCACTAACAACAGTTGAGCCAACACCTCCATCTAAATCTAAAGTTACCGCACCTGCTGAATCATTAAAATAAGTGACAGTCGCCACATAATCATCATTTTCGATCCTAGTATTTCCAGTGCCTATTTGTGCAATGTTTGCTGTGTAGGCAGAAGTATTATCAAATTCAAATTCCAAAGAGGCATCGAGTGTCGGCGTTCCTGCTCCAGAATTCTTCTCATATATAGCCATATTGAGCGGACTTGCGCCATTCCCTGGCCAAACCCAAGCGGCGTCCATTATCGTATTATATCGAGTAGAACCATCAGTCGCTTTAGTGGTACCGCCACTTGTAAAATTTGCGGTATTAATATCATAAAATCGGATACCAAGAAGCGGATTGGTAGCTGCTTCAAGCAAAGCATAATTATCTGAAATATCAAGATGGCCACCGCCGGTTTGTTGATCATCAATTGAATAATTTGTACTTGCTCCACCTGGGTTTATATATGCAGTGTCATCATCCTTTGGTGAATTGTTGTTATTAATCACAACATTAAAGCCAAATTCGCCATTAGGTATAGTATATTCAGTGGTAGTTGGAGTTGGAACCATGCTCGTTATTATCGATGCATCATGACCTATCGTCGTTTTGCTGGTAAGTGGAGTCCAAAGTCCCTTAAAGGCAGTGGAGGAAGCAGTATCCGCATCAGCTCCTGAACCCCCAATTGCTCCATCGTCCCCAAGATCTTTAAAGAAACCTAATTCTATAAGATCTCCGTTGTATGTCGTGTCAGCTGTAGCATCCCCAAACAAAGCAGTTGGTGTCGTACCAGCAGCATTTAGAGCTTTCAATAAACCTATACCGTCTTGGCTTTCGCCTGTATCGAGACCTGGGTCGCTTGCATTAAAGTTCACAAAATCGATCCAAGTGGAAAAGTTGATTGTATGAACTGCTGAATATAAATGGGTAGACGCCAAGAGGCATATACAATATGTCAAAAATTGTTTTGGGACTTTATTTAGAATATTTATCGACATGGAGGGCTTCTATACTCTCCTACTTCCAAATCCCTAGGTCAAATAAAAAATAGTAAAACTTCTTCTAGGCGGATTAGGCGAAATAATAGCTCGGCATTAAAGAAAATTATGTAGATTTCTTCTCTTTTTTATTATGGGAATATACTTGCAAGATCAACCTGTTTAGGAGTAGATTTTATAAATGAGATCAAGCCCAGTCTCTAATAACTCTACGCAAAAAATGATCCTCTTTCATTTTTGTTGTTTTTCTTATGGATCGAACCGATAGAACATCATATCCCGTTAATTCATTATGGGGTATTAAAGTTCTATGTATTTGCTTATTCATTTTTTTACCGAACTTAGTAGTTCGTGCTAATGAACCGCAAGTTGTAATCCATTGGAGTTCTGAAACAGATTTAAATAGCCCCATTCTTCTCAAAGATCGAGATGGACAACTTCTGAACGCTGGAAATTCAAGCAACGGAGACGGACATCTGATTACTCTTGGATATTTTGAGGATGCAAATTCTACTGATCCATTTGGTGCAGATGGAACAAAATGGGTTCCCCTTACACCAGGGACAAGAATCGGAGATTCAAGTAGTGGTTATGGATATGCCGATGGAACTTTTGGTTTTACAACTGTTTTTACAAACAACTCTAACACGGTTAGCGTTTATCCCAATGAACCGGCGAATTACAATGTTAATTCCCAAGTCACAATTTTAAACGACACCCCACCCGAAGATCATCCTATCTGCATTAGATTTTATGATCGAACTATCACCGGCCCGTCTGCAAGATATAACACCGTAACAGGACCAGAATGGAAGTGGCCAGGATTTAAGCCTGGTGTGCCTAAAAATATTTACCTCAAAATAAGTGATGAGATTGCGAGTGGATCGAATCAGTTCAAGTGGGAATACGGAAGTAATTTTGAAGATCCTGATAACAACTTTTCGACCTCGCTTCAAGTTAAGGCAAACTTAATTGCATCTGCCACAGGCGGGGGCTATCTCAACCCCAATCCTACAGGACCATACACTTACGACACTGAAGTAACTTTAAATGCAGTTCCTGATAATACTCACAGAGAATTTGTACAATGGATTGGAGCAGGCGTAGTTGACCCTTCCTCCGCAAATACTAAAGTGCTCATGTCACAGGATCGAAATGTCACCGCTTACTTTAGAGTTAAAAGCTACAATGTAACGATTACAAATATCGGAAAAGGAACGGTTTCCGGTTCAGGAGTTTATCTTTATGGAAGCGATGCCAATATTTCTGCGACAGCTGCCCCCGGGTATCAGTTTAGTCATTGGCTTAATTATGATTCCTTTAGCAATCTATTAACTACCGGACTAGATAACAATCTTTCCTCCTCCACAACTCTGACTGTGCAAGGAGGACATGCCTTGGTTGCGGTTTTTGATCCTCTACCTTACAACATTACACTGAATTCAACGACCGGAGGAAATGCTACCATTGTTCAAGCACCAGGTCCTTTTTACTTTGACAGTAATTATACTTTATCATCCTCACCTGAATATGGCTACAGCTTTGATTCATGGACAAGTTCAACAAACTCTTTAAGTTTACTCTCCTCAACTACCTCAACTACCGCAATATTTACATTAAACGGGGATGTCTCTTTCACTGGTAATTTTTCTGAGAATCAATATTTGCTGACTGTTCTGAGAGGTGAAGGAGGGGCATCCGTTTCTCCCTCAACCCCTGCATTGTATAATCACTCTTCACAGGTTTCTATTACAGCCACTCCCCTCGAAGGTTACGAATTTGACAAATGGGAAGATGTAAATGGTTCGTTATTAAATTTCACAGATCAAAACAGCACCGTCGACATGTCAGAAAATGCTGCCAATGTAACTGTCACTGCATTGTTTAAACCAAAACAATATACTGTCTCATTAACTGCTAATAATGGTGGGCAAGTTTCTATCTCCCCTGCATCTGGACCATGGGAACACTTTAAAGTTTATCCCCTTGTTGCAACACCGGACCCGGGTTATCAATTTACCAACTGGACAGGAGATGCGAATTCCTTGATTGCACTAACCAATGGTAGTTCCGACGCTAACAATAGCTTAGCCATTATTAGCCCCGTGTCCTTGAGTGCTAATTTTAGTTTAGTAGACTATAATGTCACAGTATCAGTTGCTTCAGGAAGTGGCTCGGTTTCAGGCGGAGGGACATACGATATCACTGACAATCCTCAAATCAACGCAATCGCAAACTCAGGTTGGCATTTTTCTCAATGGAGCGGCGATGTATTTTCACTTAATTCCAACTCTTCCCTTTCCTCAACTGTAAACCTTTCTCAATACCCTCAAAACATTTCCCTTCAAGCAAGTTTTGCAAGAAATAGTTACGCCATTAATGTAAATGTTGACGGTCAAGGGTTGATCAATAATCAATCCAGTTTAAATTTGAGTCCGGTTTTTGAAGACTTAATTGAACTTAACGCAACCGCCTCAACTGGATGGGAATTCAATCGTTGGTATGGATATCCATTTTCAAACCCTCAGTCTAAAAATGTTTCTTTTTCCGCCAATAGCAATCTAGATTTGAACGCATCTTTTCAAAGAAAACAATTCACCTTGACCATCGGAACCTCTCCCTTTGGAGAATCAAATGGAAGCGGTACTTATGCCTATGAAGCAAACGCATCTATTTCCACAATTCCAAAAACAGGATACTTATTTTCCGGTTGGACTGGAGACACTCAATTTATTGCCAATACTAATTCCAGTTCGACTTTCGTTACTATTCCTAACAATTCAGTTTCAATAATTCCATCTTTTACTCCAAAGACTTACCAGATTACATTAAATTCGGACAATAATGGAACAGCTACCGGCGGTGGAAATTATTCATATGGAACCACTGCAAATATTGTTGCGACTGGAAATGGGGCTAACCTTAATGCACTTGCAGGATACGCTTTGGCCAGTTGGACGATTACCAACCAGTCTGGACAAGTTTCCCAAAGTTCAAGTAATCCACTATCCCTTAATGTTGATGGGAATTATTCGATATTTGCTAATTTTGAACCCGTAGAAGTTCAATTGCACGATCTAAATATTTCTATTTCACCCCAGAATGGTGGCCAATTTTTCAATGATCCAAGTCTGAGAGACTGGAATAATAGTAATACAACTTTAACTTCAGTCATTACTGCGACTCCTAATCCAGGTTATTCATTCCTTGGTTGGGAAAATCCAGATAGTAAAACGATTTCTCCGAATTTCAAAAGCCCGAATATAACTTTTACAACTGATTCAAACGCTTCGCTGGTTGCCAAATTTGCAAAAAATATTGTCAGTTCAATTACTCGTATTAACGGGAATGGTTCCACACAAACCGATTCAAACGAAACTTCATTTTCACTTAATGCAATTCCGGATCAGAACAACTATTTTACGGGATGGGCGGTAGATCATAACTTCTCCTATGATGTCGCAATTGGAAACTCTTCAGTAAAAAACACCTCTCAAGTTTTCTTCCTGAATGGTAAAGAAAGTCCAAGCTTAAAATTGATAAAAGGCTACACCTACCACTTTAATTGCACCATATCTACCCATGAATTTTATTTATCAACTGAAAACAACTCCACAAACTTCGACCACGAATACACTCATGCCAACCTTTCAGGTTCACGAACTTCAAACGGAACACTCATTTTCACGGTTCCAAGTGACTACGATTCTAATATAAATCTTTATTATTGCTCGGCAGATGATCCTTTTATGGGAAACAAAATTGAAATTATTGACGCAATTACTGATGAACAGATTTTACCATTCCCAACGCAAACTAGTATTAATCCAAGTGTTGACCACGATATTTCTTTATTGGCAAATTTCAACTTAAACCAATACGCGGTATCAATTACAGCTGGCATTGGTGGTGCGATCAGTAATGGAACAAGTGGTACATACTCTCATGGTTCAACTATTAATTTAACTGCGAACCCGAACCAACATTTTGCTTTCAGCCATTGGGAAGGAACTACATTTTCATCTATATCAACTATCTCAACAATAGCTACAATTTCTAGTGCCTCTCATATAAATGCCGTTTTCGTTCCCATCCTGTATGACTTAACCCTTTCAAAAAATATAGCTGAAGCTGGAAATGTTTTTAGCATATCCAATACTTATAAATTTGAAAATGGTACCGCTGTTGATATCCAAGCAAACCCAAATCCTGGTTACATTTTCAGTTCATGGAGCAATGGGGACACATCACCTACAACTTCCATTACAATGGACAGAAATACATCTATCTCCGCTACTTTCAATAGAAAACCTGCATCAGTCCAGCATTCTGTATTAACCTTAGATATTTTTGACAATCCTGAATTAAATACGGTTGGTGGTTTTATAAACCCTGGTAGTTTTTCCGGTTTAAAAGTCGGTGAGTCTATTCAAATTTCCGCTAATGATTATCCGGGATATCAATTTCTAAATTGGGTTGAAGATAATAATCAAACGGACGATGCCAGAACAAAAACTCTTATTTTAGACGAGAACCAGACGATTACTGCTGTATTTAAAAGATTAAGTTATGAAGTAAACCTAATTTCAACTCCTCTTGGTGGTGGAAAAATATTGTCAAATCCAGGTTCTACCTCTCCAGTGCAAAAACTTACTTTCCCACATGGAGAAAATGTAAGAATTACTGCTATTCCTAACGATAATTATCAATTCGCACAATGGTCAGGCAATGGGTTAGATGGACTCAATACCACTTCTACAGAAATTCAGCTTACGGTGAATCAAAATATTAATGTAAATGCTAAATTCATTCCATTACAACCACTTGAACTAAGGATCACCATTGAACCCGTCGATTCAGGATTTGTAATTGGGAATGGATCTTTCATCTACAATCCCACTCATCCAATATATGCCACACCAAACACAGGTTACCTTTTTGACAAATGGGAAGGAGTTGGAATTGAAAATGCATACCTCCCCAACTCATCGATAGTGCTCAATGAGGATAAAACTATTAAAGCAAAATTTAAAATTGATCCCGATTATATTGGCACAGGAAACCCCACTACCCCAGGTCTCCACGCCTTAACTATTATTGCTATTCCTTCAGTTTCGGGAACTGCTATTGGATCCGGGACATTTGGTACAGGTTGGACTGACATTAAGGCAATTAGTTCTATTGGATATAAATTCTCTTATTGGGAGGGTAACGGAGTTGAAGATAATTCGTCTAGCCAAACTAGATTTTTCCTAACCTCGAACACCACACTACAGGCAGTATTTTTACCTCTTAAAGGAAACGATTTAATTTCAAACGCAACACCGTTGGGTAACTCTTGGTGGTATAGCGATTGGTTCGGACCATTTTGGCACCGGGAAAGTGACCTATGGATATATCACGCCCCACTAGGTTGGGTATATTTAATTCCAGAAAATAGCACTAGCAGTTTATGGTTTTGGGTTGATTATTTATCAGGGTGGCAGTGGACATCATCAAGTGTATTTCCATACATAAGAGGACATTCCCAGGCGAAATGGTTTTGGTTCAATATGGAAAAATCAACATACACTAATCGAATATTCTTCGAGTATGATGATGCGATCGGAAATGGAAACTGGATACAATACTAAAGATTAGCTTCTAAATCTTTAACTGAACTAATTGTTATAATAATCCCCTTCATTAACTTAGTGTTAAATGCGTGTTAACTCTGCCATCAACATAATATGTAAAAATGATCAGGATTAATCTACTAAACGAATTTACTTTAAGTTTTGTTTATAAATGCTGTTTTACCCACAATCACGAAAGCATTATTAAAGTTGATCGAAAATAATATCTTTCATCGAATTTATTCAAATACACAACAAGTCTTTCAATCTTAATAAAATTTCAAGTACTAAAAATTCTTTACATCTTAAGGACTCGTTTTGATTGGATGAACTTAACGAGCCAAAATTCTAGGTGAATAAATACTTTTTACAACGCCTAACAAAACCCAATTTAAATGTGATAATACAATATCACGAAGGTATATAAATCACATAGCTTTGGATTTATCGAAATCTAAAAGAATTTTTAATTAAAGGGGTTTTTTGGTTTAAAATAAGTAAGCTTACCATCATCGGATGTGCCTACATTGCCATCGGGTCCAGGATTTTTACGAAGTATCACCAATCCCTCAGTTGCCTCTAAAATATCTCCATCTTGTATAACATTATTTGGATTAGCTGCACCAACCTTTCTCCAACCTCCTCCAGATATAATAACTTGTGGTGCATATTGATATCCGGCACCTTTATTATTTTCATTATCAAATTTTGTACTCTCATCATTATCATTATCAAAACTAAAACCAGTTACTGCTCCGCTAGAAACCGTTGCGGTTGCAACTGCCATGGTGGTACTGCCTCCTCCTACAAAATAAGCTTTTGCATTACCATTGTATCCAGTTCCGCCCTGCCCCGTAGACCAAGTTCTTGGACCAGTGCTTAGAAAATTCACATCTCTTCTTTTTCTCACAACAACTGTAGAGGAAGATGGTCTCGACATGATTTCGTAAGTTCCAATTAGCCCTGAAAATATTTTTATTCCGCTTCCATTAGTGACTTCAGTTCCGTTAACATCTAGTTCCTTATCACCGTTATCACTAAGCTTGTGTCCAAAAACCCCACCAAAAGTTATGTTAAATCCCACTTGTGGTGCCGTCCCGTTTAGCGTTACTAAAGTGTGGTTGCTATCATTATGATCTACAGATAATCCACCCGTTGAAGTACAACTCTGTAGATTAGAAATAGTGCCACTGGCTAAAGACACATCAGTACTTTGCATGCCATTACCAGTATCGGTACCAGCTCTTGCAGTTGCAGTTGCAGTTTTAGTGATGCTATCATTAACTCCATTTTTGTAATAAAACTGCTTCCATTCTACACCAACGAGAAAATAAAGTCGATCCGCGTCCGTATCAGCATCACCCGAACCTGGACGAAATTCCACAGAACTTGTTCCAAATGCTTTAGATGGAATCAGTTCACCGAGTAACATATCTGTACCGTACGGATTGTTCATAACAGCGGCTCCTCCTAATTCAGGAAGTTTCATTTCTTGATCTGACAAAGACACTCCACCATCAAAATCAAGGGTAAGGTTCCCACTTGTTCTTTTAGCAATGATAAAAGCTTCATCGGGAAATAAAATAATATCATTCACCATTCCCCAACCAGAGTATATTGGGGAATACCAACCCGCGTCATTCCCTCCACCAGCAGGCATGAAACAAAAAGAATAATAATTACCATTAATGTATAAATAGACATAATCTGCACCCGTACCGCTGCCATTGGAACTTGAAGGATTTAGGTCTAACTCAGATGCAGTAGTTCCGAATACAGAGCCAAGAGTTGGGGCTGGAACAATTTCAATGGAATAGTCGGTCTGTAAAACACTTGATAAAGATTCCCCAGCTTCAAGTTTCGTAATGTCTAAAGTTAGGCGTGTTTCATTGTTATCTGTTATACGAAAAACTCGACCTTCGTTATCGTCACCAGTCTCCGTTAATTTTACAAGATGCGCACCCCCCACTACAGTAACAGTAGGTGCATCTGAGTAACCTGAACCTGAAGTTGTAACTGTGCTCCCGTTCGAGTCTTTTAGAACTACAGAAGCGATTCCACCAGAACCATTTAATGTGCAAACTGCGAAGGCTTGGTCATCACCATCTGTAGGGTAATCGATAATAATTTCTGGAGCAGTAGTAAAACCAGATCCTGCAAAAGTAATTACAATGTCACCAACTCCTGAACCTGTAAGGCTAGATGTAAGGATGGGGGATCGGGATAATTCATCAAAGACTCCAGAAATGAAAGGATTAAGTGTTACTTCACTTGAATCGGAAGAAGTCTCAAAACTTATTGTGCTTGTCGTTACGCTTGCGACTTGACCCGAAAAAACTGATTCTCCAGATAATCCAGCACTGACAACTGCGTATGTAGGGTTTGACTCCGATGCCGATGACATCGTTTTGGAAATTGATCCTGAAACCCCTGCAACATTTGGTGCCGCATTTGCGAACTTTAACGACAAAAGAAGATAGGCAAAAAGGCAGAGTAAATGGCGGGCGTTATTCATGATATTCAATGATAGTAATTAAGGGCTTATATGTAGTTAGCGAAAACTAAGATTATCTTACAAGTAACTGGAAAGTTTTTTCAAAATAAAACTCAGCCTGCAAAGCTTTTTTTCTTAAAATTGTCAATTTTTAACAGATTTTGTGCACAAATTTGACATTTTTGCTCAAATCGAAGACTCAAATTCATAAAACAAATAAGAACCAATAATAATACATAGCAAATTGGGAAACCAAGTGAAAATAGGTTGAGAATAAAGAACAGAGACTTCCTCTAAAAATATCAAAGTTGTATAATATAAAACTGACAGAATTATCCCCAAAGATAGATTCGTAATACTTTCTTTTCGACCGCTTTTGATAGATATTGGTACCAGCAAAAGCGATAGAAAAAAAGATGAAGTGCCCAAAGCAAAACCCTTATAAATTAAAACTTTTGCTTCATCACTCTCAGTACTTTTAGAGTTAGCTAATTTCATAAGAAGTTCTAATCCAACTCGATTTATGTTTAATTCATCATTTCTATTGTTAATTTCAAAAATTAAAGGCTCATCCCATTGCTCGAAGGAAATAAATGCATTTTGAGTTTGATTTTGTTCTGAAGATTGTAGATCAACATTTTTTAAATCCAAAAGAAGTTTAGTATTATCATCGCTCTTCGAGACATGAGCACTCCTGCTATTAATGATTCGGACCATTTTATGATTTTCGTCAAAGAGTAGAATCCTCAAGTTATACCAATTATTTTGATCGGTTGATCCAACAGACAATGAAACCTTGCTAATTGATTGCCCTGATAAAGCGTTAAGATTTCTGTTGGTCAGAATCGTATTATCTTTTACTAGGTCAAATTCAACCTCCCCCTCTTTCTCTAAATGCGAATTTATATTGGCCCATAAAATAGTAGATTTTTGATAATCAAATTGAGCTCTACTCGTTGGTCCCCAATCCAAAATTGTAAAAACAGAGAATATCGAGACCAACAAAGAAAGAAAAAGGGGGGGGAGTCCCCACGAAAAGATCCCTTTGCCCAAGGAACGCAATGCTAATATTTGATTACTCGATGCCCACTTTCCATAGCAAAAAAGAAGGGCAAGAATGAAGCCAAAAGGAAGTGCAAAAGATAGTGCGTAAGGTACTAGAAGGGAAGAAAGTTGTATAAAAGTGTAGGGAGAAACTGCCATCGCCTGCAACAGATATTCATCGTGCTTGACTAAATTCCCGTATAATAAGATGCCAAGTAAAATTGTAGTGCTAATAAAGGTTGTTACACAAAGTTGACAAAAATAATGGCGATTTATTATTCCCATAATCTTTAAAGTTTCATCTATGAGAAGTGAATTTTTTGAAGATCCGCAGGAACATCAACCCCAACTGAAACCTTATTGGTTTTTTTTACCACTATACGATATCCAAGTTGTAAGGCTCTTAACTGCTCCAATTTCTCGATTTTTTCTAATTCGCTCGGTTGGCTAGATATAAAATCTTCAAGAAATTCTTTTTTATAGCCATATAATCCCATATGCTTAAGGCCAAAACTCGCTGCATGCTCTGACCTTGAAAAGCTTTGATCACGAGAATATGGAATAGGAGTTCGTGAGAAATATAATGCATGATCGCTATTATCCAGTACCACTTTTACTTGATTAGGGTCTAAAAAATCCTCCTTCGTCAAAAAAGGCGAAGCTAGAGTCGATATGGACACATCATCACTAGATAAAGCATTAGAAAGCAGAAGGATATGCTCTCTTTCTACCATAGGTTCATCCGCTTGAACATTAATGACAAGTTTCTTTTTTAATATTTGATTCACTTCAGCAATACGATCAGTTCCGGATTGTAAAGCAGGGTTAGTTAAAAAAACCTTGTAACCAGAATTTTCCAAAACATTTTTAAGTTCATCTCCATCTACACCAAAATAAAGATCAAACTCAGGAACCTGACTACGAATACGGTCAGCAGTTCTTAAAATCAGTGGTTTACCATCTGCGTCTGCTAATAACTTTTTAGGAAAACGGACAGAGGCGAGGCGAGCGGGTACAATTATTGTTGGAGATAATTTGGAATCCATAAATAGATTTGATATGGAATAACTTCTTGGGTTGGCGCAAGCAAATCCTAACATTAGTATAGTGGATCTTTTAATTATGATAAAATCTGCAGACCAAACTAATTCACATTCAAATACTATCGATCGTTTTTCTCTACCCGACATTAAAGGGCGATTTGGACCCTATGGAGGTTCTTATGTTCCCGAAACTCTTTCACATCCTTTACGTGAATTGAATGACGCTTACCTTGCCGCACAAAAAGACCCCGAGTTCCAGCAAGAACTTGACTTCCTGCTACGAAGTTTTGCTGGACGGCCAACTGAACTTTATTTTGCTGAAAGACTTTCAAAAGAAATTGGAGGAGCAAAAATTTATCTCAAAAGAGAGGATTTACTACACACTGGAGCACACAAAATTAATAATGCACTCGGACAAGCACTCTTAGCTAAAAGAATGGGTAAAACGAGAGTAATAGCTGAAACGGGAGCCGGACAGCATGGTATAGCCACGGCCTCAGTGTGTGCTCACTTTGGATTGGAGTGTGTGATATATATGGGAGCTGAAGACATGAGAAGACAAGCTCTCAATGTATTTCGCATGAGACTAAGTGGAGCTGAAGTAAGAGGGGTTGAAGCGGGGAGTAAAACCCTAAAGGAAGCAATTAATGAAGCCATGCGCGATTGGGTGACAAACATAGAAAACACTCATTACATTTTAGGATCCGCATTAGGTGCTCATCCCTACCCCGGCATGGTTAGAGATTTTCATCGTATTATAGGTGAAGAAACCAAAAAACAGTTTGTACAAAAAGAAGGGAAATTACCGGATGAAATGATTGCGTGTGTTGGTGGTGGTAGCAATGCAATAGGTTTTTTCTTTGACTTTCTTGAAGAAGAAAATGTTCGATTAATCGGAGTCGAAGCAGGTGGAAGATCTCTTAAAGAAGGTGAACATGCGGCAAGATTTGAAGGAGGAAAACTAGGAATTCTTCAAGGGTGCAAAACATGGATACTACAAAACCATGATGGTCAAATAAATCAAACCCACTCCGTCTCAGCAGGGCTTGATTATGCCGCAATCGGACCAGAGCACGCTTTTTACAGAGATCACAACCGAATAGAATACGCTCATGCTAATGACAACGACGCATTAGAAGCATTCCAACTGCTGTCATCCAAAGAAGGCATTCTTCCAGCACTGGAAACTGCACATGGACTCGCGTATGCATTTAAAAGGGCACGCGAACTAACGACTGATAAAGTAATCTGTGTTAATTTAAGTGGTCGTGGAGACAAAGACGCAATGGAAGTCGCTCGATTATTACAAAAAGATACTGCTTTTACC
>JABGWU010000367.1 GCA_018645475.1 Opitutia bacterium
AATTACCTCCAAAGCAAAGTCTTCATTTACATTGGCCAGCATGGCTTTTTGTTTTTCGGATTCAAGCAAGTTGTAAAGAACGGCCCGCATATCCTGCAAAGTGGTCTTGGCCAATTCCTGTTCGAGATACCCTACCCGTTTTTTGGAATCGGCAATAGCCTGCTCGCGGAGTTGCTCATTCAACTGCTTGACCAAATCATTTGCCCATTGGGCAGCCACTTCAGGATCTTTCCAGGAAATGGAGAGGGTGATGAGACCTGATTTTTTGTCTTCATCTACTGAAAGACAGGCTTTAAAAGATTCAATTGCTTTTTGTTCGGTAGGTTCATCCTCCACAGATGGAACGATCCATGCTTGATTATCAGCGTCCCAAATTTCATCAAATAATACAGGTGTCAGCTTGTTTCGCTCTATGTAGGCACGAAGGAATTTCCGAGAATTTAAAGTCGCAACCACTTGCTCGACATTGGAATCGCTTGGAATAGATATTCCTGCCATAGCAGCTAGTCCGCCGAATTGACTTAAGGCGGATGATGCTCCGGATTTCTCTTCCTCTGCGGGAGCCAGTAAAGTTTCTGCCTTGAACAATTCTGGGGCGAATAAAGCGTAAGCAACGGCTAGACTGGTACAAAGGACAGTGACACCCAAAATGGTTTTCCAAGCCTGCAGGAGGGTGCGGATTAACTCAAGCAGATCGATTTCGTCCTCATCCGTAGACGGATCTGATTCGACCATGACATATTTTGTTGATGATTTGGGTTCTTCACTCATAGGTTTTGGCTAAACACGCTACCGCCCTTGGCCGTTTGTGAATCACAAAGCCAATGTGGACAGAACAGTCTTTTCTTATGTTTAATTTTTATTTTTGGCGGGCAAGCGATCGCTTTTCCCAACAATCATCTTTACCCACGGGAGCAACCGGCTCATTTGCCGATGCCAACCCGATAAAATCTCATGCCTACGATTCCCCCTTTTGCAAGAGTCCGAATCATCTAAATCTACTAAAAGTGTTTCAATTTGCTTTAGTCGAGCCACCCCTTTATCCAAGTGGGGGTCGGCTTGTTCGCGGAGAAAGCCCCCAACTAATTTTCGGAGACGAATTTCGGCAACAAATCTTTCCTTACGGTCTCCAGGTGCAAAAACGGAAGAAATAGCACCAAGTTGCCTCAGTGCCCGCAAGCCCTGACTGGCTGACCCTTTACTGATATTGAGCAATTCCATAACCTCATCCATGGCCAATGGAAGATCGCGGCAAAAGAGAAGTCCATAAATCTGACCATATGACTTGGGGAGACCAAAAGAATTAGCGGCGTTAAGAAATAAATCTATCGCGGCAACCTCCCATTGATCTAAATGCAAGCATGTAGAATTATTCTTATTTTCGAATCTTGAAAATTTAACCACTCACTACATACAAACATAACAAAATAATTTGTTCAAGTTTTTTTGAACAATCTGAACTTCGTTTATTAATACAGTTAAAAAGAATTAACTGCTGCTGCTGTGACTGCAAGTTGGTAAACGATTTGAGTACTTGAGGTCAAAGTCTCAAGCCACCTACCCTTTTGTAAATTGATGGGAACTACAATTACATCACCAGGTTGTATATTCTTATTCGATCCTCCAGCATTAAACCACCCATTTCCTTTTTTGGTAAGCACTGCCCCGTTTGATTTAACAACAAAGATTCTCTTTTCATCAGCATTTTGAGTGAAACCACCACTCAGAGCGATATATTGATCCATAGAAAAACCAGCGTTGTGTAAATGCGATGTTGGAAATTGAACTTCTCCCATTATACTTATCTCCGACGGTATAATGGGTATATGAAGCCTATCTCCATCCCTCAGTGTAATTTGAGCAGTTTCAGGGTTATCTAATTGTGCCTCTAAATCGATTACCAGTCGACCAACTGACTTAGAACTTTCTAATCTTGAGAGGAGACTTTGAGCAACAGAATTTGCCTTTTGAGCAGAATCTCCCGAGGTAGGTGAAAGAGACAATGTCGCGATATCACTCTCTAATTGCTTAATTAATTTCTCTTTTTGCTCTTCCTCTCTTGTCATTAGAGATGTCCTAGTAAAAACTGTGCCAGCACTAAAAGCTTCTTTGGTCAACCCACCAGCACGTTTGAATAGTTCACCTAACTTTTCATTTTTCTTTATTGTATACTCCCCAGGAAATCTAACTTCTCCGGATAATGTCACAACTCGATTATCTTCCCAAGAAGGTATCTTTTTAACAGATAAAACATCTCCCGGTTTGAGTTCTATGTTAAGTGCGTTCTCATTTTGTAGAGAATCTAATAAGATATGCTCTACAACTGCTTCAGATTTGCTTTTGTTTAAATCCAAACTTATCCTCGAGATTTCAGCTGCTAAAGAATAGGCGGATTCTTTAAAGCCTCCTGCTGCTGTAATTAAATCCAAGATATTCATTCTTTTTGTCTTGGGATAATCACCAGGAAAATGGACTTCTCCGCTCACTGAAACGACTTTAGTTCCGATAGCCGGTTCAGCGTCAAAAGAAAGTTCTTTAAGCAGTGGTCGGATTTGACGCTCACGGGCATCAGAATCAAATTTTGAAAAAATGATTATTTTATCTCTCAGCAAAAGGGATGTATTTTGACTTCCACCTAAAAGATTTTTGGGTGAAAAAGACAAAACTTCAATCATACCATCATCATTCAACCTACGTATAACAGCGTAGTTTAAATCAGCATTATCCGTAAAAATAAATTTATTACTAATAATATCTGATAGGTTCATGTTTTCTTTCCACTCATATTGTCCAGCGCGATGAACCTCTCCAGTTAACTCAATCGAATGTCTTGATAAATTCATTGTAGATCCAACTTCAATTATATCTCCATTTTTAATTATAAAATTTTCATCTGATTCAAATGATAGAGATTTTAATATTTTATTCCCAAATTGGCTATTTCGCAGTAAGCGAATTTCAGAATTGTAAGCATAAGAACTAAAACCTCCGGCAAGCTGAATTACATCCTTTAGAGAACTTGAATCAGTCAGTTCATAAATAGCAGATTGAGCAACTTCTCCCTTTACTATAACACGATTTTTTACACTTGGTAATAAAATCACATCTCCCTCAAGTAAGGAATCCAGGGCCGGGTTCTCTCCATCTAAAAGAAGGTTGTAAAAATCATAAGACTTATCGTCCTGACCTTTTCTTTTCAGAGTAAGATTTCTCAATGAACCATACTCATCTAAACCACCGCTTTGCAAAAGTGCCTCTACAATAGTACTAGTCGCAGGTAATAACTTTACTCCTGGTTGCTTGAATCTGCCTGCTAAAAAAACCTTAATCATTCTAACCTCCCCCATTGAAACTGAAACTTGAACACCTTCTCCCAAGTGTTCACGAACTTTTTCCTTAACTAAATTTTTAAGATTTTGAAATGAACCACCCTTTTCAAAAGCGTTGATAGGGCCAATGCCTGGAAATTGAATTATCCCATTCTGGCCAATCACAACTGAATAACCTGCATTTTGCTGTCCAAATAATTGGATTTCTAAATAATCCCCAGGACCGACATTATAATTTGAAGGAATTGAAGTTACGGTATTTTGATTTAATTCATCTATCGACTTATTAAAAAAATCATACCCAAAAGGTTTTAACACATCTTCAGTCTCACCTTGAATATTGTCTATCTTCTCCTTCAGAAATTCTATTTTAGCAGTCTTAATTGAAGAGAGGATTGTTTCCATATCGTGAAGTCGATCGTTGTAGCTTTTTTCAACTTCAAAGAATTCAATAGCACTCAATTCTTTTTTTGCTTCATCTAAGCTTTCTTTTTCTTGCGTAATGTCTGCTCGAAGAGCGAGTTCAAGTTCGGTCAAAACTAGCAATTCATCTTCTTTCTCTACAGAATCCAAGGTATTAACTTCAGCCTTAATTTCCGCCTTGGGTCCACCCCCATTCGACTGGGATGATTGAGTGCTTAATTCACCCCTCGGTTGCCCTCTTAATCGATTTGCTTCCTGCAATGCCATTGCTCGTTGCTCAGGAGGCAAGCGATTAAGGACAGCCTGAGCCTGTGGAGAAAGCTTCTGCGAATGCAATGAAAGAAAAGGTAAAAATGAAGTGGCAACTAAGAGAATGCGAAGTAAATTTTTCATATTAAAAAGTTTTAGATAAAGAAAGTGAAAAGATTAAACCATTTTCTGATTTTGAAGAATTTGTAACATCAATCTCCTCCCAACCAAGTGCGGTATGAACATCTAAATTTAAATCGGGGTAAGAACGGTCATTAAAAACTTCAAGTGCAAAATAATCACTAGCCACACCATTTGAAACAGAATTATTACCTGAACCATCTTCATTTAAATCACCGGTGCGTATAATGGAACCCCAGCCAACTCCAGAATCAAATTGCAGAAAAACACCTGCACTAACTACTTTGGAATCAGTATCTGCCCAATGTCCGACAGGGCGACCATGGTATCTGTATCCGTCATTGTAAATATGGTGCCCGTATGAGATGTTATGAGTGCGAGCATCATCTGTCCACCAAGTGGATGTAAGATCAGTGTACTCAATAAAAATTCGTGCCGTTCCATCTGATAAATCGCGCCAACCTTCGATTCCGTACTGAAACATAAGGCAATTGGGTAAAAATTTATCTTCATCTTCACCAACTACTTGTCCATAAATTGCAAAAGGTGCTTCCCATGGCCTCCACCGTATGTCTATGCCAGCCAATTGATTACCAGGTTCAGTTGCAGGATCTTTTCCTGTATTGGCTCCAGTGTTATCTTGACTCAAAAATGCATCAGCCCAAAAACTAAATTTCTCCGATCGACCCTTACCTCCAAGTTGCATCATGCGAAACATACCGATCTCCAAACCATCTAACAGGGTTGGATTAACATCAACTCGCATTCCCCATAAATATGGATTAGGTACATGCCTTTCATCCTCCATTTGCCCAATAAAACTATGAAAATTCCAAGGTCCGATCCAAGATAGCCATTTGTTCTCAAACGGCTCGGCGATACGACGATCTAATGAAATTGCAGGAATTGGACGAGCATTACTGGAAAGGATCAAACTGCCATCCCAACCAGGACCCCACCATCGATCAACCTTGCCCAAACTTGCTGACCAGTTACCCAAACGAGCGGCGATGTAAGAACCATCTAACTGAAGGCCTTCATCCTTTCTTCCTTTCCAATCATCCTCCACTCCGTAAAGTGCAAGCAATGAAAGTTTGGCCGCAAAACGATCATTCATCCATGATGTCTCAACTCCAGTTGTAAAACCACCTCTAGGTTCATTTCCAAATGATCGGGAAGTTATACGATCATCCGAAATCCCAATTCTTGACCTAATTGGAGTCAATCCTGATCGACTTTCTTTGCGGATAGTATTTTCGAGTAAATCATGATTCCAAGTATGCTGATTTTTTTCACTCCTTAATCCTCCAAGATTTAATGGCCAACTATTAATCGTACTATCCAAGCTTCCCTCATCCTGTAAAAGCCTAATTTCATGGCGTAAAAAAGGATTATGGGGAGACAGAAATGGCTCTGCATCAAGATAAAAAGAAATAAAAACTGCGACAGAACTAATTATCAATTTAGGAAAATATCTAATAATGGACATTTAAATTTTGATACATAAATTAAATCAATCAAGCAATCTCAAATCGATTATATTTTGGCTCGCTCATTGTCGAATAATTCTTTATGAAAAACATTAATGTGGCATATGGAGGATGATCCCTTATTTAGGCGCACGAGGCAGCACGCAGAACGAAGGTTAACCTTTGGTGCAACTCAGTCTGCAAAAGAGAAATTAGAACAAATAAAAGAATTCTTACGATTAGAGAAGGAAATGCTCTATCGTTATCATCAAAAGGGGGATTCTGGACTACGCTTAACTCGAGCGAGGTCGGTTATAATAGATGTTCTTATCCAGTTCTTATATAATTGGGCTATTCAAGTTGCCCAAGAGAGTATGGATGGAATCAAACCAATGAGTATTTTAGCAACAGGTGGATATGGCAGAGGAGAACTTAGCCCCCTGAGCGATATTGACTTAATGTTTCTTTACCCACGATCCTCGATGGGAAAATCCTTAGAAAACCTTAAAGAAATCATGACCCGCGAAATCCTCTATCCCCTTTGGGATTCGGGCTTAAAAGTTGGTCATGCTTCACGGGAAGTTAAGGAGGCCCTAATTGAATCACAGAAGGATATTCGTAATAAAAATTCAATGCTCGATGCCCGTTATGTCTGCGGAGATAGAAAGATTGCAAAAAGCTTCGTAAATAAATTCTTAAAATTCTGCAGAAAAAATCAACCGGCTCTATATTTAAAAGAACTTCTTAATCATCAAGTGGAGAGAAGAGAAGGCAAAGGTAATACCGTTTTTCTACAAGCACCCGATGTCAAAAATGGGGTTGGTGGTCTTCGCGACTATCAGGGAATTCTTTGGATGGCCAAAGTGAAATTCAACTTGGAAAACCTTGATGGACTTATTCATAAAAAATACTTATCTGAACAGGAGGCAAATTCGTTTGAAGATGCTTATTCGTTTTTACTTCGTGTTAGGAATGAATTGCATTTTCGTAGTAATCGACCTGTCGACACTTTACACCTTGAAAAGCAACCCGAGATTGCTCTTGGATTAGGCTATCCGCAGGAAGATATTTTCAGACGCGTCGAAGCGTTTATGGGAGATTATTACGCAAAAGCACAATCAATTCATCAAATTTGCGGAATTCTTGAAGAAAGATTAGTTCATGCAAGTAGTGGAAATACCTCTAAGCTCAGTTTCAGAAATGTTCTTAACGCATACCGATCTCCTCCTTCTCAAAAAGTTGATGGGTTTGACTTGATAGAAGACACCTTATTTAGCCCGAGTCCTAATATTTTTGACGACGATCCAGAAAAATTAATTCGGCTTTTTCGTCATTCTCAAAGATTGAACGCCAAACTTTCTCCTAATCTTAGGGCATTAGTCAGAAATCGACTTTCCCTTATTGATTCCGCACTTATAAATTCAAGTTCGGCCAATGTCACCTTTCGTTCTATCTTACAGGAAGTTGGTAATGTGAGCCCTATTTTGTATGAAATGCATGAATTAGGAGTTCTTGGTCGGTTTGTCCCTGAATTTGGCCGACTTTCCTGTAAAGTACAACACGATTTATATCATCGATTCACAGCAGATGTTCATGTTTTACACTGTTTAACCAAGTTGGATGAAATTTTCCAAGGTAAACATAATCAATCCAAACATTACCTCGAAGCTCTCAGGAAAAATGAAGTCCCCGGGCTTCTATACCTGATTCTCTTTCTTCACGACCTCGGGAAAGACCAAGGCCCAAAAGGACATTGCGAAAGAGGGGTTGAAATCGCAAGAGGCTTATTGGAAAGATTTGGAATATCTGATGAAATGCACGATCGTATACTCTTCGTGATTCGAAATCATTTGGAAATGAGTCGATTTTCCAACAAATTTGATTTGGATGACCCAGAAGTAATTGACTCATTTGCACAATTTATCGAAGGCGAACAAAGACTGCGCTTTCTGTATGTCCATACATATTGTGATGCGAATGCTACCGCTCCAGACCTATGGAACGACCACAAAGAGGAACTTCACACACATCTCTTTGTTAATACCTTAAATGTTCTCGAAGGTAAACATGCTCGCAAAGATCCAAGCGTATTAAAAAATGCTTACATGAAAATTGATGTTAAAGGCGTACCCAGAGAACATTTAATTGAACATCTTGAACAAGTCCCTGAAAGATATTTCTCACACACCGGTAAAGAAGAAGTTGCTTTACATGTGGATATGATTCATCGCTTTAACGGGAACAAAGACAAGTCCCCAAAACCCATTATTAGCTGGCGGAATGATATGCGGCGCACCCTCACTGTTGTTGATATCGTTACCGAGGACAGACCCGCACTTTTCGAAAAAATCGCAGGTGGTTTCTCTGTGGTTGGGCTAAATATTCTTGGTGCCCGAGCGGTAACACGCAAAGATGGAATCGCCATAGATGTCTTTTATGTAGAGGAAGAAAAAGGAGGAATCGTGAATGATTACAAAACCCGTAATCTCTGCGAATTATCCATTCATGAATTTCTTGAGAACGAAACTTCCCCTGATAAACAAATTAAAGAAAAAAGAAAAAAGACCGAAAGAAATAGACTTTTTTCAAACGAAGATCGTTTGGGGGAGAGAATCCCCCCTAGGGTGGATGTTTACCACGATGTAACCCTTGGCCGAATTATAGTCGAAGTTCGGGCTGCCGATCAGGTTGGACTTCTTCATTTAATCGCCAAAACAATTTCAAGATGCGGATTTAGCATTCAATTTGCCAGAGTTGCCACCGAGCAAGGAATTGCGACCGATATTTTTAATATTAAACGAGCAAAAGAAGAAAAAAACCCTTCTCCCGCACAATTTCTTGAATTGAGGGAAGAACTCAGCGAATCTCTCAATGCAGGAAAATATTATCTAGAAGTTTAATATTTTTCTAAGCTTTTGGTAGGATTATTTTAAAAATCGTACCACCTTCCCCAGACTCAACCAACTCAAGGTCACCATCATGGGCTCTTAAAATTCTCTTTGAGATAGATAACCCTAAACCTGTACCCTCTGAGGTCCCAGTCAGAAAGGAATCAAAAATCTTTTCCTGTAAATCATCTGGAATGCCAGAACCCGTATCCTTCACTAATACCTGAGCTTTTCCATCCTCACTACAACCTGCTTCGATATAAAGTTCTCCACCCATAGGCATCGCCACTAGAGCATTAAGCATAAGATTAAGAAGTGCCTGCTGAATCTGGCCTTTATCCACATAAACGATTAAATCATCCTCAAAGTTTTTTACATTCAGTCTCACTTGAGATTGTTCCAATTTCAACCTCACCAATAAAACAGCATCCTGTATAATTTCGTGCAAAGAGAAATTTTTTCGAAAGGCTTCTCGGCTTTTTCCAAAATCTAAAATTCGACCCGCAATTTGTTCCAAATGATCCAATTTCTCTCGAATGACTGAAAGGTCTTTGCTTTTTGCCTCATCAGCATCCATTAAATTCAGGGAATCAAAAAGCAATCGAATCACCATAAGTGGATTTCTTATCTCATGGGCAATTTCTGCCGCTAAAGTACCGAGTGTGGTTAAACGCTCGCTCTTTCGAAGGCTTTCCTCCGAATCAAAAACTCGACTATAAAGCCTGGCATTTTCGGCTGCAATGGCCCCTAAATCTGCAAGTGCACTCGCAATTAATTTTTCATCATCATTAAAACGATGTGGGCGATCCACATAAAGAGACAAAACACCAATGGGCTCATCCTCATATACCACAGGAGTCACCAGCATCGAATGTAATTTCTCCTCTCGAATCAAAGATACAAAATGATGCTCCTCAGTACGAAGCAAATCACGAGTCTGTACCTGCCTTTGCCCTCGTAAAGAAGTCCCCAAGATACTATCTGAAATACCAAGTGATTCCTCATAAGAACGTGAACCATTTCGATCCTGCAATGAATATAGATTTAATAAATCCTCTTCCTTATTATAAAGAAAAAAAGCGGAAAGCTTACAGTCTAATAGAGACAAGGCCTCTCTGGTTATCGTTCTTAAAATATCCTTCAACTCTCTTTTACCCGACATATCTTGCCCAACTAAAACCAAAGTTTGTAACTGATCCGCCTTACGCCTTAACTGCTGAATCATCCACATATTTTCCAGCACCCTGCTGGCTTCCTTGGCCATCAGAACAAGCAGGCGTAAATCGTTACCATTGAATGCATTCATTTCAAACGAATCAACATTGAGTGCACCTACTGTTCTACCACCTTCGATCAAAGGAGCTGCCATCTCGGAATTTATTCGATCGTCGAGAGCAAAGTACTTCTCTTCCTCCAGCACATTAGGAGACAAGAAAGGCTCTCCATAAAGTGCTACCCAACCAGTGATTCCAACTCCCATCGGCAATTCAAAACCCTCACTCGCATTGGACAGTCCTCGTTCGACTTCAATAAGCAACTTATCTGAGTTTGCGTTAATGAGGCAAATAGAAGCTGAGCTTGCACCAAACAAATTAATGACCTCATCCAAAATTCCCTCCAACGCCTCCATCGGATCTTTTTCATTTCCTGATAAAGTACTGATGCGATACAAAGAATCAACCACCCTACGGTCTGATACTTCAATCTCCTGCCTATGTTCCATAAAAAGAGAAATAGCAGAATGAATTGCTAAGGCGAGAATTGAAAATTACTTCTCTTTAGACTGCAAAAAGTATTCCCAGGATTTCTCGACCGGTTTTCCGTAAAGAGAGGAAACAAAGGGACGCCTTGGCGGCCTTTTCGGTTCCTTCAGTAGCCTCATACCTGCTTCCTTGGGTAACCGGTTACTCTTCTTACTATTGCAACGAATACAGGAAATAACCACATTCTCCCATGATGTCCCCCCTCCCCGATCTCTTGGAATAACATGATCCATATTCAATTCCTTATGGGGAAGATTCTTCCCACAATATTGACACCGATGATCATCGCGCTCCAAAAGATTTTGCCGATTAAATTTCATATCCTGTAAAAGTATCCGATCAAATCCTTTGAGTAATAAAACGGCAGGAACTAAAACAGCTTGATTCACCGTTCGAATCACCCTGGCACCCGGTGCACTTTCCACTTCCTTGGAATGTTCAAACCAAGCTGCCGCGTCTAAAACGCGAAAACTCCCATCTTCCGCATATATAACCTGTGCATGATCAAGGGCTAACAAGCTAAACGCCCGTTCAACCCCTATGACATTTACGGCTTGCCAAAGCCGATTGAGTACGAGGGTTTGATAACTTGTCTCCATCCGTATCTAATTTAAGAAAAGAATAAGCCACCCTGTCAAAGGATTTCTATCAAATTTAATGCATCATCCAAGTAACAGAAAAAACTTTTTTTAAAAAATTGTAAGAATTATATAAAAACTTTCGATTTCAATCGTATCAATAGATGCAATTCAAAATTTTAGAAATCATGACAAAAGAAAAAACAAATCCAAAAAACAGCACTTTCACAAAATTCGATAACGAAGGAAATATCCGGCACGACTATAATTCACTTGCAGACAGCATTACTGCTCTGCCAGTACTTTCGTCATCGGTAATTCAACTTGTTTCCTTTACCGAAAAGTCTAACGAGACTGACATTGAAGATGTTCTTTCCATCATCAATGACGATCAAAGCCTCACCTCCCATGTTCTCCGAGTGGCCAATGCCTCCAAATATGCAAAGATGGTTAAATCTGATACTTTAACCGATGCTATCCAACTGCTTGGTTTAGAAAAAGTAAGAGATGTCGCACTCGCATCGAGTTTTATGGGAAATCTACTCGACCCCTATTCCAAAGGATTTAATTGGGAGGCATTTTGGAAACACTCTATCTCAGTTGGAATTATCTCCTCATTGATTGCAAAATTTTTAGGAAGAGAAGACTTCGAAAAATTTTATACTGCAGGCCTTCTTCATGATATGGGCAAAGTGGGTGCCTTCTGCATCGACGAAAAAAATATGCTTCTTGTTGCTAAAAAAGCCCGGGAACACAAAATATCTATGATACAAGCCGAGCTAATGACTGAAGCCCCCAGGCATGACCTACTCGGACACGCAATATGCAAAAGATGGAATCTGCCAGAATATATCGGACAGGTTTGCCGAAATCATCACAATATTTCAAGGAATCAAAGGAATATCTCAATGACTGATTCTCATAATGACTTTATCGATGTTGTTATTCTCGCAAATTACCTTGTTCATAAAATAGGTCTTGGATATTCCGGTCACAATTCAACCGAAAATGGAATTGAGGAAGTTCTTGAATACCTCGAAATTAACAATCAAGACCTCAAAAAAATTGAAGAACTTGCAAAGAACGAAATTAAGCAAAGTGGTGGCATGATGGAACTACTTGGATAGTTCATAATCTGCAGGCGATTCAAATAGCGAATTTTTTTCTAGAAATCAAAAAAATCTGCGAC
>JABGWU010000368.1 GCA_018645475.1 Opitutia bacterium
GAAAGACCGTAAAATATTTTATCAAATCTGTCTTGCAGGTTGTGTAACTTCTCGGAGTAGTTGTTCAACTCTCCCTTCATTCCGTAAATTCTCTTTTGTTGATAGAAACTTTTATCGTCTATATTTTCGTAATACTCCACTACGGGTTTCCCTTGGATGGAGGTGTAGTCCGAGGTATAATTTCTTTGAGCTAACAAACAAGAACCGCAAAAATAGGTAATTAGCAGTGAGCACTTAAAGAGAGTTAAAGAAAGGTTGGGCATAATATTCATTATAGAATCAACATACATGGAAGAAGTAAATTGAATCAATGCAACCCTAAATGTCTACCTTTTTTGAGACAATCGTTACTCTCGCTCCTCTCTGCCAAGTCCTCCTTATGTAAAAGTATAAAAAATGGAAGCCAATGAAGTATAATATATTGACCACCGCACTACCTATTAATGCTGTTCGCAAACCATCTTCTTGTCGAACTGCACGACGATGGGCAACTAAGTTTCTGGCTAGAACTTGGTCAGATGTCATGGGTAAACGGGCATCATAGAGTTCAGGGCTAAGTTTGAGGTCGATAAGAAATTGGGGCACCTGGGGTTCTACTTTATTAATAATATCCCAATAGTCGCGGGTGTTCGTTTTTAACAAAGGACCAACTTTGATCTCACGATGAAAAGTAAATTGTATGATGCAAGCCGTGATGATTAATAGCCCTTGAGAAACAAGCCATGCCTTTGTACGAAGTTTCATTTTTTAAACGCTATCTACTTTCGAGTTTGTTGCAAAAACAAAGAACTATTTATGTACCCACTGAAATTCATTCTTGCCAAGTCAGATTCTTTTTCGAAGAAAGAGTTTTGGTTGATGAGGTTATTGTATTTCTTATTGTGTTGTTTTGTTTTTTCGCATCTGGCGAAAGCTGAGTTAGTACACACTGTCCAAAAAAACGAAACATTGAGTGCCATTGCTAGCAAGTATGGAGTTTCCGCCAACTCCATCCAAGCGTTTAATGGAATTTCAAATCCCAACCTTCTATATGTTGGTAAAAAATTAAAAATACCAAGTGGTGCAACTTCTGAAATTCCCTACACGGTAAAAAAGGGAGACAGTCTAGGGAGTATTGCATCTCGATTTGGAGTTAAACTAAGCGATGTATGCTCACGTAATGGGATCTCGAGTCCAAATTTAATCAAAGTTGGTCAAAAAATCATCATTCCGGTAAAAGGGGCGATAAAACCCAAGTCCTCTCTTCTTCCTCAATCTTTGATTAAGACACTATCCTCTATTAAACCACACGCAGGGAAATGGAAAAAAATTATAATTCATCATTCTGCTACCCCAGTTGATGATGCGATGAATATGCATCGTGTCCACAAAGCAAGAGGCATGAAGAACGGACTGGCCTATCATTTCGTAATATCTAATGGATCAAGAAAAGCTTATGACGGAGAAGTTTTCATTGGCACCAGATGGAAGGGGCAACTTGATGGCGGACATGTAAAAAAACTAAGCTGGAATCAAACCTGTATTGGTATCTGCCTGATTGGAAACTTTGAACTTAAACCACCTTCTACAAAACAACTTAATACCCTTGAAGGCTTGTGCAAATATCTGATGAATCGTTGTAGGATTCCTAAAAGCCAAGTTACCACTCACAAACTTTTACATCCCGGTCATACAGCCTGCCCAGGCAAGTTTCTATCTCTACCCTCTTTTGTCCGAAGGCTTAATCCTTAGCTTGCTTAATTATATTTTTATCTCGGGCAAAAAGCACTTTCCCAAATCTGGGTTCTGAGTTTCTCTCAAACGCATCTTTATATTCAGAAAGGTTATAGATTGAATCAATTGGATGAGTTAATTCTTTTAGGGCAAGCGGCTGAAGAACCTCTTCAATTGCGGTTGTAATTTCACTTACACTTCTCTTTTTCCTCCATCTATCAAGCCAGAATCCGACAAAACGGATATCATTAAAAATTAAATTTCGGGTTGGAAATTTCACAGGGGAAGCATCCATTGCCCCGAAGGTCACATGGACCGCACCGTCGGATAAGCACTTAGCCAAACGAAGAGAACTTCTTCCGCCAACCGAATTTAGTGCCATTAAGCACCCTCTTCCATTAATTAATCTTCGAATTTCTTCAACAGATTCATCTCTATCAATAAACACATCACTTTTAGAGAATTCTAAAATTTTGGATCTCGCCTCATCTGACCTGACCAGACTGATGCATTGGAGACCTAACTTCTTGGCAAATTGTATAACGGAAAGCCCAACTGCAGAATTCCCCGCATTCTGAACGATAAAATCACCAGGTTTCAAATATTCAAAATCATTAAGTAATCGCCAAGCGGTCATAGGGTTAAGAATCGAGACTGCTAGCTGATCTAGAGGAACTAAAAAAGGGAAGAGAAGTATTTCATCTGCATCTTGCTTCATGTATTCCTGCCAAGCACCAGAGCCTTCAGGTAATGCAACCGGTCTACCTAATAATTTTTCGTCCACCCCTTCTCCGACCGCATGTACTGTCCCGACCCCTTCCCTGCCAGCAACTGCGGGCAAATTGTGCAATTCTCCGTAAGAACCATTTATTAGCCCAATATCTGACGGATGTAAAGCTGCAGCCTGCATTTGAATAATAACCTCACCCTTCTGACATGGAGACAGCGAGGTCTTTTCTAATGTTAATACATTGGAGGCTTCGCCAAATTCATAGTAACATAAAGCATCGAAAGATTCTGGAGTATTCATTTTTCTAGCACTCCAATTGCACTCATCCACTCTTTTGCACGATTTGGCCACGACGAAACAAAGTCTTTTGATTTCCTCATGCCGTAACCATGACCACCAAATGGATAAAGATGAAGTTCATTTCCAACAATTCCTGCTTTTTCAAGTGCTAGATACAATAATGCACTTCCTTCAGCTGGAACATTATCATCACCTGTGTGTGCAAAGAAGCATGGAGGGCAATCAGCACTTACCTTAACTTCGGGAAATAATTCATTTCGATTTTTTCGGTCTACTAAATAAGCTGGATAAATTAAGATCGAAAAATCCGGCCGGCAGGAAACTTCGTCAGATTGATCAAGCTTGGAATATGTTCTTGAATTGAAAGATGTAGACACCATAACTGCCAAATTACCGCCAGCAGAGAATCCTAGTATACCGATTTTATTTGGGCTAATATTCCACTTTTGGGAATATTGTCGCAATAAACCCATTGCTCGCTGTGCGTCCTGCAGGGGAGCATCATGCTTCTCTCTACCCTTTCTTCTAGGAACTCTATATTTGAGTAGAATCGCGGTAACTCCAAAGGAATTTAACCATTCACAAACATCTACACCTTCATGCTCGTAGGCTAGAATATTATAGCCACCACCCGGACAGACTAAAACAGCAGTTCCATTTGCGCTTTCTGGATCTGCAGGGAAGATTCTCATGCTCGGTTTGGAAACATTTGTAATTCGAAGCACATCACTTTCATTCTTGGGAGGCTTTTCTAACTCAGCGTCCACTTCGCCCTGTTTTTCGCCTGGAGCTTCTCCTGGCCAAAGAAATATAACATCACTAGGTTTTGCTAATAAACAACAGGTGAAAGTCAAAAATACAGAAGAAGCTAGAATTCGCATGCATCTTCTAGACCTAAACTTCACAAAGTATGCAAAACAAAAGAGAATAATTGAATCATTTTTATTTTGCGAAAATAGAGATTTTTTTAAATATGTAGATTTATGAAAATAATTCCATTATTTCACATATTCATATTTATTTCTTCAGGGCTATTCGGAATGAAAGAACCTTCGGTTGCTCAATTAATTCAACCATTAATTGATATTAAAAAGTTTGGAACCGGGAACAATGCTGCTATTGAAACTTGGGGGAAAGTCGCCAGTCTGCCTGCATCTGATGTTCCAAGATTACTTAGCGCCATGAACCAAGCCAATGACCTTGGCGATAATTGGATTCGAGCAGCACTAAGCAAAATTAGCGAAAAAAATCAAACCAGCCTGCCAATTCAACAAATCATTAAATTTATTAAAGATAAAAAAAATAAAGATGATGCAAGAAAAGCGGCATATGACATAATCCAGACGCACAACCCCAAAGTGACCGCAAAATTAGCTCCATCTTTTCTTGATGACCCCGCACCCGACCTTCGAAGAATTTCAGTCGCCTTAATGATCGATCAGATTAAGGACATTAAAAGTGAAGCGAAAAAGGAAAAACTTCTACACTTCGCTCTTAATAAAGCACGAGAAGTTGAGCAAATTAAGGAAATCAATGAAGGGCTTAAGGCAATTGGGCAGTCTGTAAATGTTACTAATTTAATGGGCTTCTTGGTTAATTGGCATACGGTAGGCCCTTTTGATAACACTGAAAGAACAGGCTTCGATAAAAGATTCCGACCTGAGGAACAAACCGGGCTTGATCAAAAATATAAAAATGCGGGTAAAATAATTACATGGTCGCCATTTTCGACCACCGAAGAATTTGGCATGTTGAATATTAATAAACAATATGGTGAGATTAAAGAAGTCTGTGCATATGCTCAGGCAACATTTAAATCAAAAAAGAGTCAACCCGCACACTTTAGAATTGGCTCAAAAAATGCCTGGAAATTCTGGTTAAACGGCAAACTGCTTTTCGCTCGAGATGAATATCACAGAGGAAAAACTCGTGTTGATCAGTTTGTAATTGATGGTAATTTCAAAAAAGGGGAAAATTTAATTCTACTTAAAATTTGCCAAAATGAACAAACTCAGTCGTGGACAAAACAATGGGAATTTAATTTTCGCGTTACTGACAGGTCCGGCACTGTTATTCATTCGAATGAAAATATCTCCAATTAATGTAATTATGAAAGAACTTTTATCACTTACTTTTTTCATTATCATCCTCACATCTGCTAATGGTGACTGGCTTAACTTCAGGGGGTCCATGGGGAACGGTGAAGCCAATATCAAGTCGATTTCTCAGTTATCAAACACAGCTCCTACTTCATGGAAGACCACATTGCCAGGGCGTGGTTTATCAAGTCCGATTTTGGTTAAAGATAAAATTTACATTACCGCGTCAAGCGGGCCCAAACAGGAAACTCTTCATGTACTTTGCTTTTCACGAGATCAAGGCGACTTAGTATGGGAAAGAAGATTTCAATCAACTGGACGTACAATTTGTCATGAGAAAACTTGTGTGGCTGCACCCACAATGACTAGCGATGGAAAAGTGGTGGTGGCACAATTTTCTTCCAATGATATTTTTTGCTTAAATTTAAAGGGGGATTTAATTTGGCTTCGCGGATTAACTTACGATTACCCCAATGCGGCTAATGGTCTAGGTATGTCCTCATCTCCTGTAGTCGCTCAGGGCGTGCTCATTGCTCAAGTTGAAAATGATGCAGATTCATTTACTACTGGAATAAATATAAAGAACGGCATGTCATTATGGAGGAAAGTTAGGCCCAAAGGCGCGAATTGGACCTCGCCAGTCTTGCTAAGAAGCGGAAACACAAAAAAAGTTGTACTTCAGTCCCAAAATGGAATTTCAATCATTGATCCCAAAACAGGAGATGAGTTTTGGAGTTTTAATGAAGGTGCATCCACGATACCTTCTACAACTCCAACTGGAGAAATCCTTTTGGTTCCTTCAAACGGAATGACTGCACTTAAAGGTCGTATGGATCAAAAATCACACACTCAATTATGGCAGGATAATAAACTTGGTCCCGGCACAGGCAGTCCAGCGATTTCAGGAGATCATTTTTTCGTTATCAACAAAGCTAATGTCCTAACCTGTGCAGAAATTGATACTGGAGAAATCTTATGGCGTATGAGAATTAAAGGACCATCAAGCGGTTCACCTGTAGCAACCGCCAAGCACCTTTACTTCTTTAACGAAGATGGACTTGGTCAGGTTATTGAAATTAACAAAAATGAGCGCAAACTTGTCTCAAGCATCGATCTCGAAGAAACAATATTATGCACACCCGCAATTTCCGAAAATGCTATATTTGTTCGGTCGGATAAACATTTGTGGAAACTTTCAGGTAATTAAAAGTTAACTTTAACCAAAGGTTTAGCCTTTTTATAATCTGCAATCTCGCTTTCTGGAATTTGACAATTCCAAATAGATAATTCTTCAAGCGAACTGAGTAGAAGAAGAGATTTGAGGCTTTTGCTCGATACTTTAGTTTCGGAAAGGTTTAAACTTTTTAAATTTGGCATTTTTATTAATCGGGCAATGCCATCATCTTCAACACCTGTGGCTCGAATATTTAATTTGGATAGGTTTTTAAAACTTGAAATGGTAGATAAGGATTCATTCGTAATACTTGAATTCCGAAGATCGAGATGCGTAAGGTGGTTTCCCAAGCCAGAAAGCCGTAGGATGACTTGGTCATTAATTTTTCCTCCATCTGTTACCACTCGGACTTCAATTAGTGGATTCTGCTTACCAATCGAACGAACTATCAATGAAGAATTTAACTGAAAATCAGTTAATCGGGATGGTTCAAGTGGTGTGAGCCCATTCGCTAATCGATCATAGAATAAAAGATATTTGGGCAACTCATGAACTGCAGGACCCGTTACACCTAGTTGTCTCACACCACCTGTTGCCCCTACCCACCTACCGAAGTCTACCCCCTGGGCTATCCACTTCCTAATTAACTCTTGCTCACTAAAGCTTAGAGGGTCTCCCTTGGGGGGCATTATATCGTCATCATTGGAAGGTAAAATCACTCTTTGATAAAGAGAACTTTGACTGGGATGGTCCACCACCACAACGGGACCGTCTTCGCTTCCCGCTACAATATGGCTAGCACCATCAAGCCTCAAGCCAGCTTTTGGTTTTTTAACCCGCCCATTCTGCTCAAAGGGTGCTTTGTGACACTCCATACAACGATCCTGAAAAATGGGCAAAACTTGCTTTTCAAAGTCAATCACGGCCATTAGCGTGAATTGAATAATAGGAAAAATTGAACAAATTAAAAAAAAATTCTTTAAAAACATTGTAGGATTTACAAATTTAATTTCTTTTTTTGGCGAGTAAGAAAACACTTATCATGAAAATTTTTATCAACAGACAGTTTCTTTTTTCTTGGAATGCATTTAATTAAAAGCTTCCATCAGTCGATGAATTCAATTCTTTTTAAAATTCTCATTTTGTTTCCCCTAATCGGACTGAACTCTCTTTTTTCTCAGACATGGAAATGGCAGGAAGAAAAAGGAAAGCATATTGATCTTTTGTACGCCGATAAAAAAATAGCTCGTTATGTTTATGAGAAATTGGACCCGCAAGACCGTGAGCGCACTTACAAACCTTTTCACCATGTCTACCAGTCCGACGGTCAGAACTTTCTAACCAAGGGGCCTGGAGGAAAATACACACATCATCGAGGCATTTATTTCGGGTTCTCAAAATGTTCAGCCGTCAATGGCGATGGCAAAAAAGTCAATGTGGACACCTGGCACTGTAAGCGTGGTTACCAAACACACGAAAAAATAATTAACCAAAAAGCTGATAAAATTGGTGCTACCCAAACTGTGGAAATTGTATGGAGGGTAGATGATGGAACAATATTTGTAACGGAAGAACGCACTCTTTCTTTTTCAATACTTAATGATCAATCTATAAGCATTGATTTCAGATCCAAACTTAGCACAGATCAGAAAATAGTAAAACTTGACGGAGATCCTCAACATGCAGGTTTTCAATTTCGCGCATCCAATGAAGTGGCTGTATCTAAGAGTAAGATGACCTATTATATTCGTCCACTGAGCGGAAAAGATGAGAAAGGCAAAACTAAAAATTGGCCACAAAACAAGGATATGACAAATTTACCATGGAAGGCACAGAGCGTTTCTGTTGGTGGGGATCGATACACTACCGTTTATCTAGACCATCCAAGTAATCCGAAACCCTCTTTTTACAGCGAAAGAGATTATGGGAGATTCGGATCGTATTTTAAAACTGAAATTACGCCTAGTACACCACTACATGTGAAATACCGATTGAATATTGCTCACCGGGAAAGATCCCCTGAAGAATGTAAATCATTGAGTCATCAGTTTTTAAAAGCTCAGTAAACTGCAGACACACCTTCTTTGCCAGCGAACCTCCCACCCTATTTACTCGCATTTTGTGCGGGTGCATTTTATTCGATCAGTGCTCTTCTATGCAAAAGAGGCCTAGAACTGGGTGCAGGAACCATAAGATCCTTAATTTTTTCCAATTGGATTATGGCTGCTTTCTTTATTCCTTTTCCATTCTTCGAAGGTAGCATTCCAGGGAATTCCGATTTACTAGCGGGGCTTGCCCTTGGAGTGATCTTTTTTATTTCACAGTTTATCTGTTTTTTAGCTCTTCAAAAAGGAGATGCTTCTATGGTAACTCCAATCATGGGAGCAAAACCAATTTTTGTAGTTTTTTTTGTATTTATTTTTGGCTTAACTGGTTCTCCCTCTTCAGGAACCTGGATTGCTGTTTTATTATCCACAATGGCAATTGGATTAATTGCATGGCCTGACAGAGGAGGATATGTTCGCGTCAAGCCAATCATCCTCGGTTTATTAACCGCAGTCGGCTTTGGTTTAACCGATGCGTTAGTTCCTTATCTAGCTCAGCAGTTAACTCCAGTTCATGTTTTATTCTCTATGTTTACTACAGTGGGAATTCTATCTTTTCTTCTTCTTCCATTGGTTCAGGGAAAGTTTTTATACTTTAAAAAAAATACTGACAAGTGGATGTTTGCATCGTGTGTACCGATGGGAATACAGGCAGTACTGATGTCCCTAGCTATGGGTTTATACCAAGTCCCTGCAGAAGCTAATATTTTTTATGCATGTCGAGGAATCTGGGCAATTCTTCTGGCGTCATGGATAGGCAAGATGATGGGATTAAGAGAAGGAAAAATGAGCAAGCCAATTTTAATGAGAAGGTTACTGGGAGCCTTTCTACTAATTATAGGCGTATATTTCACGCCACTAGGGTAAAAGCAAATGAAAGTCCCTTATTTTACAGCACCCTACTTGCTACTTTTTGCTGACTCTAATTTTTCCTTCAAAATACTAAATACAATCTCATGCTCACCTAATGGTTTAGTTTGATAGATTTTCATTTGCGGGAACATTGCAGTGGCTTCATCACATATTTCGTCAATATCACCATTTTTACCTGCATGCCTTCCAGGAAGAAGAAAAAAAAGGGCAACAACAACATCTCTACTCCCCTCCTGCCCCCACTTCAAAAGAAGAGTTTTTAACAAGGGTTCATTGAAAGAGTAACGATCCCCCCCTCTCCTCTCCATCGAACAAGTTGAGAATCCCAAAATCCCTGCATTCAAGATTTTAAATAACATCCTACCTACCTCTTCTCTCACACGATTGACTTCTAATATAGGAGTTCCATGATCTACCATGGCAACTCGTGGAGTTAAAAGGCTCTCCCGTATTAAAAGTTCATTAATCTCTGAATTCAACGCCATGGCTAACCGAGAATCACTATCAGAATGTAAGCAATCTAGAACGCGATAAGAACGACCGGTAGCTGATTCCTTCCACGCATCTAATTTCTCAACCAACCATTCAGTAACCCCGCGACTTGGTCCAAGGAAAAGAGGAAGGATGAGCAATTCAGTTTCCGATTGCCCTCGTTCACTGGCTAGAAAGTTTTCAATCGTTTCCGCTTTCGTTCCGTTAAGTTGGTATGGGGCAATTTTATGCGAATGAAGCAGACCCACTGGCAATACTTCAAACTGGGTTGCAACTGACAATCTTTGGGCGACTCGACGATGACTTAAAATAGCTTCCGATCGAAGAGAACCATTATCGACTAACAAACAAATTGGTAAATTCATGCGCTTTCTCGTTGACGAAGGTGGAGTCGCGTGCAAGAAAATAATTATAGAAGGCTAGCTGTGGATGGCTAGTCATTAATTAGCGGGAGATATAAGTATGAAAAATTCTATATGGTTAGTGGGTGTTTCAGTGGTGTTCATTTTGGCTAGTTGCTCTAAGAGCAAAGGACCTAGCCCGGAAGATACATCTTTAATTAAAGGTACTGACAGAGGAACTTTCATTGGTTCCGCTGAAGATTTGGCAAGTCTGGACGGTGATGAACTTTCCCCGATTGGTGCAACAATATCAGGACTCGATGGAGATGATGGACTTTTTCCACAAGATCCTTTTTGGAGCAATTCAGACAATTTGGCAAATGGTGACCGTCCATTCGAACCAATCTTTTTTGGATTTGATCAATACAGCATAGGTTCTGAAGAACGTACAAAACTTCAAGACATTGCTTCATTCTTAGTCAATACACCTAATGCCCGAATTTTAGTTGAAGGTTATTGCGACTGGAAGGGTACGCCAGCTTATAACAAATCCCTGGGTGATCGTAGAGCAAGTAGTGTAAAAGACTATTTGGTCGATCTCGGTGTTGATTCATCTAAAGTAGAGATTATTTCAATGGGTGACGAAATCGCCACACCAGATGCTGATCCCACTACCGCTGGACTGGAAAGAAAAGCCCAGTTTTTAGTTCTTAAAGACTCTTGATTTCACATCCATGAAATCTTCAGTATATATTTGTATTCAGATTTTCTTTCTTTGTTTGGTTTTATCCTGCTCAAAAAAAGTAGAACCTGAAACGACTCTTAACCGAGATGGCACAAATTCTGACAATTCCAGCGAGCAAAATCTTGGTTTTAATGATGGGGCGGACGAACTTGTTGGATTAGGTGATCCACTCAGGGGAAGTTTCAATGAATCCGACCCCCTTGCTCCACGCGATCCTGCACTTTCTGCATTTGAAGATCCACTTAATGTCATCAGACCTTTTGACCCGGTTTTCTTTGGTTTTGATCAATATAACCTTAATTCCACTGAAAGGAATAAAATTGTTGAAATTGCCGAGTTCATGAAAGAAAATACACAAGCTAGACTCCTTGTTGAAGGCTACTGCGATTGGAAAGGTACACCTGATTACAACAAATCATTGGGCGATCGTCGTGCAACAACAGTTAAGGATTATCTCGTAGAACTTGGTTGCGATGCTGGACGAATCGAAGTTATTTCAATAGGTGACGAACTTGCAATACCCAATGCGGATACGGAACAAGCCCGGCTTGACCGTAGGGCAACTTTTGTTGTATCTAAAGGAAACTGAACCATAACCCTAACTACTTTTGCCATTCTATAAAAAGGTTAATTTCCTTTTTGCCCATTTCATATATATAGCATCCGTGCCTTATCCCTTCCGTGCAATTGTACTTTTGTCGTGTTGACATTTCTGTCTCCTCCTGCATCTTTTGAGACTCATTCTCAAAAACAAATGAAAGTATTAATCTCATCCATCATTTTTGCATTTTTAGTTCTTCAATCATGTTCAAACTCGTCTGACAGTCAGAATGAAAACATGGAGGCAAATTCATCCCTTTCCATCAGTAGTCTTAATATTGCACTCAAGCCTAATAAAAATGTACAGTCTCAAAAGTTGGATGAAAAATCCTTAGGTGAAGCGTTGGAGAAAATATTGGGCATTCCGGTCAATATTTCCACTCCAAGTAACAAAACAATCATTGAAGCAGGCTTGGCAAATAAGACCATTGATGTAGGTTATGTCAGCTCAAGCGATGCCATTTCATTCGCTGATAATGAGGTGGCTGAAGTACTTGTAGCTGGACAACATGCAAGTATTGACCCGCAAGGTAATAATTATGTGGGGCCATATTATTTCAGTGTTTGGCTGTCATTAAAAGACCGTCCATATAAAGGTATTGCCGATCTAAAAGGGAAAAAAATCGCATTCTCTTCAAGAACTAGCACATCAGGATACCTAGTTCCATGTTGGGATCTGATTAAACAGGGCATTATTCCTGAAGGTGGATCCCTGCAGGGTTTCTTTGGGGAGAATAATATTTTTTACGGCACTGGATATGTAAGTGCTGTTGAGCAAGTCCTCGAAGGGAAAGCAGAAGCTGCAGCAGTTAGCTATTATGTTTTTGAAAAAGACAAGCATTTGGAACTTGAACAAAGAGAAAAACTCAAGGTCATTCAAAGGCAAGGTCCCGTGGCATCTCACACTTTTTGTGCTCGCATGAGCTTAAATTTAAATAATCGCAAGGTCATTCAAAATGCCCTTCTTCAAATTGTGAAAGATAAACCCGAACTTAGTCAAAGCCTGTTCGGTGGAACTTTAACTAGTGTTGATTCAAAGGAACATCTTAAGGCTCCACGCGAAGCCAAATTCAAGGTTTCTACCCTGAGGGAATAAGTAGAGGAACCGGCATGCCTTTATGTGTTTTGGTCTAATTCCTAAAGATGAACCACCTAGAGACTCACAAATTAGGGTTATCAAGAAATGGTAACTGGCTTTTCCGCAATTTAGACCTAAAAATACCCAGTGGTTCATTAGTGGCTATTCTTGGTCCATCGGGAGTGGGAAAATCTAGCCTTCTGTCCTGCTTATCAGGATCAGAGATACAAACCGAAGGTAAGATTGAATTTCATTTTAAAAATGGCAAAGTTCGTACCACTGAAAACATCAACCCTGAACTAGGTATTATTTTTCAAAGCTTACGATTAACCGAACATGTTACTGTTTTAGAAAATGTTCTCTATGGAAAGATTGCAAAATATGGGATCAAGCAGTCCATTTTCGGGTTTCCCGAACAAGACATGAAGCACGCCTACCAAATCCTTAAAGACCTCGGCATCGCTCACCTTGCCCACAAATGGACATCCCAGACTTCAGGCGGAGAAAAACAAAGAACTGCAATTGCACGGACACTTTTTCAGAGTCCAAAGATTATACTAGCAGATGAACCAGTTTCTAACCTAGATACCTATTATTCGGGGCGGGTAATGGGACTTTTGCGAAACCTTGCCAATCAGGAAGGCAAGATTATCATGACCGCCCTTCATGACCCTCAACTCGTTTCCCGTTTCGCGGACTTTGCATTAAGCTTGAACCCCGAAGACCCGGAAGGTTGGAATTTAAGAGAGGTTAGACCAAAGGTATGAATTCAAAACAAAAGGAAAACCTAATTTCACCTGAATTCCCTCTACGAAAATGGCATGAAAAATTAAACTTCCTAAATATTGTAATTATTATTTTTTTGTTTCTCACTCTATTTTCAGGAAAAAACTTACTTCAGGAAAATCGATCAGCCGATGTAATGGCTGGTATTGATTATTTTATAAAAAAATTCTTCCCTCCAGACTTTTCTGATTTCAATCTTATATTAGAATCTCTTACTGAAACCTTTCAAATTGCGATTGTTTCAACTTTTATTGCGGTTAATCTATCCTTAATTATTTCACTGGCTGCATCGAGAAATATTTCCCCCATTTGGTTAGTTCAAATCACCCGAATGTTTTTAAATATTACGCGCACCCTACCCAGTCTGATTTGGGCTTTTCTTTTCGTTATTTTTTTTGGCCCTACTCCTATTGCTGGGGTATTCGCCCTTACATTTTACAGCCTTGGCTATCTAGGAAAGTTTTTCAGCGAAAGTTTTGAATCAATGGACATAAAAGTCGCTCGTGGACTAAGACTTATTGGAGCAACTCCGATCCAGGCATTTCTCTACGGTCTTTGGCCAAATGTAAAAGCTCAAGTATGGAGCCAGTCATTGTGGATGCTCGAGTACAATATCCGCTCAGCGAGTATTATAGGTCTTGTAGGAGCCGGTGGAATCGGAATGGAACTCAACAAAGCGATGGAAATGGCCAGCGGTTTTCAACGCGTCACGGCTATACTCATATGCATACTTGTAATCGTAATTATTTTAGACCTCTTAGGACAGGCAATCCGTCGATGGATTACACAAAAGATTAGCCCGAAATCAATCTCCGACTAATTCTTTAAAGAACGCCTCAAAAGAACTAATGGCACGCTCCATGATACCTAAATGAAAACTTTCATCAGGGGCATGCAAATTATCTTCATTCGTGAATAACCCAATCATAAGTGAGTCTAAGCCAGCAACCTCCTTTAAGTCCTGAATAATGGGAATACTTCCACCCTCTCTCAGGAAAATGGGTTTGGATCCAAAACCTCGATCAATGCACTCTTCTGCAATCCTGAATGCCTTTTTCATTAATTCAGTTTCATTTCCTGTGGAGCCTGGCATACCTGGAGGAATAACTACATAAGGATCCCCACCACCCTTAATGTCGACTTCTACTCGAACGGCATCAGGGCAAGCTTGGATGATTGCCTTCTTTACTTTTTCTGCAATATCATCAGATTTTTGATCGGGCACCAACCTACATGTAATTTTAGCAAACGCTTCAGCTGGAATTACTGTTTTAGAACCCTCTCCTTGGTAGCCTCCTCCCACTCCATTAAATTCTAAAGTCGGGCAAAACCGTATAGCTTCAAGTGATGAATAACCCGGCGGTGGAAAAAAATCAGCTACTCCAAGAAAACGTGCATACTCTTCCTCTGTAGTCGGCAGTTTAGAAAGCTCATACCGCTCCCATTGTTCAGGCGGACGGACTGCATCATAAAAACCGGGCACAGTCACACGACCATCATTGTCATGGAGCGATGCACAGACATGCATTAAAGCCTGCAGGGGATTTAACAATGCCCCCCCATGAACACCCGAGTGTAAATCTTGCTTTGGTCCAAAGACCTTAACCTCCAGGGCGCTTAAACCACGCAAACCCGTGGTCACAACTAATTGTTCGGGCCCCGGACTTCCGGTATCCGAAACCAAAAGTAAATCACCCTGTAATTTACTCTTATGATCTTCAAGGAAGCCCCTAAAACTGGGACTTCCAATTTCTTCCTCTCCTTCAATGAGATAAGTAATATGAAGGGGGTAATCGGGAATATCTCTCAAAACGCGTGCTAAAGCAGCCATATGTACTACTTGAGGCCCCTTATTATCTGCCGCACCTCGACCATACAACCTGCCATCGCGCTCCACAGCAATAAAGGGGTCCGATGACCACAAATCAAGCGGATCAGGAGGCTGAACATCATAATGCCCATAAATCACCAATCTGGGCCATGATGGATCCCCACGAGTGCCCAATATAATTGGATGAATGGGAGTGGAGATAAGATTTACATCAAATCCTAATTCTTTTAACCTGTCGCAGGCAAAATCACGCGCGCCGATTACGCCATTTGCAAATTTTGAATCTGCTGAAACGCTTGGAAACTCAACATACTGACGAAGGGCGTCAACGGGGGAATTTAATAAAATACTCATGGATTTGGTTTTTCTCCTCGAGCCAATTTGGCTTCTTTGTAAAGTCCTAATGCACGATCCATATTTGATTCGAGGAACTCGATACGATTGCCAGGATTAGGATGCGTGGAAAGAAACTCGGGCATTTTCCTCTTCTTACCGCCCTGCATTTTCTTCCAAAAAGAAATGGCAGCTCGCGGATCATACCCTGCCATTGCAGCATAAAATATACCTCTATGGTCAGCCTCTCTCTCTTGTGACCTGGAAAAAGGCAAAGCCATCCCTACTGTTGTTCCAACCCCGTATGCACCTGTTGCAAGCACTCGATCGGTCGAGCTCTTGTTTCGCATTGCAGTGTTTAAAATAACCCCACCTAGTGCAATCCCCATTGCCTGGGACATTCTTTTATTGCTGTGACGAAAAGCTACGTGAGCAATTTCATGACCTATCACAGCAGCAACTTCGTCTTCGCTTCCATTGGCAAGAGTGATTAAACCGCTATTTACTCCTACCTTACCACCAGGCATAGCAAAAGCATTAGGTTCACTCTTCTCAAAAACAACAAACTCCCACTCAGTGCCAGGAAGGTCAACTTGAGCGACTCCAGCAATACGCTCCCCAATTCTTTCAATCATTGCTTTATGGCTGGCATTGCTCGATATCCGTTCAGATTTTTTCATCTGTGAAAATTGACTTTTCGAACGCTTTGCCAGGTGTTCGTCTGAGAGCATCGCAGTGCCACAACCAGAGAAACCGAATAATATGCAAAGTGTAATTAGGAATACAGAATGTTTAATGTCTTTCAGAAAATACATGATAATAGTATACAGATTAACAAATATTTGAAATTAATCGAATTAAAGAGAAGTATACTTCAAGCAGATTAATGGCGAAAATGCCTAGCTTTGGTAAAAACCATCGCCATACCTCTCTCGTTTGCTGCCGTAATTACATCTTCATCACGAACGCTCCCACCAGGTTGAATAGCGGCACTCGCACCCGCTTTTGCTGCTGCAATTAAACCATCTGAAAATGGGAAGAATGCATCCGAGGCAACGATCGAATTACTTAAAGAAAGCTTTGCTTCTCCAGCCTTCCATACTGCAATTTGAGAACTATCCACACGGGACATCTGTCCTGCACCAACACCCAAGGTGCGTTCGTCACCAGCATAGACAATTGCATTGCTTTTTACATGACGAACCACCTTCCAGCCAAATAACATAGAACGCCACTCCTGATCCGTTGGTTGCCGCTCCGTAACCACTTCAAATTCCTTCGGGTTTATTCTCTTTTGATCACGGTCCTGTGCAAGAAAACCACCAGGGACAGTTCTGACTTCCTGTAATGTTTCGGGGCCAAATCCAGATTTGGAAACCAAAAGTCTTAGGTTTTTCTTTTTTTGAAAAAGCGCAAGTGCTTCTCCTGTAAAACCTGGTGCAATAATTACCTCACAAAAAATTTCGGCTATCTTTTCGGCCAAACCAATGTCCAAAGTGTTATTAACTACAATAATGCCACCAAAGGGAGCCTGACGATCCGTTGCAAATGCACGCTCCCAAGCTGTTTCGAGGTCATCCGCACTAGCCACACCACAAGGGTTGGTGTGTTTCAATATTGCAACCGTAGGTCGTTCAAATTCCCCAATTAAGTATGCAGATGCAGAGATATCTAAAATATTATTATAACTTAATTCCTTGCCTTGCAGTTGATCAAAATAATCGAGAAAATCTCCGTATAATGCAGCCTGCTGATGTGGGTTTTCTCCATATCGTAATGTCACCGACTTGTTTGCTTTAATAGCGAGGGAACTTGGAAACCCAGAAATGGAATCCATGTTTGGTTCATTAGAAACTTGGTTTGAGAAATAATCGCTGATTGCCTTGTCATAAGAAGAAGTTCTCTGAAAAACCTTTAATGCCAATTCCCGTCGTAGGGAACTCCAGTCTTGATCAGAATTCATTGCGTCAAGTAATCGACTGTAATCGACTGGATCGCAAACAACCGAAACATCTCGGTGGTTTTTAGCGGCACTTCTCAACATGGAAGGACCACCAATATCAATTTGTTCAATCGCTTCCTCAAAAGATACATTAGCCCGTGCCACTGTTTCTTCAAATGGGTAAAGGTTTACTACCACTAAATCAATCATAGCAATATCATGTTCTTCAGCAGCTTTTAAATGATCCGGGTTATCACGAAGGCACAAAAGACCGCCATGCACTTTCGGGTGCAAAGTTTTCACACGACCATCCATCATTTCAGGGAAGCCCGTCCGCTCGCTCACATCGCTCACCGGGATCCCTTCCTCCCTCAACATTCGAGCAGTCCCACCCGTGGAGAGTAGAGTAAAGGCATGCTCCTTTACTAAGGAACGGGCAAATGGAACAAGTCCGGATTTATCACTGACAGAAAGAAGAGCGAATTTTTGCATCCCTTCTTTTCTGAATTCATTGGGCTCAGGGGCAAGCGTTTTTAGTTTTTTTTTTCATATTCCTTAAAGTTAAGGAAAAGAATTGGTCTTTTCATTTAGCATGCTATGCTGAGAATAACATCTGTAAAAGTGAAAGAAGGAAGCATAGAATTAGACGGTCTGCATGCATCCCTTGATAAATTGGTTCATCATAAAGAAAAATCAACGGTCAAGGGTATCAATCTTCACGCTTTCATATATTTTATCACCATTCGTAATTTAAGTGACCGAAAAGTAACTCTATTAGGAAGGAAATGGATTCTTGCCAATAGTGACGGAACGACCACGGTAGTGGAAGGAGATAAAATAGTGGGCGAAACCCCTAGTATTAACCCCGGTGAAACTTTTTCATACAATAGCTATCATGTCACCCATCTTTCCGCAGAAGCCTCTGGTTCTTTTCATGGCTTTGATGAATTTAATAAAAAAATTCATGTTAAAATTAAACCATTTCGCTTAGATATTCCTGAGGATAAAGACATTGAATCCTCTCTTTCATGAGATTCCTAGACCTTAACCCGAATGGTGGAATTGGAGCTAATTGTACAGTATGCGAGTCTGGAGGCTTTCGATTTGCGATCGACTCAGGTCTACATCCCAAATTCGCGGGAAATGAATCCATACCATCCCACTCAAAGATTGAGCGTAATTCGTTAGACTTTATTATTCTTACTCATTGCCACCTGGATCATCTCGGGAGTCTACCCATTCTATCAAGGGAACATCAGGATGCTCCAGTCCTTCTCAGTTATCCAAGTTCAGTACTTGCCCGAAGAATGCTATCTAATTCCATTTCGGTCATGAAAAGACAAAGAAATGAACTCAATCTTAGAGAACTTCCACTCTATGGGCGGGGTGATCTTGTCGATTTGTTCGACCGAATGAAAACACTTTCCATTCAACAACCATTCACCCTGGAAAAAGATGGCAGGTCTATCGAGGTAACCCTTCATCACGCGGGTCATGTTGCTGGTGCAGTCTCTGTGGAAATAAAAACGCCCAAGGAAAGAATTCTTTTCACCGGTGATATTCTCTTTGATGGGCAACGCACATTGGATGGAGCGCAACCCCTATTGGAAAAAGTAGATACTCTCGTAACTGAAACCACGCGAGGTCTTTCCGAAAGAGACCCATCGCGGCAACGGGAATCCGAAATTGTAAATCTGCTTGAGGAATCAAGAAAAACTTTATCGCGTGGAGGATCCGTTCTGATTCCAGTGTTTGCACTTGGTCGGATGCAGGAAATGCTAGTAGTCATCGACGAAGCGATTAAAAGAAGTGCCATTCCAAAAGTCCCTGTCTTTTGCTCTGGCTTAGGTATGGATTTGGTAAATCATTTTCACGAAATCTCAAAAAACACTAATCGTATTCGATTCAATCGACGAGTTTTAAGAAGTTTAGGGGCACGACCGTTACCAAGAAAACTAGAACCTGGTCGCGAGCCCCCAATGCAAGGAATTTATTTGGTCAGCAGCGGCATGTTGGTAGAGCAAACACCCTCATATGTAATGGCCTCCTCCATGCTGGGCGACGATCGAAACTGCATTCTTTTTGTCGGATATTGTGATCCCAGTACACCGGGAGGAAAACTGTTAGACAGTGTATATGGTGAACCCTTCGAATTTGAGGTTTATAACCATGTGGAGCCTATTCGAGCGAAAATCAAACAATTTGACCTGAGTGGTCATGCGGACAGAGACCAACTTGTTGCGTACGCAGAAAAACTTTCGCCCAAAAATATCTTTTTGCACCACGGGGATCCTAAAGCGCGTGAATGGTTCGCCGATGCACTTAAACCTATTGGAGCAAATATTATTAATCCAGAACCCCTTCAATTTTATGAAACCTGATAATTCTGAACAATCCGCACTCGCAGAACAACTCAATCAAGTTTTCGTTCGCCCCTCAGGCCGAGCAATTGACGAGATGCGTAAAGTTACCTTTCAAACTGGCATTGCTCCACATGCAAATGGATCCGTACTTTGCTCCTATGGTGACACCCAAGTTATTTGTGCCGCCATGGTGGAAGATCGAGTACCAGGTTGGATGCGCCAACAAAAGATTGCCGGAGGATGGCTTACCGCAGAGTATAGTATGCTTCCCTACTCAACTCTTAGTCGAAAAGACCGTCCTATCAGTAAGGGCAAGCAGGACGGAAGGAATATTGAGATTCAACGCCTCATTGGCCGTTCCTTACGGGCGGTGCTAGACCTAAAGAAGTTCCCAGATAAAACTCTCTGGATTGATTGCGATGTTCTGCGAGCCGACGGAGGTACACGCACTGCATCCATTACAGGTGCCTGGTTAGCCACCAGGATTGCAATAAATGGACTATTGGCCGATCAAAAACTCAAGGAAGATCCAGTACTTGATCATCTTGCCGCAATTAGTGTGGGAGTTTATAATGATCGATGTGTACTTGATTTGGACTATCCTGAAGACAGGGATGCTTCAGTTGATGCCAATGTAGTTATGACTGGCTCTGGTCAATTTGTGGAGATCCAGTCATCAGGTGAGGAGGCAACCTTTTCTCGAACTCAACTGGATGAACTACTCGCTCTCTCTGAAAAAGGAGTGGAAGAATTGGTTAACTTACAAAAGAACCAACTCGAATAACTTTATTTAAAATGGAAATTCCTTCTCAGTAGATTCACTCACAAGGGGTTCCTCCAATAATATTCCAGGTTCTACCTGAATAAAGCGAATAAGAGTATTCTCACTCAAGGGAGCGAGTCCGGCAAATTTAATACTTACATTGGGATAAAGAAATGAAGCACCATCCGGAGAAACTTTGTCAGAATATATTGTAAGATCTGAATAAGTCCTAATCATTAAAGTACCGTTTTTCGCTTCCTCAAACTTTGCCCGAGCATCGGCTAAAACCTGAAAGAAAGGACCAATTTTTTTGTCCCTAGCCTTTTTTTGACTAAACGAGTATGAAACCCGATCTTCGAATATTTCGAATATAGATTGACCCTGTGGATTAATCTTCTTCACCTTTTTTTCAACAATCCCATTAAAGGTGAGTTCTTCATTAACAAATTGAAGGTTGGCCGTTTTTGCATCTTCCGCCATCTCGGACAACTCTTCCCATATTTGCCTTTTTACCAGTCTTCGAATACTTTCAGTTTCAGATTCAAGTTCAATTCCAATAGAAGAAAATAATTTTTTTAAATCTCCAACCACAAGATCTCTACTCGCCCCCTGGATTGACCCAAGGAACTCCTGAGCATATTCAACCTTGCTCCATGAAATAGGACCAAAACGGACTGATTCTGGCAACTCGCTGAGTGCCAAAACTTCACCATTGGAGATAATTGAAATGCCCCATCTGTTATTTATGACTTCAAGTAAAGGCTTAACATTATCAATAGTTTTTCGCCCCTCCTTTGCATACTTGAATAAAGCAATTCCAAGATCAGCGAAAACTTCGTGTCCGACGATTTGGCTTTTTTTAAACCTCTCCTGAATAAGACCCACAACTTCACTTACTGCACTTGCTTTGGTAACCCAACCTCCATCACCATCTGCTAATTCCAAAAGGTTTGCCAAAACAGGATCCTCCATGGGCATATCCTCTAATTTTGCAACCATATTTGGATTGGGGACAGGAACCTGTGGTATCAATTCACCATTTTCATAAAACTCTTCCGTTCGATCTAATCCGTCCTGAGACCAGAGAATTCTTCTGCCATCCAACTTTCCATTCCTGTATGTGCCTTCTTCGAATTTCTGACCATCTTTTGTCCAGTACGAATAGGGACCGCTTTTCATACCTTCTATGTAAAAAACCTGTTTAATTTTTTGCCCATTTTCATGCCACGAAATACTTTGTCCATGGAGACTTCCATCTCCATAGGATTCCTCGACTGATCGTTGTTGACTCTCATGCCAACTTGCTACGACCCCATTAAAAAAACCTCCCCTGAAGGGTGTCTTCTTATTCACCCCGCCTGACTGAAAATACTCTACAAGAATACCCTGTCCATTATTAAGTGAGGTTTCCTTACATTTATCGCCATTTGGTCTCCAGCTAAAAGCTAAAATGTGTTTGCCATCTTCAAATTTTATCAGGCTATTTAACTTATCTCCCTTTGGATAATCTTTCTTCGCCCATCCTGAAAATGGTATATTCTTATCCTTGCTTACCATTGTTCCGTTTTCCAACCTTAAGGAGTCGACAAGAATAGCTCCTGATACAACATCCTCGAAGTTTATTTCTTCTTCAACTTGCTCATCACTCTCGGCAACGGCATGAACTGTTGATTTATTATGCAACTTGAGATACATGAATAACCCACCGCATACAAAAAGAAGAAGCAAGAGGATGACTGTCAGTATCGCATTGAAAGACACTCCTGATTGTTTAGCCATTATGATTTTCTGCACATCCTCTCCTTGATCCTCTTGGTTTAAAGATAAATCAGGCTTCAGCACTTCCTGCACAGTCAACCACTCATCTTCTCCAACAAGGCAAGCGGGGTCACCCAAGTCTAACTCGCCAGATCTTTCCATGGACCTAATTGCATCAAAGCTATACGGACCTATATTTTCTCCGTTTTGATTAATCCAATATTTTGAAGACTCGTCATTCATAAACCCAATTCTTTACCACCCATTTTTCGATCTGACAAGAATGGGATGCACGAAAACACAACTAATACAAATGACCTACAAATATAAAGAGATAATCTATAGCTCAAGAAATGAAGGAACGATCAAATTTGCCTAATACCTATCCATTATAAGACACCCTCTGCTTCAGTAACTGCTCAGTTCGCCCCTGTATCGCTCATAAGCACATTTACTACCGTGAATACGGAGACGATCAACAACTCGGGGATTCGAAGGTCTTAAAAAAGTCATTGCAATATGATTTAAGGATTTAGGAAAGAGGTCACTATGTGAACTAAGAAAAAAGGAATCTTTTTCCATTGTTCGAATAATTTGATTTTCTACTTTTTTTCGATAATCCGGCCCAGGAAGAATGCAGTCCTCAATTCCACATGACATTACACATAATAGATCATCAGGTTCCCCTTCAAGATAGGCCAACATATCCTGAGCTACAATTTTGTAAGGAATTCTTGAAATAATTCCTTTATTTTTGGAGAGATAGGATAAAATCGATTTTTCCTGAATGTCATAGTAAAATGGTTCAACCGCAACAAAGTTTTTTGCACCACAGACACTTGCTAATGCATACCCATAGGACATCATTCCTGCTCCCAGTTCAACCACGCGGCGCCCTTGAAGCAAAGAATGAAGTATTTTACCCTTGGGAGTAAACGACCACTCAAAAAGGGCACGAGTAAATTCTCCTCCTGGTGCCGCAAACCCCGTACCCTCATCTCGGGAATGACTGAGGCGAGTTCGCCAATCCCGAATTCCTTTAAGTTTGCTTTTACTTTCCTCCGTAGTCACCGAGCTTACGATTTCCGCTTGAGCATATATTCAATTAACTCACGCAAAAACTTGGTTTCTCCTCCAACTAAAACAAGGGCTTGAAGTGCATTCTCTGAATGACTTTCAGCTAAACGCCGAGCCTGCTTCTCTCCCTTGAGAGAAATCCATGTGACCTTTCCGCTTTCATTATCGTGATGCGCATTCTTTCCTAGTTGTTCACTCGTTTGGGTAACATCAAGCAAATCATCGACTGCCTGAAATGCCAATCCAAGGGAATTCCCTACTTGAGCAATAAGGGATAATTTTTCCATATCCTGCCCCTCGCACCCCATTCGGAACCCCATTTGGAGGGAAGCCTCAATCATGGCTGCTGTTTTGTTTGCATGAATAAATGAAAGTGTCTTTTCATTTGGAGTGCTTCCCTCTGAAAGGAGGTCCTGCATTTGCCCCCCAACCAATTTCTCACTACCAGCGGTTCGAGCAAGTATGTTAATTAAATCAAGTGCCAACTGAGGATCCTCGGAATAAGAGGAAGACAAAATATCAAAGGCAAGTGGTTGCAGAGCATCACCGGCCAAAATAGCTGTAACTTCATCAAAAGCCTTATGGCAACTCGGTTTTCCTCGGCGAAGGTCTGAATTATCCATGGCAGGAAGGTCGTCATGAATTAGGCTGTAAGTATGAATACATTCAATCGCAAGAGCAGCCGGAACCGGATCAATATTCCCCGGAAATATATCATGAGCCGCCAACACAAGTATGGGTCGCAAGCGCTTACCACCTGCATTCATGCTATGACGCATTGCCAGATGTAGTTGCTCGGGACGGAGTTGTGCAGCAGGTAATGCTTGATCAAGCTTGTAATTGATCAATTCCTGCCAAATTTTTAATTTTTCCAAGAAATTCATGACTTGCGAATTTTAAGCATCGTGTCATATTTAATCCGTTATGCCAAGTTTGGAAGCGGTGTGTGGAAAGCTTTTTGGTCACCCTGGTTGGGTGTCAAAGGTTGCGTGGGGCGGAGCTCTCTCTTTCATACCGGTTCTCAATCTTTTTTCATTGGGCTATCTACTTAAGTACACCATTCAATTAAGACAGAACAAGGAGTGGGATTTACCCGAATGGAAGGAAATGGAACCCATTGTTCTTTTGACTAGTGGTTTCCAAGTATTTCTTCTTCTCTTAGCTTACTCCGGTTGCCCCATTTTACTAGGTTGGCTAGCTAGTTCACTTTTGGATCTACTTACATTTGGCTTCCTGGGAATTGTAAGCTATTCCCCACTTGCCGCAGGTGCATTTGTTGCCCCTTTTCTGTTTATGTCCTCCATTCAAGTTTTTGTGAGGGACGGACTATTCTCTGATGCATGGAGAGTTCGGCTTGTTGTTCAGATTGCCCAAGCAATGAGTCCACAATTAATTTTACCGGTAATTGCATTTTGGGGAATTCTTCTTCTTGCCCTCCCGCTTTATGGATTCTCCTTTTTTCTTGGCACTTGGGTATTACTTGCCTATTCGAGTGCATTGAATTTTTCGAAAATTAATCAAAATTAATTTAATTCAGATATTATTTAATACATGCCTACTTACGACTACCAATGCCAAGATTGTGGACACAATTGGGAATTATTTCAATCAATGAATGATTCCCCGGTAAAGTCCTGCCCAAAATGCAAAAAACGCAAAGCCAAGCGCTTACTTGGAATGGGAGCTGGTATCATCTTTAAGGGAACTGGATTCTACGAAACAGATTATAAAAACAAGGGCCCGGAAAAGAAAGAGGGTAACTCTGAGTCCAAGGAAAAAGGCTCAGCTAAGGAAAAAGAGAGTAAGAGTAAGGAAACCAGTTCAACCAAGGAATCCAAGCCAGCCCCTAAAAAAGAATCCGGGACCAAGAAAAAGCCAGCAAAAGCAAACGCCAAATAAAAACTCAGCTTTTTTCATGGAGTTGACCAAAAATGCACTCATTTTACTATCAAATGGGGTTGAAGAAATTGAAGCAGTATCCCCCATTGATCTCTTACGAAGGGCAGAGGTTGATGTCACGGTTTGCTCATGCGATGAGACTCTTTGGGTAAAAGGCAGATCCGGAATTTCAATTCAGGCAGACTGTAATCTTCAATCCATTGCAGAAAGAAGTTTTGATCTTTTGGTTTTACCCGGAGGGCCAGGAGTTTTTGAACTGCGCAAAAACCCGTTTGTCTTAAAAGTTATTCAAAAACATTTTAATCATGGAAAATGGATTGGTGCAATCTGTGCAGCTCCTCTTCTTTTACTCGACGCCAAGGTATTGAACGGAACAAAATACACCGCCCATGCAAGTGTTGTAAATGAACTGCCCAATCTATTACCAGAGGAAGATGTGGTAGTGGATAAAAACATTATCACCTCTGCTGGAGCAGGTACTGCAGTTCGATTCGGGTTAAAACTTGTGGAACTCTTGCTTTCAGAAGAAAAGGCAAACGAAATTGCACATTCCATTCACGCACCCTACCCAATTGAGAAAAAATGAAAGCTTTCCGAAGATACGCCAGAGAAGAAAGAGCTGCCCGCCTTGAAGTGGTTGATATACCAAAGCCGAAAACAGGAGAAGTATTGCTTAAAGTATCATATTGTGGAATCTGTGGTTCTGACTTACATGCCTGGCTGAACCATAAAGGCTACGAATCCGTCCTCCCTGAAGTTACCTTCGGGCATGAATTTTCCGCCACTGTTGTGGAAACCGGTTCCGGCGTGTCAAATTGGAAAACCGATGATCAGGCGGTAATGATCGCCCTGCAGACTCATCACGATGAGAACGATCCCTACTGCCGGATGAGACTGCCCCAGCTCTCTTCCCGCCGACGCGTCCAGGGCTTACACCTCGACGGCGGCATGGCGGAATATGTCTGCGTCGAAGAGGAATTTTTACTCCCCATACCCCAAGGGCTCGATCTCGAACTCGCCGCCCTTACCGAACCCCTCTCCGTCGCCGAGCACTGTATAGGAAATCGTACACCCATCGGGCCGGATGATAAAGTTATTATCAGCGGGCCCGGAATCATCGGCTTACTCTGTGCCATCTCTGCCCGTAGTCGCGGAGCGGAAGTTATAATTTCCGGTACAGAACGGGACGAAGCCACCCGCCTCACCGCAGCCCGCACTATCGGTTTTGAAACCCTCGTAGTCGGTCCGGGACACCCTCCTCTGCACGAACAGATCACCGCCTATTTTCCGGATGGGGCCGACGCCCTCGTGGAAGCCTCCGGTTCCGCCCATGCCCTGGCGGATGCCTGGCAATCGGTACATGCCAACGGTACCGTCACCGCTGTCGCCCTCTACTCCCGTACTATTGATTTCGATCTCACCCAGTTTCTCCGCAAACAGATTGATCTCCGCACCAGTTATGCATCATCCAAAGAGGATTATCTCCGGGCCTTCAAACTCTTACAGGACGGAGCGGTCGACGCCTCCGTGCTCACCCAGAACTATTCCCTCGCGGATGCGGAGCAGGGATTTATCGACAGCGAAAATCTAGAAGCCACCAAAGTGCTGCTCGACTGTTCTTAATTTTCCTTTACAGGAGAAAGGCTCATGGACGGATCACCCGAATCCGGTGGGTATTGGTATCTCCCACATAGATCGCACCATCCTTATCCACAAACACCCCGTGTAAACGGTCCATCCGGCACTTTTTCGGATCTTTACCCTCCGGACCATCTCCCTTCTTGCCATCTCCGGCAATCAGTTTGAGCTCTCCGGTCTTCCGGTCAATCATGCGTACGGAATGGCTCTCCGTATCCGCCAGATAAATATTTCCTTTTGGTCCAACCGCTATCCCCTTGGGTCCTGAAAGGGTTGCCTGTTTGGCAGGCCCTCCATTCCCCGTAAATCCCTTCTTTCCGGTTCCGGCCACATGATGAATGGTTCCCTTGTCTAATTCCATCCGGTAGACCGCATTTCCCTCCCGTAGTGCCAACCACATGGTATTGCCGACCACATCAATCGCCCGTGGACCATTCAGATCGACCTTACTTATTTTCCCACCGTCCTTGGTCTTCGCCTTTTTTCCGGTTCCGGAAAAAGTGGAAATTTTTCCCGTTTTCATATCGACCTTCCGTATCCGATGATTCCCGATATCACAGACAAATAAATTACCCTGGGGTCCAAATTGTATACTGTGCGGACGGTTAAATTTCGCCTTCTTCGCCGGTCCACCATCCCCACTGAATCCCTTCACTCCCGTCCCTGCAATCGTGGAAATCTTACCCGACTTCACATCCACCCTGCGGATCACATGATTCATCATCTCCACGAAATACATGTTCCCCGCCTGATCGAATCGTACCTCGTAGGGTTCATTTAACAAAGCCTCGACTGCCAGCCCGCCATCACCGGCATATCCTTTTTTACCGCCGGCCCCTGCCACCGTGGTCACAATTCCCTGCGAATCAATTTTCCTCATGCAGTGATTGTAGGTATCGCAAACATAGACGCAGCTATCGGGACCCCGCACCACGCCAAACGGCCCACGCATCTTGGCTTGCGTAGCCAGACCGCCATCACCGGAGAAACCGGCCTCTCCCGTTCCTAAAATCGTCGAAATCTCAGCCCCGTGTAAGCCGTGCAGGCAAAACAAAAGAAACGCAACTTGGATGGTTATTTTCATTTTGCCGACCACCCGCTCCGTCTGAGGAAATGAAAGATCCAGAATTACTCTGAGCCGTTCCCGTCAGCCGGTACTGTGGCATTCTCTTCTACCACCGGTACGGACGCATTGGCATCCACTTCAGGTATGATCAATGGAGCCTCCGCAGAGGAGGAATTCGCATCAGTGAGATTTAGATCCAACGGAGGCTCTGGAATTTCCTTCGGGGTGATCCCTATCAATTCCACTTCAAAAATAAGGGTCTCATTGGGTCCAATTGAATTACTTCCGGTTTCACCGTAGGCCAAGTCTGATGGAATGAACAACTTCCATTTTGCCCCTTCATCCATTAACTTGAGTGCTTCAGTCCATCCCTTAATAACTCCATTTACAGCAAAGGAAGCTGGTTCATCTCTCTCAATAGAGGAATCAAAAACTTCCCCATTAATAAGAGTTCCATGATAATGGACTTCCACAGAATCGACCTCTTGTGGACTCTCTCCAGTACCTTTTTCTAAAATTTCATACTGCAATCCAGTATCGGTGGATATTACTCCTGCCCTCTTACCATTTTTTTCTAAATAAGCATTCCCCTTCTCAAGGTTAAGATCAGGCATTGATTTGGCTACTGCTAAAAAATTACTCGTTTTGATTAAATCTTCAATTCTAGAAAGGAAATAAGATGCATTAGAGTCATCTGCGAGTTTAGCTTTATGTTCTTCAACCATTACCATATCATTCTCTGATAAAGATTGTAATGTTAGCAAAAAGATAGCTTCCCTTCGATCAGTCGGAAGAAAAGATGAACTACTGGCAAGTCTTTCCAAGACAGCCTTGCCGTCATCTACTTCTTTATTTTTGTCTTTGAGCAAAGATACAGCTTGGCCGAGAAGGGCTCTACCCGCGAGTGGGTCAGCTCCCAATTCAATTGCGGCTAGCTCGAAATTTTTGGCAGAATCAATATAATTTTTTCCCCGATATTGTAGAACGGCTGCTCTGTATCGAGCAACACCTGACAATGTATCATCATATTCATCCGCAAAAGAAAGGAAACGTTCTTCAGCACCATCGGAGTCTATACTGGCTGATAGAAAACGATAAGATCGTTCGGATTGTTCACTTCTCTTCGAATCATCTAACCAAGTATATGCGACTACTCCTAGGACAATAACACCGAGTACAGTTAATAATGAATTTTTGCTTTTATTCCAAGCATCGTCTTCGCTGTAGCTATGCTCAGCTGCTTGGTCAGCAGTAAGCCCATCTTGCTCAGGTGATATGGGCAAAGGTGCGTCGTTATCTTTTTCGGAATCGGGTGCTTTATTAGTGGCCATAGGGCAAATAAATGAAAAGGGATATTCTTCTTATTTTTAGAATAAAGTCAACGGCTAGGTTTACAGGAGAAGATATCCATAACAATATTCCTCATAATAAATTTACAATTCTTACCAATTAAATATAATAATCTTGAGGTTGATCCAAATAACGATAGGAGTCCTTCAGTTTTTTTCATTTCGCTTAATAAAAGAGATTCCATGTCATCAAGCTTTTGAGAATTCCGTGAACCATTTGCCAGATTAACCTGTTTGAGTGCCAGATACTTCCTGTCTTTTTAACAGTCTCTTTCGAATGGAGTAAAATTAGAATTTCATTGGGATTCTCCCTGAGATTAATAAGTTGATTGTACCGAACATCTCCATCAAAGGCGTCGTACTTGATCAACTTCCACTTCCGCCTTGTGGGCTGATCTCAAGCCAGGTTTAACCCCACAATACAAAATATCTCAGACAATCTAGTTATTATCGATCAAAACGGCTTTTAAGCTTATCCCTTGAGTCGTTGCGGGAATAGAAATACCGGCAATATCGCAAAATGTAGGCGAAGAATCAACAAGGTAACTATTTCCATTTTTACATATCCGAAAGGTTTCATATCCAGCACAATTAAAAACAACTGCTCGTGTATTATTAAGAATCTTAACTCTCGAACCCTTACCTCCTCTCCTTATTGAAGTGATTCTTCTCGCGAGATGGTAAGTGCCAGAGAGTGCGACCACTCATTGATCATGGTGCGAACCAGAGGGCAAACTACACCACTGATTGACCCCATATGATATGCCTGATCATCCGTTAGAATATATAGTATATTATAGGTTCTTTCACCAAAACGGGAAAATGAAAATTGAATACTGTAAAAATATTTTTTCGAACTTCACGGGTGGACGATCAAGCACAACCGGTAAAAATGAGGAAAGCACTTACAGAGAAATATTGCTAAAGCCCGTTTAATCGAACACTACCGTTTTATTCTGATAAACAAGCACTCGGTTTTGTAAATGCCTGCGGACAGCAGTAGAAAGAACAATTTTTTCAAGGTCACGACCTTTTTCGATTAAATCCTTGGGTCCATGACGATGACTGACCCGGGTTACATCCTGCCCAACAATGGGACCTTCGTCTAAATCCTCGGTCACATAGTGTGCAGTTGCTCCAATTAACTTCACCCCTCTGGTGTACGCTTGATGATAAGGTTTGGCTCCGGCAAAAGAAGGAAGAAAGGAATGATGAATATTGATCACTGGGCAACCAGCTTTCTCAAGAAAATCCTTACTTAAAATCTGCATATATCGGGCCAGTATCAAAAGTTCTATTTTCTGTTCCTGAATCCATTCTATCTGATTGGCTTCCTCTAATTCCCTACTTTCTGGAGACAGATTGAAATAGTGAAAAGGCAAATGATAAGATTCAGAAATGTTTTGCAAATCTCTGTGATTAGAAAGAACTCCTGCTAATTCCGCATTCCATTCCCCTGACCTTACACGTAAGGAAATATCGTGAAGGCAATGATCTGCCTTGGAAACCATTACACCAATTTTAGGTCGGTCATCATCATACCCTATTCTTACGGTCATACCTAATTCAGTCTGAACCATTTCCTGAAATGCCATCCCCTCCTCTCTTGTATTAGAATTTAAAGAGGATTCCCATTCAATCCGTTGAAAAAACACATTTTCCTGACGGTCGAGGTGTTGATCAGCGTGAAGCACATTACTTCCGCGCTCATGAATCCATCCAGCTACTTTGGCGACAATACCCGGTCGATCAGCCCCATAAAGTAAAGCGGTAATAGAATTCATATAATATTAGGACCTTGCATAGTCTTGCAAAGATTTCACCGAGAACTTCCTGTCTTTGAGGGAACGAATTCCATCCAATGCTGCAAAAGCAGAACCCAGTGTGGTAATGACCGGAACCCCGTGAAGAACGGCTTCGCTCCTAATGCCATTTTCATCTCTTCGAGGAATGAGTCCGAGAGGTGTATTAATAACAAGTTGAATTTTTCCATTCTTAATCAAGTCGGACACATTCGGACGACCCTCACTGATTCGAAGTACACTTTCGGATTCAATTCCATTCTTTTTCAAAAATTCAGATGTTCCTTCCGTGGAATAAAAAGAAAAACCCAATTCAGATAATCCTCTTGCCACAAGAAGAGCTTTTTCTTTATCGGAGTCTTTTACGCTTAAGAATACATTTCCCTCCATAGGTAAGGATGGCTTGGCGGCCATCTGAGTTTTGGCAAAAGCCATGCCAAAATCTTCATCCTGTCCCATTACCTCACCGGTGCTTCGCATTTCTGGGGTCAGTACTATGGGGGAACCAGGAAAGCGACTAAAAGGGAAAACAGATTCCTTTATTGCCCAATGTTTTGGTTTAATTTCTTCAGTAAAACCAAGGTCTTTGAGCTTTGCTCCCGCCATTACACGAGCACCAAGTTTGGCCAAGGGCACTCCAATAGCTTTACTTACAAATGGTATAGTTCTGGATGCGCGAGGGTTAACTTCTATGAGAAACAATTCCCCATCCTTTATTGCAAATTGAATATTCATCAACCCAATGACCTTTAGTGCCTTGGCTAAATCATGGGATGCTTGACGCACCTCATCAATCATCTCATCAGCCAGATCATGAGGAGGTAAAACCATCGCAGCATCTCCACTATGCACTCCTGCAAATTCGATATGTTGGAGCATCCCACCGACAACGGTTGTTTCACCATCAGAAATACAATCAACATCTAACTCGATTGCCTCTTCAAGGAATTTATCAAGTAAAACAGGCTTTCCTGGAGCCACAGCAAAAGCTTCTTTAACAACATTTTCTAGTTCCTTTTCGTCGTAAACAATGAACATTCCCCGGCCGCCCAAAACAAAAGAAGGACGAAGGAGAACAGGATATCCAATTCGCTCGGCAGCGTCCTTGGCATCTTCGGGTTCTATCGCAGTTTCATTCTGCGGTTGCTTTAAATCGAGTTGGTTTAAAATTTGTTTAAATTTTTCACGATCCTCGGCCAAGTCAATACTATCAGGAGAAGTACCTATAACTTTTACTCCAGCCGCTTCTAGACCACTGGCTAAATTCAGTGGAGTTTGCC
>JABGWU010000047.1 GCA_018645475.1 Opitutia bacterium
AGAGGAAAATCGCACCGGAACTTTCTGGCGGGAGGATGTTGAAGGATAATTCCATCTGGAAGACTTCCTTTCAAGATACCGTGAGAACTCATGAAAGCGGGATGACTGATGGCACTTTGCCCCTCGACTAAAATAATGTCAGGGCTTTCATTTTTAAATGCCTGAACAACAGAGTTTTCTACTTCACCAACCACAAACTGTGAAACAAGTGCATCGGTCGGCACTCCATATCTGGCCCCTTGCATCAAGCTGGTTTGTCCTGTTCCGACAAGCACTGATTTTATTCCGAGATTATTCAGGGTTTTATTCAGTTCCACTGCCGTGGTCATTTTTCCGCAAGCACAATCGGTCCCCAAGACTGCTATTACGGGAACATTCACTTCAGATATTTGACCAGTAAAAAGGTGCAAATCTTTTAAAGATGGGGATTTTCTAATGTCGTTGATATGTATACCGTTCTGGACAGCTGCTTTAACAAACTCTGAGTCTTCTGAGAAAAGCTGGTGTAGACCGCTAACGATATCCATTCCTTTTTCCATAGCTTCCAAGATCATTAGTCTTTCATTATTTGGGATATAGGTCTCTAAAGGAGCTTTTCCATAAATATAGAAATCAGGAATGTTAGAAAGTTTTCTCAATGCATCACCTAAGTCAGCAAAAATTGGAATCCCTCTCTTCTCCTCACCCAGTGCTTCTCCTGCATCCTTTCCTGTTAGTGATCTATCAATAACCCCAATAATTTTATAGATTTGAGAGTGTCACACTAACGCAGCTGCAGTTTTTCCGTCAACCAGTCCAAATTGATTATCGCAATAAATCAGGGCTGTTTTTTTCTTAACAGTAGTGCATTTTTTTTCTGAATTAAACTCCTGTCTGGCAACCCTTTCTTGATTTATGATTAGGTTCTTTGTACTTGGTTGAAATTGCATTAATTTCCTTTCGCGATGGTTTTGGCCTCGCGGAATCTTGGTTTCACCAATACTCTGGCATCAATCTGGAAAGCTGGGGGTCTTAAACTTTATCCAAGGCCTTTGTTAATTGTTTCACGACATCTTCATAAGCATGTTTTTCACCCCCGGAATATTCTATTTTGTAATTCTCATTTTTTGCTGATGCAGCTTTCCTGCGGACTTCAGCGTCTTCAATGGATTTACTAAAGTTGCCAATTAATTCCTGCAATACTTCTTTTGCTGTCATGGTTGATTCTGTCATTTTTAAATGTCCTCTAGTTAAAGGTTAAGAATTGTGAAATGAATAAAACTTAAGCAATATTTCAATCTTTTGATCTAACATTATTGGGTTCTGGGGAGCCAAGTTTATCAACTGATCGAGTTGATGGCTATTAGTCGCAATACGTATCCTTGCAGAGAAATGGAAATAGCTGAAAGGCTGACTGGAAAAAATGAATCTGGACGGTTAAGTGAAATCCCTAACACAAAAAAATTGGCAATCATCGAAGCGACCAGTATGAAAAATGTAATGTCTTCCATCATTCCCTTTCCCGGGTTAGTTTGGTGCTACCTTTTTTCTGTTTCGTTACTTGAAGGATGTTCGCTCATTTTTCTGTCGATTCCCTTAATGGTCAGTTGAATGTCATTGACCGAAGATTCGACATAGCCCAGCAATCTTTCCAGGTTGTTCACCCCTTCCAGCGTTTTAATGGAGTTTTTTCTATCTTGAGAAGTACAATTACTAGCATTTTTCGTCCCATCTGTTGTGGTGTTTTCTTTTGCCACAGCTTGAGAAGGGTTAATCCATGGATTTAACCCGTTCAGTAATAAGGCCAGGGCAAAGACAGTCATTAATGCTTTTGTGTAGCGATCTATGATCATTGGTTTTCCTTGGGTAATTCAATCATTGACTCCAAAAAGATCTTGAGAGTCCCTCTGCCGCTTTTCGTATTCTTTGGCTTGCTTGAACTTTCGTTTCTTCTGGGCGGAGGGCTTATCTTAGAGTCATCGGCCCTTGAGCTCTCTAAAGGGCCACTCTTTATTGAGCGAGTAGTTTTAAGCTTTTAACTTTTTTTCGACCTGATTCTGATCAACGGTGACTTAAGAAATAGGTCTATGGGAATAATTAATTTATGATGTTTCGCCTTCTATTTGGCTTTTAGTAGATTGTGACCATGGTTTTCTTCCCCTTTTGTTTCTAAGAAACATTTCAGGGGATTCCAGCTGCTGTTTTGAGCGTATGTTTAAGGTTTGTGATGAAATTACCTTTTTTAACTTCCCTGAGCTGTCGTACACTTTAACTTCATACATATAATTGACTTTTTTTACAGATTTTCATCTTAATGATTGAAGGCAAAAAAAAATCCACTCCTAAGGGGGAGTGGCTAAATTTAAAAATCCCAGGTTGTTTTATTTCCCTTAGCTCGATAGGTAATAGAGGAGAGGTTAGCATTAGAATACTCTGACTGGTCTATATAGCAAGGTAATTCGGGTTAATTAAATTTAATATCATCCATTGGCTTCGGTATTTTATTTAAATTGAAACTGACTTCCCTACCTTTTAGATCCATATATTTCTTTCTAAGACCCAGTATATTTCCTTTGCTCATCTTCTAATCCGGTATATA
>JABGWU010000048.1 GCA_018645475.1 Opitutia bacterium
CACCAGAAGCGATCCATTGGCGGAGAAGTTTGACCTGCTCGGGCTTTAGGGTTTCACCTTTGGGTGGCATCCGGTCGTCCTCTTCCGTGGAAACCACACGATGAAGAATCTCACTTTCTTCCAAATCACCGGGAGTAATAGCAGGAAAACCAGACTTTCCGCCCTTGTAGGCAAACTCCGCAAAATCTAAACGCAATCCACCCTGTGGATCATCTAGTCCGTGACAGGCGAAACAATGTTCGGAAAGAATTGGGCGAATTTCTCGATTAAAGTCAATCTTTGCCGATCCCGAGGATGCAATGAATAAGAGTACAGAACAGCTTAGGTTAATGTTCATCAAAATATAATATCTAGTGAACCTGAATTATTTCCAAAACACATTGAGTAAGAAATCTTGGCAGAGACCTCAACTTGGAGGCGGGAAACTAAGCAGCAACAGAAGTGTAAAGTTTTTGATGAGTTAATGATATATTCTAACATACCATTTTGTTTCCTGAGAATACTTGTAAAAAGTTTTCAAAAAATTGTGATATTCCGTATGGATTTAAACTTATTTTGGAGAAGAACCAGGAGGACCACCTCTTGGACGCCCCCCCCCTTTTCCCTGATTTCCATTTTGCGAAGACTCGCCTTTTGTTTGAGCCTCCTTCTGCTGTGCAACCCGTTCGGCAAATCTTTTTACTTCAGTAACTGTTCTTTCCTTTCGCTCTTCGTTTACGATGGCTTCGGCCCAAGTCATGGCTACTTCAGGATCATCTCGGACAACTTCCCTCACAAATCTTTGAATTGGCTCGTCCATAAGTTCATTGGATGGAAATTGATTCAGCCACTCAGCAGTCGCAGTCGGATCTTTACGAGCCCACTGAGTAACCACTTCTTCCATACTTTCAGACCTCGCCTCACCTTCAGGCATACTTGCAACCCATTGAGCGGCATCAACGGGATTTTTACGGGCCCAAATCTCTGCCACATCTTCACTCACTGCGGCCTTCACTTCAGTCTCCTCCATATTGTCAACCCACTCGACTGCACGTCCAAGATCCTCACGGGCAATCTTTTCCCCAATTTCCCGGTATGCAAAATTTTGCAAAGATCCTTCCGGCAAGTTTTCCGCCCAGTGCATGGAAACATCTTCCCCCTTTTTCCAAGTCTGCTCAAATAAAATGGATGCGGCACGACCCCGAACCCGACCAAAAGGTAATTCGGACATTAAATCCGTGGCACCGACTAAATTATTTTCTGCCATTCCACTTATTATTCCCACAAAGTAAGGATTTTCACTACCCTTGCCACCGTCAAAATTTTCTTTGGCCCATGCAATGGCCTCGTCTGAATTATTTCTTGCCCAAGAATCCATAACTGAACCTGTTGCAATTCTCTCATCAAACCCATCTAAACCGCGAACCCATTCCATTGCACCTTTTGGATCAACCTGAGCCCAGCTAAAAGTAAGCAACCGTAATTCACTGAAACGGCTAGGACCTTCAGGCAGTTTGTCAAAAGCTTCAACAGCTTTTGCAATGTTACCCTCGGTTGGGTTTTGCAATAACTCAGCAAAAGCCTGCATACGAACAATCGGGTTCCCAGATGACAATCTATCGGAAACAGAATCCTGAGATTCATTTTCAAATTCACTAACTGAGTCAAGCTCCACTTCGCGAATTTGCATATTGCCTGATTCTAAATCCATCGAGCTTTTACTTTTTAATTTTGGTAAAGCAGTTTTGTTCCCTCCAGTAACCTGAATAGGAGAAGAAATTTTCCTTTCAGATAGTTTCAAACTATTGCTATCTAATTTTTGACTCAGACCATACCAGTAGGAAATTGCTACGGTAAAAAGCCATAAAAATGCTAAGAGTATTTTATTCATGATTCTGGTTTTATAAGAACTTTACTACATAATATATTGAGAATAGAAAAAGCTGAAATCAAGCTCCAACCTAAGAAAAAACAAACTCCACCGAAAGGGGTTAACTTGGAAAGTTCAGAATAATTCCATATAATTCGAGTGTATATAGGTAAGGAAAAAAGGAGAATTCCTAAAATCAAAAAAATACAGGATGCTAGAAGTAGATTCGATCGGCATTTACCCAAATTTAGAAAAAGTGCGACTGAAACGAGAAGAAGGGAGTGCAAGAGCTGAAGATCAGTGGCAAAATTAAAGGAAAACCGATCGGTAGGTGTCTCCATAAAAGAAGATTCTAAACCATGTGCACCCCATGCACTAAGAAGAACGGCGGTACCACCGAAAAATCCACCCAGAGAGAGGAAAACCCAAATTAAATTATCTTTTTTCACATTAATTCCTTTCGCATTGAATTAAGACTATTATAAACTAAAAATTATGAACGAGAAAAAGAACTATAAAGTTGCAAGCTTTGCCGACTTACCATCTGAACCCTGCCCCTGTGGAAATACTCAAAGAGCGTTCATAGAAGAACCCGAACAGACGGCATCTTTCCACATTGTAAAAATTTCCAAGGATAGTCGAATGCATTACCATAAAAAAATGACTGAAATTTATTATGTTTTGGGCGGTAATGGAATACTGGAAATCGATAATGATAAAATTTTACTCAAAAAAGGAATCTCTGTTATGATTAAACCAGGTTGCCGGCACAGGGCAGTAGGAAAACTTACCTTAATCAATGTGCCCATTCCTGCTTTTGATGAAGATGATGAGTGGTTTGACTAATTTGAACTAAAGATTCATCCCCATTCGGGCGAGAAGTTTAGTCATGATCAGATAAAGAATAACCGTTAGCAATATACCTGCCGTAAGAGTTAGATAGAAGGAAACTCCCTTCCTCATCATCCATGGCATTAAAAGAAACATGGGCAGTGATGGTAACACATACCAAAAGGTACCTTCAGCGTGGATTATTAGTTTTTGAGTCTCTTTTGTTTCCTGAAAAATCCAAACCATTCCCAAGACTGAAACCAACGGCAAGGATGCGATCATACTTCCTAACAAAGGTAATCTTTTAGAAATTTCAGAAACGACCACTATAATCGAGGCTGTAATTACAATTTTAATTATGTACCAAACCATAAGTTTCCCCCTTGTTAAGAGCCATTAAACTAATTTTTGAATTTAAGATAAAATTTGCCAAGCTTAATATTAAACCAAAATATAGTTCTCACCTTATCAAAACTCGAGATTATATGAGATATTGGAAAATAAACCTTTAGAAGAAATGAGAAGAGTGAATAGATAAATGGTATAAAATTAGAATAATTACCATGTAGTTAATTAACTCAAAAATTTATTTCTACCTAAATAGTTTTTTAATTATCATATAATAATGTATTTTTTTTAACTCTTCTGCTAAGTTATAGCATTACCTTTTAATGATAATATCATACACAACAAAGATTGGCTTTAGGGTATAATCTTTAGGTTTAATAATTTTTAATGGAATTTAAATTTTTAATTTTAATAGTATTTTGTATCCAAAATGCACATTGCTTGGAGGGTTTTGGTGGTGAAAAATCTAATTATTTGTACCATTCAGTTGAATTTACAAGTTTAGAAAAATCAGTTTCCGACCTCACCCATTACCAATTTGAACGAAAAGAAAAAATATGGAATTTTTTATATTTACAAAATTTCAAACAGAATTTCCAAAATAAAACATTTGCATATCGACCTTTCATTCATGGCATTGATGATTCAGTACTTGCCAATAATTCTACCTTTACAGATTTCATTGAGGTTTCATCCTGGGCACATAAAGATTTAAGTTTCTGTAGGGGTGATCAATTTCTTACAAAATATTGGAAATTTGCATTATGCGAAAAAATTTCAAACCTAAATGAAAGCTACGAAATCTCAACGAATGAGCAATTTTTTCCAGATTCTGCACCCTCATATCGTTTCGACGACTATATTTTTTCGTGGACTAAATATGAATCCCTTGTGGATTCTGAAGAAAAAGACAGTTTGATCCCCTATTTCCTTCTAGAGGCGATTAAAAAAAATAACTTCGAAATTTTCTTTCAGCAAAAAGAAATGCCAGATGACGAATTACATGCCGTTTATCTTGAGGCACTTCACAAGTCATTCGAATCACAGATTTCCAAGGCTTCTTCGGTTAACTTTAGTGAGCTAGCTTCCTATATTATGATAGGTGGAATAATTTGTTTATTTGTAACTAGATATTCAAATATGCATGAAAGTGAACTTTTTGATAATAAAAGAATCAACATATGCAACAATCTACAACACCACAAAAATAATATTACTTACAAGCGTTCCCCAAAAGGTAGAAAAACTAATCCAAGGACTTTAAAAGCTTAAACAACGGATTGTCTGTTGTTATAAACAGGGAAATATCCGAACTTAATACATCCTCATAGGTTTCCAAAGTTTTCAAAAAACCATAAAATTCAACTGCTTCATTGCTTTTATTGTAAGCTTCAGCGTAAATAGCCGATGCATTAGCATCTGCTTCACCAAAAATTTGCTGAACTGTTTTGTAAGCCTCCGATTCAATTTGCTGTAAGTCTTTCTCTTTTTTACCCATGATTTTTGCTGCTTCACCAGCTCCCTCTGACCGAAACCGGTCTGCAATCTGATTTCGCTCACTCACCATACGCTCATAAATTCTGCGCCGTACGGTTTCATTGTAATTGATTCTCTTGAACCGGACATCAAGTAATTCTATACCAAAATCTTGAAGTTTTAGGGCTGCTTTTTTGAAAATTTCTTGTTCGACTTTTTCCCGACCGATTTTGATTGGATATAGCATTCCAACTTTGCCAACTCCCTGCACCAAAGATTCATCCGTTTTAGCTTTACGGTCTTTTGTGGTCCGAACAATCTCTATGAGTTCATGCTTTGCGACTGCATTTCTAGTCTCACTACCAAGAATATCATCCAACCGAGAAAGGGCACTCCTCTCATCTCTAAGTCGTAAAAAGTATTGCATAGGATCACTAATTCTCCAACGTGCAAAAGTATCTATGATAAGGTATGTTTTATCTTTTGTAGACATTTCATTGGATGGACCATCCCAAGGCAAAAATCGTTTTTCAATACGATTTATTTCCTGAATGAAGGGTGTTTTAAAATACAAACCAGCCTCCGTAACTGGCGTACCTATTGGCTTACCGAATTCAGTAATAATTACTTGATCTGTTTCTTCCACTACATAGGAACAAACATACACAAACCACATTATTAGGATAACTGGTATGAGTGCTAATTTAAGTACTAATTGAATCTTCATTGTGACAAGCCTCCCTTTGAACTAGCCTGTAATTGTAAAAGTGGTAATACCTGTGAAGCATCTTCATCAAGTATGATCTTTCTTCCCATCTGAGGAATCACTTCCTTCATCGATTCTAAATAAAGCCTTGTTCGTGTAACTTCTGGTGCCTTCATAAATTCCTCAAAGCGATAATTAAAACGAGCAACATCACCCAAAGCTTCATTAACTCTTTTTAAAGCATACCCTTCTGCTGCTTGAATTTTTTGATCCGCTACCCCACGAGAACGTGGAATTTCTTTGTTATATTCACCATTCGCTTCGTTTATCATACGCTCACGCTCCTGCTGTGCCTGATTCACCTCGTTGAAAGAAGCCTGAACAGGAGGAGGTGGATTAACATTTTGAAGCTGAATTTGATCAATACTAATTCCAAGTTCATATTTTTTTACCAAAGTCTCAAGACGATCTTTTGCTTCGTCCTCGATCTCTTGACGACCAATCGTAATAACTTCATCCACGGTTCGATCACCAACCACTGTTCTCATAACTGATTCAGAAATATAGCGAAGAGTCCCCTCTGGGTCTAATACTTTAAACAAATAGAGACGTGGATCATTAATTCGGTACTGAACAATCCATTCAACCACAGCAGCATTTAAATCTCCAGTCATCATACTCTTTTCAACTTCACGGGCACGACGATCGCTAAATTGAGTAGGGTTAGTACCTCCCGGGGTACTAAAACCATATTCCTGTTTTAATTGCCTACGAACGGGCAAAACATAAACTTGTTCAATTCCAAATGGCAGCTTAAACCTAAGACCGGGCTCAACGGTTTTTAAATACTTTCCAAATTGAAGCACCACCCCTTGCGATTCAGCTGGTACCGTGTAAATGGAAGTAATTAATCCGGCAAGTACCGCGATAATTAAGACTACCCATATGATAATTCCACTACGGAAAATATCGGGTATTCGAATTTCTGTTGGTTGATTCATAAGCGATTAATAAAATAGTTTTTATGGTAAATGGTCAATGAGGGATACTGTATATCGCAAAATCAATCCTACTTTTTCGAATTAATATTGTATTTCCTCATTAAAGATGATTTCACAACCGAGGCTTCATAGGCAAAACCTGTTGTCGGTTTAACTTTACTGAGACGAATAGTTTTGGTTACAAATGACAAATCATCCACAAATGGATCAGTATGTACCTGATGTCGGTGAAAGGGGTAATGAGAGGGAAAACTCCTGATTGAACTTCCAGACTCAGAATCTACAACTTGAAAATAATCATTATTTGCCTCAAGGGTAACTTCTGCACATCTCAATAGGCATAAATCTCCAGTCATAGGTGCCCTCCCACCTTGAAAAGTCACCCGATAGAGCCTTTCCTCTAATGCAGTTTCAGAGTAATATGAGGCATTATAAATACTTCCTACCCCACACCCTGAAAGAATGAAAAGTATTAAAAAAGCAATATAACTGGATATACGTTTACTGAGACAGGTCAAAACAGGAAATCTACGATTAACTCAAAAGTTTACTTCTTTGCCTCTCGTTTTCGTAAATTAAAATCAAGAATTCTTTTACGAAGTCGTATATTTTTGGGAGTTACTTCAACCAATTCATCCGGAGCAATGTATTCTATCGCACGCTCCAGAGAAAATTTAATGGGGGGAGTCAAAGTTTCTGTTTTATCACTACCTGCAGCTCGATGATTAGTCACATGCTTCGCCTTTGTAGGATTGACAGGTAAGTCTTCAATTCTTGGATTTTCACCCACAATCATACCTTCGTAAACCTCCTCCCCTGCACCGACAAATAATTTCCCTCTGGTTTCAATATTTCGCAAAGCATAGGTGTTCGATTCACCTTTCTCCATAGAAACTAATGTCCCGGTTCGACGAGTACGAATATCACCAGAATCAGGTCTATACTCCTTAAATAAATGAGACATTATTCCCTCACCGCTGGTAAGGTTTAAAAGTTCAAATTCAAATCCGATTAAACCACGGGTGGGTATTGTTGCCTGAAGGGTCGTTCTCCCTTTGTTCGCAGACATTGATTCAACCTGACCTTTTCTGTTCGCAAGGGATTGCATACAACCTCCTACAGCATCGTCAGGGACTTCTAAATAAACAGTTTCAAACGGTTCATGGGAACGACCATCAATAACTTGCTTAATGACAGTTGGGCGGCTAACTAAAATTTCAAATCCTTCCCTTCTCATTTCCTCAACAACCACGGCGACCTGCATGGCTCCCCTAGCATTCACCTTAAAATCTGCGGATCCATCCATATCCTCGAGCTTAATCGAAATATTGGTTCGAGCCTCCTTTAATAAACGATCCCGAACTTCTCGGGAAGTAACTCGATCACCTTCCCTTCCCGCCATTGGACCGTCATTTACCGAGAAAGACATCATAACCGTGGGGGGATCAATTTCAACAAATGGCAAAAGTTCAACATCTTGGTTACCAGCCAAAGTTTCTCCGATGTCAATTTCTTCAAAACCTGAAAGTCCAATAATATTTCCGGCCACCCCTTCTGAAGCATCATTGGTGGCTAAAGCAGAGTATTCAAAAATCTTGGAAACCTTCGACCTCTCTGGAGAATGATCTTTTCGTAAACGCCAAATGGGATCCCCAATCTTAGTGCTGCCCGACAGAATTTTACCAACTGCAATTCGCCCAACATAGTCAGACCAATCAACATTAGAAACAAGCATTTTAAAATCATCAGATTCTTCAATCGTGGGAGCGGGAATTTTCTCGGCCAAAACCTCAAATAAAGGAGTCATGCCAGATTGTTCATCATCAAGCTTGTTCAAAGCATACCCATCTTTAGCACTACCGAAGAGAAAAGGAGCATTAAACTGTTCATCGCTCGCTTCCAACTCAAGAAAAAGTTCCAAAACCAAATCCTGCATCTCCTTTGGTCTGGCATTAGGTCTGTCGATCTTATTAATAAAAACAACGGGATTCAAACCTGCGGCCAGTGCTTTTTGTAAGACAAATCGAGTCTGTGCCTGTGGACCCTCATACGCATCAACAACGAGCATGACACCATCAACCATTTTCATTACTCTCTCAACTTCTCCACCAAAATCGGCATGCCCCGGAGTATCGACTATATTAATTAAAAATTCCTTCCATCTAACCGAGGTGTTCTTGGCTTTGATAGTAATACCGCGCTCTTTCTCCTGATCCATTGAATCCATTGCTCTTTCCTGAAGAACTTGGTTCTCTCGAAAAGCACCAGACTGCTTCAACATTTGATCGACCAAGGTAGTCTTTCCATGATCGACGTGAGCAATGATTGCAAGGTTTCGAATTTTGTCTGAACTAATTGATAGAGCACTCATGAGTGCGGAGGGTTTAGACTTTTATCAACCATCTGGCAAGCGAAGGTTTTAGTCTGAAGAAAAGAACTTAGATTACGAGCAGTTACCTGCTCATGTTCAGAGTTTTTAGAATCCTAACTCATTATAAATAATAAACCCCAAATAAAATTACCGACTGTTGATACTAATCCAATAACCACACTGGTAAATAAATTTGAGAACTCACTTGATTCCTTTTCGTAAGATTTAAATTTTGGCGTTATTTAACTTTGTATTATTGGTTCGTATACGAATTGACATAGCTTGTATCAAAAGTTCTAAATTCTAAATTTAGTCAAAAAAAGATCTCAACAAAAATAATGTATTATCCTTAATAGGGTAACCATGAGACCCAATCATTAAAACATTGATTAAATTTTATTACAAAGTGTTAAAATTATTTTATAAACAAGTCGGAAGGATTAGTTTACATCCTAAAATTATGAAACACCCAAAGTCGAAAACCTAAAAAGAATGTCTCTTCGAGGTCTTAAATATTCCTTATTGTTTATGTACAATCTGGATAATGAGCTTTACTTACACACCCGAAGTTGGCTTGAGCAACAGTGGCAGTAAAATCGGCTAAGTAACCTCGCCTTTCGAAATTTGGTTTTTCTGAAATCCATTTCTGACGACGGTTAACTATTTCAGCTTCACTAACACTCCATGAAATATGACCGGCCAAAAGATCTATAAAAATTTCATCACCATTCTCCACCAATGCAATCGGCCCGCCTACTGCAGCTTCTGGTGAACAATGAACTCCTATTGCTCCATGCGAGACTCCAGATACTCTCGTATCTGACAAAAACGCAACTTTACCGTCCAATTCTGGTATGGACAGAGCAGAAGTGGCAACTAACACTTCGGGCATTCCACAAGCTACCGGACCATGATAGCGAAGGATCACAAACATTCCTGGTTTAATTCGCTTCGCTTCAACGGCTTTAACAATTTCTATAGCATCATCAAAACAAATAGCGATACCTCTAAAAATTGTTTCTTTTAGACTTGAGACCTTAAATACAACCCCTCCTGGTGCAATATTACCGAAGCAAACCTGCATGTCGGCATGTTCTTTAAATGGATTATTTATATCGCGTATAAAATCACTATCTGAGGGAATACGAGTAACCGCGGTCAAATTTTCTGCTATCGTTTTTCCTGTAATGGTAACACAATCGCCGTCCAGTAAACCCCCATCCAGCAGGATTTTCAAAAAAGCAGGTGTCCCTCCCATATTGTGTAAATCCAACATTGTACCCTTTCCTCTCGGTGCAAAATTTGCAAGCACCGGAGTTGATCTCAAAATTGATTGAATATCAGACAAATCAAAAGCAACATCCGCCTCCTGTGCTAAGGCAAGCAAATGAAGAATCCCATTGGTGGAACCACCTGCAGCAGCTATCGCAACCGTCGCATTTTCAAAAGCATTCCTGGTCAAGATATCTCTGGGACGCAGACCACTGGCAAGCATACCATTAATCAATTTAGCTACAGCAAGGCATTCGTTTCGTTTTTCCTCGGCTTCCGCAGGGGTTGAACTGCTGTAAGGAGGCATGAGACCAATTGCCTCCATGGCTATACCCCAAGTGTTAAACGATGCAGCAATCCCGCAACCCCCGGCACCGGGGCAGGCCTTACGTAAAATCTGATTCGCATCGTCTTCAGAAATATCCCCCACCCTCGCAGACGCCTGTGAATCGTACACATCGAGAATGGTGATATCTTTACCAGCATGGCAACCCGGCTTTATACTTCCTCCTGAAATAATTAAACCCGGATAATTTGTCCTGGCCAAAGCCATGGCAAACCCGGGCCCATTTTTATCGCAATGATGAAGTCCCACCAGGGCATCATACCCATGGGCAGTAACTACGCACTCCGCCGAATTTGCAATTAAATTACGGGATGGCAAACTTGCATTACCTCCTTCATGCCCCTGTGAAATATTATCGCTCACTCCCAATGTGCCAAAAGGAAAACCTAACAAACCTGCATTCTCACACCCTTCCACAATTTTTCGAGCAAGTTCATAAGCATGGATATTACATAAATTCCCCTCCAAAAGCGGCGTGCCAATTCCTACCTGTGGTCTATTCAAATCCTTATCATCAAGACCCAATCCATAATAGAATGCATTCACTCCTTTCTGCCAACCATGAGTCAGTTTTTTACTGTTCCAATTAGAATTCATATCTTAGTGGTTACACATATAATTATTACTTACGACAAATGATAATGTGCTTTTTAATTGTAGAAGAATAGATAGAGGTTTGGTCAATATTTTATTTTTTGTAATCAAATTATTCCAAATTGTCGCTACAATCCCATGCACATCCACATCCACAAAGACGGCAAGACCTATGGTCCTTACAACCTTGAGCACATACACCAATACCTGAAGGCAGGGAACTTCACAGGCAACGACCTTGCATGCCATGATGGTGCTAACTGGATCAAGTTATCGCAAGTACCTGGCATTGCTCCTGCCCAGCCCAAGCCTGTAGCAAAACCAGTTGCCCAACCTACAAAGGTTGAAGCTAAACCAGCCAAGAAGTTACTGGGTATAAAGCTATTGATTGTTGGGTTCTTCTTGGCACTCGTTGTTTCACTTGCCGGATTAACTTACTACTTGCTGGACGATGATGCGGAGGAAGAAGCAACTGCACCAGTTACGAGTGACGAGAACCTATTTATCCTGTCACCTGACCAAGTGGTTGATGTATACGATGGTGACACCTTCAAGATTGATCTGCCCAACATGCATCCATTGTTTGGAGATGATATATCCATTCGTTTATTCGGAGTTGATACTCCTGAGATGAGAGGGACAACGGATGAGGTTAAGGCATTAGCCATGCAAGCCCAACAGGTGACCGAAAAGGCTCTTAAGGGAGCAAGTAAGATCAAACTACG
>JABGWU010000369.1 GCA_018645475.1 Opitutia bacterium
CCGGACCATTTGCAGCCTCTATCAACAGTGGCGCCTTGATGCGGTCTACATTATTTAAATTAATCACACCCTCAATGGCAGCAGGGATTAAAATATCACAAGACTCTTCTAGTACCAGCGCTCCGTCTACCACATATGTCGCATTAGGAAAGCCTTTGACACCTCCATTCTCAGCAATCCATTGGTGAACTGCCTCTACATCCAAACCTTTCGGGTCCAGCAAAGCACCATCCTGCTCGATAATGCCGATGATTAATGAACCGTCTTCGGCGGCAAGAAATTTAGCGGCGTGATAACCTACATTTCCTAATCCCTGAACAATGATTTCTTTATCAGCCAAGGCACCATCCAAATTTGCCACTGCTAAGTCATCTTGATGCCTAAAGAATTCCTGCAACCCAAATTGCACACCGCGACCTGTTGCTTCCATTCGTCCTTCTACACCACCAAAATGAACTGGTTTTCCCGTCACGCACCCCTGAGCATTTATATCAGATGGATGAAGTTTTTGATATTCATCGGCAATCCATGACATCATTCTTTGTCCGGTTCCCATATCAGGAGCAGGTACATTAATCCCAGGACCAAGTAATCCTCGTTTATCAAGTTCCTGTGCAAATCGTCTAGTAATGTGCTCCAATTCTTCGATAGTATATTTCTTTGGATCAATTCTTAGAGCCCCTTTGGATCCGGCATATGGAACGCTAACAATGGAGCACTTATATGTCATGAGTGCTGCGAGAGCTTCAACTTCTTGCTGATCAGCAAATGGAGCATATCTAATTCCACCCTTAGCAGGAAGAATATGTTCACTATGAGTTGCACGCCAACCCGTGAAAATTTCATACCCACCCTTGATTTCGACTCCAAATTTCATTTCACAAATGGCGTTGCAAGTGCGAATTTGTCGTGCAAGTCCTTTAGGTAATTTTAAAGCAGATGCAGCTCGATCAAAGTAAAGATCAACGCTTTGTAGGAAAGTGGTGGGTTCTTGTTTACTCATACACATATTGGTGTAGGAAAATTTTCGGACAAGCAAACTAGAAAAGTATAGGCTTTGAAACAATGCCAAAAAAAATCCGCTTGAAGCGGATTTTTTAAATTGAAAGATTACCAGTTAGACTGGCGAGGAGGACGATCCTCACGAGGGCGAGCCTCATTTACTTTTAAGTTCCGTCCGGCCATTTCGCTACCGTTCATTGATTCGATTGCTTTATTTGCTTCATCTGCGTCTTCCATAGTCACAAAGCCAAAGCCTTTTGAGCGACCTGAATTACGATCAGAGATGATCGAAGCCTTTTCAACTTTTCCGAATGCACCAAATGCATCCGATAGATCTTGATCACTGGTGGACCAAGGTAGATTACCTACATATATTTCCATTTTACTATTTTCTGTGTTTATCCTAGATCGCTCGTAACATTTTCTAGATTAGAATGTCTAAACTAGGCAACGAATAAGCGAATAAAGAATCCATTGTGTCAGGCTTTGTAAATAAATCAATGGTAAAAGGAGTGTTAACTTGGATTTGGAAATGGGGTTCTCTGCTAATTTATTTTCTTCTTGAAATGACAAAATTCTAAAAATTAAGTTACATCTATTCAGGTATCTACTTATTCTTTTTATCTCATGAAAATTCTAATTTTGTAGAATTTTACTTTTATAAAAGAATCTGGAGTCTGTGGATGAAATCCTTGGGTTTGTAATGTTAAAAAGCTTCTGGTTCTGTATAGAATGAAGATGGCAATATTTAAGTTATGAGAATATATGAAATGGTACAAATTATATAATTTTATTCAATGGTTCAATTTTGTGGGTTTGCTTTCCATAATGAGATTTTTTAAATTTCATTTGATAGTTAGCTTGAAATTTATGCTTGAATCAGAATAAGTTTTTATATGCAAAGGGTTTTATGGTTTTCGCTGCTTTCTATTTCATTCTTGGTCAGTGGTGCCTCGGAAATCGTAGATAACTCAAGTTTACATTGGTCATTCAACGGGTTGGTCGAGCCGACTATTCCCAAAGTTGTAACAAAGGGATGGGTGCAAAATGAGATTGATTGTTTTATTTTAAATCGATTGGAGCAGAAAAATCTAAATCCACCCGATAGAGCAGACTCTAATAATCTTTTAAGAAGATTACATTATAATTTGATTGGTTTACCCCCAAGTTATGATGACTTGAATGACTATTCCTTTGATGAAAAAGTGGATGAGTTGCTTGAGTCATTGCATTACGGGGAAAAATGGGCAAGGCATTGGATGGATGTGGCACGTTATTCCGATTCGAATGGCTTGGACGAAAACCTTGCTTTTGGACATGCTTGGAGATATCGAGATTATTTAATTGATGCCTTCAATAATGATCTAGCTTATGATCGCTTTATAATCGAGCAAGTTGCCGGAGATTTGTTGGCAAAAGGAGAGACTCCTGTAAAAGGCAATCGCTTGAAGATAGCCACCGGTTTTGTTGCATTGGGACCTAAACTTCTAGCAGAACCTGATCCTTTGAAAATGGAAATGGATATGATCGATGAACAGATTGATGTTTTGGGCCAAGCCATTCTTGGAATAACGATTGGATGTGCCCGTTGTCACGATCACAAGAGTGACCCCATTAGTACCGCTGAATACTATTCAATGGCAGGAATTTTCAAGAGTACACGAAGTATGGAAAGCGTTAACCGTCCGACTAGGTGGTTTGAGCATGTCCTCTCATCGCGTGATGAACAATTATACGCGCAGAAGCATGAAATCCTGATTCAAAATCAAAAGAAGGTAATTGAGGCATACAAGGAAAAGATAAGCTACGAGCTTGTTGCTCTTGGCAGAGTTCGAAAAATTCCAAAGAATCCATCAGTTTATTATTCTGATTTAACAAAGCAGACTTTAGCCGATCTAGAGGCAAATTTAGAAAATTTCGAGCAATCCAGACCAGTGCTTGATTATTGTCACGGGGTTTCGGATGGAAATGTTACTAATTTAAAGATTCATATTCGAGGTGACCCTGAAATTTTGGGTGTAGAGCGGAAACGCGGTTTTCTCTCTCTTTTTCCTGTCGACTTAGATCAATTACCAAAAGAATTTGAAAGCGGAAGATTGGAGTTGGCTAAGTGGTTGGTCTCGAGCCAAAACCCTTTAACTCCAAGAGTAATTGTTAACCGAGTTTGGCATTGGCATTTTGGGCAGGGCCTTGTTGCGACACCTAATAATTTTGGATTGTTAGGTGCGCAACCAACGCATCCTGAATTATTGGATTGGTTGGCTTATCAATTTGTGCAGGATGGGTGGTCCATAAAATCGTTGCATCGAAAAATTCTGCAATCTGCTACTTGGCAAAGCTCTAGTTTAAACGCAGAGATTGGTAAGGATGATGACCCCGAAAATAAATGTTACACCCGTTTCCCAATTCGCAGACTGGATGCGGAAGCAATCAGAGATACATGGCTTTCATTAACGGGAGATTTAAACAGAACTATTGGGGGTAAGGTTTTTTTTCCCGAGAATCGAAAACATATTTTTAATGTAACCTCAGTGGATCAAACAAACTACAATCTTAATCGAAGATCCATTTATTTGCCTGTGGTAAGAAATCATGTTTATGATTTCTTTGAGCTTTTTGATTTTCCAGACCCCAATATCGTTCAAGGGAATCGAAAGCAAATATCTACCAACCAACAGGCTCTATATTTGTTAAATAGCCCTTTTGTTCATGAAATCTCCTTGAAATTAGCAAAAAATACTTTCTCCGAAAGGGTTGATGATCAGATCTTCGACCTTTATCAGAAAATATATCTTAGGAAGCCTAGTGAGCGTGAGTTAAATCGGGCAGTGCGTTTTATCAATGAGTTTCCAAATGCTAGAGACGATTTGCATGCGAGTTCTTCTTTCGCCCATAGTATGATCTGTTCAAACGAATTTTTGTATTTGAGATGAGTAATCATTTTTGGAGAAGAAGGAGTTTTTTAAGATCTGGGCTAATGGGACTTGGTTATAGTGCTGCCATGAACTTAATCTATTCAGAAGAAATGAAGAAATTGTCTTCCTCTGTGGGTTTGACTAAAAATAAACAAAGGGCCAAGCGCATCCTTTTTTTATTTATGAAGGGTGGTCCATCTCAAGTGGACACATTTGATTACAAGCCTCGTTTGCAATACGAACATGGGAATCCTTTGCCTTTTCAAAAGCCAAAGATCCAATTTGCGAAAACAGGAAATCTATTGGCGTCCCCATGGAAATTTAAGCGTTATGGGGAATGCGGTCATCATGTAAGTGATCTTTTTCCAAATGTTGCCCAACATGTTGATGATTTATGCTTTATTCACTCTATGCATGGAACTAACCCAGCACATGGGGCTGCGGTTTTGAAATTGCACACCGGAAGTGATAATTTTATCCGTCCGAGTATGGGGTCATGGGTGTCTTACGGTCTTGGGACAGAAAATGATAATTTGCCTTCCTATGTAAGCATTTGTCCGACATTAGCACATGGAGGTGCTCAAAATTGGGGCTCAGCTTTTTTGCCAAGCATTCATCAAGGTTGTCCGATCGGAAATGCTTCTGTGGATCCTCTGGAGGCGAAGGTTAGGCATATTTCAAATGTAAATCATTCTTTTAGCCAACAACGTGCTCAAATTGAGATGATTCGTTCGTTGAATGGCTCTAATGATAAATGGGGAATGGGAAGTAGTGCTTGGAAGGGTCGAATTAAAAACTTTGAGATGGCGTATAAGATGCAAACCTCGGTACCATTGGTTCAGGATATTTCCGGTGAGTCCAAAGCTATTCAAAGTTTATACGGAATAGATAAGGATATTTCCGAGAGTTTTGGGCACCAGTGTTTGATGGCACGACGTTTTTTAGAACAAGGTGTAAGGTTTGTTCAAGTAACACACAGTGCCTTGAAAGCACAGTGGGATCAACACGGTAACTTGCGTAGAGATCATGCTGAGCGTGCGGCTCAAGTGGATAAGCCAATCGCGGGTTTGCTTGCTGATTTAAAGAGTCGGGGAATGCTAGAAGATACATTAGTAATTTGGGCAGGTGAATTCGGAAGAACTCCAACAGTTCAGGGACCAAAATTTGATGGGAGAGACCATAACCCGCATGGCTTCACGATCTGGTTAGCGGGAGCTGGGGTAAAGCCTGGTTTCTCTTATGGAAGTACCGATGAATTTGGATATTATGCTGAGGAGAACCCGGTGCATGTTCACGATTTTCATGCAACACTTTTGGCTTTTATGGGAATTGATCACGAGGAATTAACCTATCATTTTGCAGGTCGAGATTTTCGTCTAACTGATGTTCATGGTCGCGTGATTCAAGATATTTTTTCTTAAATTCTAATCCTTAAGTTAAGAGCCTGCTTGCCATTTTTAGCTTCAATTATGATTGCATTTACAGATGTTTCTTTTTGTGAAATTGGCAAATTATAGTTTTCTCGGAATGTCTACGTAATTAATATATCGCATATTCTCCGAAACAATTTGAATTACTATATCATTATTATAATTAAGAATTTAAATTTATATTTAGAAACGAACTCCCATTCATGAACTTTAGTCGAATATTCCCATTTATATTTGTTTCATCATGCTTTCTTTTTTCAGCTGAAAAAAAAGTTGATTTCGCTCGCGAGGTTTTACC
>JABGWU010000370.1 GCA_018645475.1 Opitutia bacterium
ACACTTCTAAAGATAAGTGATAAAGTCAGACTACTTAATCGAAAATAATAAAGTAAACAAAATTAACTATAACAAATCGCTGGTGTGAACGCGTTCCGCGTCGCACACCTCAAGCGTTAGGCATAGATACAAAAATCACGTTTTTAAGGACATTAAATGGAAAGAATAAAATCTAGTTGTATTATCTCTAGTGCTGCATTCTCAGTTGGAAAATCAGCAATAAAGCGATATGGCTCTTTCAATGAAAAGAGTCCATCTGTCGGTGACCTTGTTTTTGGCGAAGTTAGCGAACTTGGACATCACCGCCTCATAGAAAGCAAGTCGGGTCGAATGCATACCTTAAATATAGGCACGCGGGCAATTTTTGTCTTTGGTAACCGCTATGCACCTGATCAATATGAGGGAGTAGTTCCTGATTCATCACAGGAATTTGTTGAGCTGTTTAGTCGAGGCGGTGTAATCGGAAATGTAAAATCACAAAATCAATTGGTCGGTGTTACAACGAAAATAAAAGTTTTGGGATATGTTTGCGATAATGAAGGACACGTAATAAATACAACTGATTATTCGCTTATTAGTCCCAAAAAAGATACTCGTGGCAAAGCGGGAGCGAAGCTTATCCTATGTGTTGGTACAACAATGAATAGCGGAAAAACTCATGCCGCTGCGGCATGTTGTTATGCTCTTTCATCAATGGGAAAAAATGTCCGAGCAGCAAAAATCACAGGTACAGCAAGCCTCAAAGATATTTTGCTAATGAATGATTGTGGTGCCGATTATGTGGCAGATTTTACTTATTTTGGTTATCCATCTACCTATATGATGGAGGAAAATAAATTGTTAAATATGTTTCGTACCTTTGATCTGAAATATGGTAATAACCCAAGAAATTATATTGTTGTTGAGTTTGCAGATGGTATATTTCAAAGGGAAACCGCTATGTTATTAAAAATGCCAGAAATACAAAAACGCATTAGCAAACTTGTGTTTTGTGCGCCAGATTCAACCGCTGTATTTGGTGGGCTTTATGCGTTACAAGATAAATTTGGCTTGGTTCCAGATGCTATTTCTGGTTTATGTTCTAGTTCACCTTTGGCTATCCGTGAAATTCAAGAGTTTTCAGATATTCCTATACTTCAAAGTATGGAAAAGAATTATAAAAAAATATTCGAGATCATAGGAAAATAGTACCTAACAATCGCATCCACTCGGACAGAAAAAAGCGCCGCTCGTTCCTCGCTCTGCTTTTTTCTGCCGGTGATGCGGGCGATCCACCTGACAAATTAAAGAACATTTACAGAAAGCAAAAAAATGATGGTATTGGAGATGTGATTATTACTGTTAAGGAGTGGAAAGATTCAGAAGGAGACACCAAATCAGATGAGTTAGGTTTTCTCAGAATTAGAAACCCCAAAGAAGTCGAAAACACCTTAAAAAAAATAGCAGAACTTTGTCGCTAATTGCACCGCGTCTGAAGTTAACATTATACCAAATAAAAATATGGAGTACAAAGTATTTTACTTGAATTACAAAAACAATGAGGAAATCTCCAGTAGTTCACCTCAAAAAATGACGAAAGAAAATATTTTAAAAAAAATAGAAATGCTAAATGAGCATAATGATAATTTTTTTGGAATTATTGATTCTAACGATGCAACTCTTCAATTCCGAGCAACTCCAGAATCTAAGGTTTGGGCTGAAATTCCCATCCCAAAAGAAAAAGGTAGTTATGGTGCAGAAATTGAATATCAAGAAGTTGTAACCATTCTCAAAGAACTAGATGGTTCTATTGATAAAAATAATTACTCAAATTTTGGATTTGATTCATGGGGCAAGACTAACAATTCAATAGAAAATGATCCATGTGCAGAAATAAAGAATGAAAAAAAATGGTGGCAATTCTTGAAATGAGCAAAGGTATATTCAGTAAGTGTAATTGAAGACCAAGCAAAGCTTGGATTCAATTAACTTAAGTCGCCCTGAAAAGTTTTTATTTAAATTTAAATAAAACTATGAATTCGTTTCGAACCCTTTTCTTTGTTCGCGTGCTTGCCATTGGTTTGCGTCATCGTCTCCGATCATTTGTTCCTTTTTAGGATTCCATTTGAGCTTTCTTCCAAGTCGGATTGAGATGTTGGCCAAGTGGCAGGTTGTCATCGCATTGTGATGGCTGTAAACATCTGAAATCGGATCAGAACGATCTTTCATACACTCGAAGAAGTTTTCCATATGATTAGTTGTCTTCTTTCCGTTGTAGATATCTAATACAGTTTGGGCTGAAAGTGGTTTTTCCTTCAGTTCGTCAACTGCCTGACCGGTAAGTTTCGATCGGGTTACAAATAAGTTTCCTTTTGAACCTTGAAAGAGGATTCCATTACCTTCTTCGGACTTGCTGACAATATTCATCTCCACCTTCTCTGGGAACATACACTTGATATGAAAGTTGTGAGAGGTATTGTAGTGATTATCTTTGGTAGGCATACCATCTTTGAGAGGAATTGGATGGTCTCCAGCTATAGGTTCAAGAGAAAGAACCCCCTGCCCCACTCCATTTTGTCCAAGTGCCCATTGGGCGATATCAACATGGTGAGCCCCCCAGTCGGTCATTTTCCCTCCGGAGTATTCATACCACCAACGGAATTGATAATGGCAGCGCTCTTTAATGTAATCGACCAAAGGAGCCTGCCCTAGCCACATGTTCCAATCGATATTGGAAGGAGGATCTGATTTTTTGAATGGTCCACCTTGGGGACCGCCACCAATATTACATGTTACCTTTTTGATTTTACCAATTCTTCCTTCTCGGATAATTCCAATAGCGGTAAGGAATTTCTGCCCCATTTCACTTCTTTGCTGAGTCCCCACCTGAAATACTCGGCCTGTTTCTTTGGTTACTTTGCAAATTTGCTTACCTTCTTCAATGGTCAGAGTTAATGGTTTTTCACAGTAAACATCTTTTCCTGCCTGCATGGCATGGATAGCAATCCTGCTGTGCCAATGATCGGTAGTGCCAATGGTAACAAAATCAATATCTTTACGATCGAGAATTTTTCGATAATCTTGATACCCCTTTGCCTTGCCTTGAGCCAATGATTTATTGACCCGGTCAATGCGCTGGGTGTCCAGGTCGCACACGGCTACGATATCAGAGAGTCTTCGTGCACTATTGGCAATGCCAGCTCCTCTGCCTCCCACTCCGATTGCACCGAACCGTAAGCGTTCATTTGCAGATTTATCTTGGGCAGTTGCGATAAATGGAAATGTGCATGTTGTGAGAATGGATGCACCTAAGCCTGAATTTTTGATAAAGGAGCGACGATTTAAATTAGAGGAATTCATAGTATTTTGATAACTAATTTGAAAGGATTAATGCAAAGTGTTTCTAGGAAAAACCTAAAAATAAATTTATCAACTCTAGGGCAAAGAGTATATTCAATTAGTAAAAATTAACTTTTAAACAAACAAAAATTGGCTTACTGATCTATGATAAAGAAAATTATGAAAGTAGTTGTTTTAAAAAAGTTCGGGAGTGCGGAAAATTTTGAGGTGATTGAAAAGCCTGTCCCTTCTTTGAGACCCGGTCATGTGCTAGTAAAAATATACGCTTCCAGTGTGAACCCGGTTGATTTTAAAATCAGACAAGGACTGTTACCCATTGGTCCAGATTTACCTGCAGTTTTACATGGAGACATGTCGGGTGAAATTGTTGAGGTTGGGCAAGGTGTAACCGACTTCAGGAAAGGCGACTTAGTTTATGGGTGTGTGGGTGGATTTTCCGGATTACCCGGAGTTCTTGCTGAGTTTGTATTGGCTGATGCTCAGTTACTTGCACATAAGCCCAAAAATCTTAGTTTCGAGGAAGCAGCTGTTCTTCCCTTGGTGTCAATCACATCTTGGAATGCATTAGTTGACCGTGCCAAAGTTAAAAAGGGGCAAAGAGCGTTGGTTCACGCCGGAATGGGTGGAGTTGGACATATTGCGTTTCAATTGGCGAAGGCGCTCGGTGCTGAAGTTCATATCACTTGCTCTAGTGAAGAAAAGGCAATCCGAACGAAGGAATTGGGAGTTGATGCGGCAATTAATTACAAAAATCTGGGCGTGAAAGATTATGTGGAAAGTTATACAGACGGGATGGGGTATGATGTGGTCTTCGATACAGTTGGGGGGAGTTGTTTGGATGATTCATTCTCAGCGGCAAGAGTAAATGGAACGGTGGTATCAATTGCTGCTCGAGCCTCCCATGACCTAAGTCAAGTGCACATTAAAAGTTTGACGCTTCATGTAGTATTTATGTTATTGCCCCTAATCATGAACGAAGGAAGAAGACGACATGGCGAAATTCTTTCCGAACTGAATAAACTGATTGAGAACAATCAAATTCGCCCAATCTTGCATTCAAAAAGTTTTAATTTTGAAGATGTAGGTTCTGCACACAATTGCTTGGAGCAGGGTAATGTTTTAGGAAAAATATCATTAGTTTCCAACTGGTAGGTTCCGCATTTTAAAAGTTTATGACATAAAGAAAGTTTGCCATTAAACCCTTTTTTTAGGATAGTAACATCAGTTCTTTTAAATTTCGCCATTTACCGTATCCAAAGACAACCTAATTTAGGTTACCAACCGAGCACGATTGCTGCTACGGTGGTACAAGGTCGATTTACCGGGATGCGCGGTTTTGGCACAACCGAAAATTAGCACTCCCCTAGCCTGCTAGGAAAAGTGCGTTACCCGAAAGGAAAACGCTCAATGAAACAAAGTATATATTATGAATTCGAGGAATTAGCTCTTCGAATAGACGAGGATAACCAAAATCACCACCTTTGGAATAACAATGGAACTTGGTGGATTCATTACACAGTCTATCCCACCGCTGTGACTGCAGAAAGGAAAAGGTATTCTCTTAAAACAAAAGATGTCAGGTTAGCAAGATTGCGAAGAGATAAGCATTTTAGACAAATTTTATGCAAGGAGCGAAAGTTGGCTGCTTAGGGAACTGATTTCAATTATAAAATAGGTATTGCCAGAAAATATTCATAGGTAAATCTGTTGAGAATGAAAAGCAGTTTCCGAATTAAGGTTTTACCATATTTCTCTTTTGTAATTTTGTCCATAAATGTGTTTCATTACATGATGGCACAACCTAAAGGTTATAATTATGATGAGTCAAAAGTTCCTGATTATCAATTACCTTTGCTTTTACGGGCTGATTCAGGAAAGAAAATAAGTTCAAGGGACGAATGGAAATCAATTCGCAGACCGGAAATCCTACACCACTTAGAGCAGGAGGTTTATGGTAAAAACGAAATTCCACTTGAACAAATTAAAGTTCAGACAAGCTTAATTGAATCCGGTGATACTGAGTATGGTACTCGTAAGCAATACAGGATTGTTTTTTCGAGTAAGTACAAAGAAGTTGTATTGAATGCCCTAGTATATCTACCGAAGACCATTAAAAAGCCTGTACCGCTGTTTCTTGGGTTAAATTTTAGGGGTAACCATACTGTCAGTCCGGATAAAGAAATTATTATAACCAAAGCATGGGTTCGCCCAGGGAAAGGAATAATAAATAATTGCGCAACTGAAGATGGAAGAGGCACCTCGTCATCTCGTTGGGATATACAGCAAATTTTATCTAATGGTTATGGTTTAGTAACTGCATATTATGGTGAAATAGATCCAGATTTTGATGATAATTTCAAAAATGGTATTTATGAATTGCTTGGCTCTAATCGGAAGCAAAAGCCAGACAGTGGAGGTTCCATTGATGCATGGGCGTGGGGATTGAGTAGGTTGGTGGATTTTATACATACGCAACCTGCATTTGATAAGAACCGAATTATAGTACTTGGGCATTCAAGATTAGGGAAGACTGCACTTTGGGCAGGAGCAAAAGACCAGAGAATTGCACTAGTTATTTCCAATAATTCGGGATGCGGGGGAGCGGCAATTAGTCGCCGATGTTTTGGAGAAACAATTAAAAGAATAAATACTTCTTTCCCCCATTGGTTTTGTAAAAATTACAGCAAATATAATGAGCAAGAAGATAAATGCATTGTTGACCAGCATTCCTTGCTTAGTCTGATCGCACCTAGACCCTTATATGTGGCATCGGCTTCGGAAGACTTATGGGCTGATCCGTATGGGGAGTATTTATCAATTAAAGAAACGATCAAAGTTTATCAATTGTATGGTTATAAATTTGATAAATATTGGAGCGAAGATATCGAGCATAAGGTTAACCCGGGCACATCATATACAGGTAAAATTGGTTACCACTTAAGGAAAGGAAAACATGATGTTACTTCTTGGGACTGGGAGAAATTTATCCAATTTGCAGAATATAACTTCTCTAAATTAAACTAGATTATAAAGCCGACTTTAGATTTATTTAAATTTAATTTAAATTTCATAAAGTGATGGGTCAGTACCTAGGCATCCGCGAATTCTTTCTATGGCAACGGGCTTATTTTCGAGTTCAGAAAGAGCATTAATGCAGAATTCGTACCTTTGTTTTACTGAAAGTTTTTCACAAGAAATTTTATTTACAGGGTCTTTCATAAAATTATTTAAATAATCAATTCTTGATTCCCAATAATTTTGAGCAACATTAATTCTTGTCTTGAGGCGATCTGCGTACCAGTCACTTTGTAGTATATTTGAAGGATCAAATAATGATCTGAATTCCTGGTCATTAATCCCTTTTCCTTCCCAATGCCCCTTGACCATAATTGTAAGAAGTGCCTTGAGAGGTGGGCATGCTTTTTCAATCGAATTGTCATCAAAATATCTTTTTGCGACCAGTTTACCAGCTTCAACTAGGTTTGTAATACTATCTGCATATTGAGCTTCATCCTGTAGTTCTGGTTTGAGCATATCCTCAGGGAAAACAGAAACGGGGTCCGTAAATATTCTTCCTAAAAATTCATGAGTAAATCTACGAGTAATCCTGTAACCTAGGTAGGATGTTTGAAGTTCTTCTCCTTGGAATGAAAAGTTAGGCACTTTTTCGAGGAAACCTTTTTCAATCATTTCTTTGGGGTCATTTTCAAAGTCCCTCAATCGACTCCAAATTTCAGGTATAAGAAGGCTTATATCATGATTAACTTTATATTTGGGCCCAACATAACCAGCTGATGTTATAAATGCGCCCTGCCCTGTTGATGCATAGGATACTAGGGCTGCATTCAAGTCATGAATGGGAAGAATTGCATTGAAAGGGCTTTTGGTTAATGCACCTTCTGAACCTGCACCTGTAGTAGAAGGAGATTTTCCAGTAACACTGACAATAAAATCCATAAATAGTTCGGGTAATTCCAAATAGTGAATCGGTGCGAAGCAACACAACGGTCTAATCCCCTCTTTTTTATTGGAGGGATTATTTCGTCTACCGGGTAAAACTGCTCGAACAGGATAAAGTACAGTTTTTTCTTTTGGTATATTTCTTTTCAGCCTTGTTCCAACTAATGCTAAATAAACTGAGCGTGGATCAAAAAGATCTGGCCGGGTTTGTAAATAACGAGGGTTTTTGGTGGGTTTTCCGTCAACGATCCTTGGGTTTGCAGAGGAAACAAAAGAGGTATTTGAATCTTCATTTTCACAGACAGTTTCAATAAGCTGACGCATGGGTTCTGTATATTTTTCAAAAGACAATGTATGACTCTTTTGTTCTTTTGCATCATTTTGCGAAAGGGCTTGAAAATTACTAATGAAATTTCCAGATTTGGCTAAATCAGCTTCTGTTTGTTTATCAAACCCACGGATAATTGCATCGTCGGGCCTTTGGAATAAACGATATTCGCAGTTATGGACAAACTTGGCAGATTGATTAAAGTTGCCCACACCAATATTTTCCAAAAGTTTAAGGGGAGCCAAAGTTGAAGCGGTTATATCATCTTCAGCTAAAATTTTAAAAGCGGGAACAAAATCCTTTCTCAACGCAAAAAGGCGCCAGGAATTCTTTTGATCAAATCCAATTCTTAAGTGCCTGGTAATGAGTTTATTACCTTTATACCTTAATTCATTCGCAGGTTGACCATTAATTGAATCGACACTGAATTCCTTCTCCCAATCGTCCGCCCATTCATTGTTATGCCTTCGTTTTATGATAAGAATTAAATCTTTTACACGCTGAGGAATCGTGCTCAGCCAGTTGTTAAATTCATCAGTATATAAATTATTAGATGGAGTTAATAATTTAATAACGGAACCGAGTGAACGAGAGGGACTTAAAATAGAACGATTTTTGAGATTGTGTTTTTCGGGTTCAATAAACCGATTTGAAAAGTCTTTATTCAAAATACTTTTTGCCATTTCCAAATCCTCTTCCCAGTCTGCAACGAATACTGGACCACTTACGATCGCATCGTTTAGTGGTTTTGAAATCTCAGATTTTCCACCACCAGAAACGGTACTTGGTTTGTGACATAGAAATCCTTCACCAACAGTTCCAACCAGTTTCCATGGACCATTGTGTTCAGTTTTTTTCATTTCGACCTTGTATCCAGATGGTAAGATATAGGCAAAATCTGGTTCCAGAATAATTTTATGTTCTCGCTTCTCTTCCCCTTTCCAAGAAATAGACTGATTACGAAGACTAAAAAGAGCATTCTCGGGAAGATAAATAATAGATTCAAAGGATTGATCAACGAGGTATCCATTTTCTAAATCACTAAAAGAACGGCCTAGAGCTTCTAGTGTGTCCTTAAAACTTTGATGCGTTTTAGGCAATATTGCGATTGGGTCAAATTCTTCTCCTAAATCGTAACTAGGAAATACAATAGCTCCACCTGCATGCTCCTCTTCACTTAGTCCGGATAGATTAGCGGAGAAACTTATTTGAGTCTTTACTTCCTTTTTACAATAACCGAAATAATTATCAGCTAATATAGTAACAATTGATCCAGATGAATCCCTAAAAGTAAGTTTAAATGGATCGCCTCCGTTATAGGGTTCGTCTGGATCATCAAAATACATTCCATCTTCTATTTGCCTAGGAGTTGCATCCTTTTTAGCAGGCAATCTTAGTAATTTCTTTGGTGTTCCCGCTAAATGTGGTGCAACGATTACGCATCCAGTGTGTCCAGTCCAACTTTCAATATCCAACCCTGCATCATTTTCTGCTAAAAATGGATCTCCTGCATTTCCAAAAATACTTTCTACAAAATCCAGATTTGCAACACATCCACCGGGTGCAAAGAAACGTACTTCCATAGATTTTTCTCGGATGAAGCCCTCTACGGCAGGACAAACTACAGGGCGTAATAATAAGGAAACCCAACATTTTGCTGGATTTTTTTCTTCAGACGAAAATGGGAAGATCATATCCTCTGAAGGAGGATTAAAGGCAATCCGTAATAATTCTTTCGCTGCATTAAGTGGAACAACCTTTTTATCGTCTGGTGCTGGAAGTCCTAAATCCGCAACATGAAAAACTCCTGAGGTAGTTCTTCTATCACGGGTTGGGTTATGGAGTACTCCCTGAGAGACCCTATGCGATTTAATAATCTTTGATGAAAAACTTTGTCCATTTAAGGGCAGTGATGCGATTCTTGCCAAACCGTGTCGATCGAGAACAAAGGATTCAGTTGGGAGGCTAGGTCGATCATTACCGAGAGTTTTATCTAGAAAATTCTGAATACGCGTGTCTATTGGACATAAGTGTCCGCGCAATAAGCGAACTTTTTCTCTATATTCCTTAATAAGTGATTTACTTAAGCGAAGTGCAGGGTTGTTACTTTGATCCCCTACCGTAGGAAGAGCCAGAGTTGCAAGTTTAAGATTCGCATAGTTAACAAGTTCTGCATATTCATCTGAAAATTCTGAGTAACTAGTATCAATTCCTAACGCTGTTTGTTTGCTTTTAAGGTCTACGGGTTTCATAGTTTAAATTATATTACTTATTAAGAATGGATCATGCCCAAAAATAAATTCGTATTAAAGTGTGTAAATTTTTTCCACTTTATAATAAAATCAGAGATTTAGTCTACGAGTAAGTGTAAAAGAAACAAGAGACATCATTTTAAAAACTGATACATCATATGATGCTTGAACAAATTCGTTTAACATGTTTGAATAAATCATTACGGGCCCTTAGCTCAGTTGGTTAGAGCATGCGACTCATAATCGCCAGGTCGTCGGTTCGAGCCCGACAGGGCCCACCATTTGCTTAATTACTTAATTTACCCCATTCCAAGTAATTGATTCACAACTTGGAATTTCGAGATTTACGCACTCATTTGGATCTTTAAGAAATTCAGAATATTCAACTATTTTAATTCGATTTAAAATTTTAGTTATCCGTGCCTTAGTTGAAATATGTAATTGGTTATTTTCGAACAAATCTTATTTATTTTTATTTAAAATACGATCAACCTTTAGTTCTCGATCGTGAAATAATTTTCAAATGCTCTTCACGAGGATCTGGTTTTGTAGCCTTTTATTCAAGGGGATTGGAAGTTGACAAACCTATGAGGAATTTGAAGTCAATTAATTCACAAATAAGCAAGTTCTGTATAAAATTATAAAATCTTATGAATTTATATAACATCTCATATGAGACTGTTTTTGAACAATATAAAAAGGTTCTTTTTAAATGAACGACACAAAGGAGAATTTTCTCCTATAAACAAAGGTTTAACGAGATTTGCTGCGGGCTATTTTTTTGGCCATCTCGAAACGGGCAACTGCTTCCAGCTGTTCAATTTGAGCACGATCAAGGTTACTTTTCTTACCCTCCTCTAAAGCTTTTTTGGCTTTTTGGATGGCATCTTCAATTTCAGATTCGTCTTGGTTACTCACATCAATGGCTTGATCTGTTATGATTGATACTTTGTTACCATAAACTTCAACAAAGCCTGATCCGATGGCTAGGAAATTACATTTACCATTATGTTCAATTTTGAGGTCACCCGGGATTACTCTATCAATGATCGGAATGTGCTTAGAGAGAATATCAATTTTTCCATTTAAAGTTGGCACCACTACACTTTTAACTTCTTCAGAAAAAGCAATTTTGTCGGGTGTAACAATCTCGAGAACGAGTGACATTATATAAAAATTAAGATTTTTCTTGGTTAAGAATACTGTCAATTCCGCCCTTCATGTAGAAATCATTTTCAGAAACTTCATCCAATTCACCATCAAGAATCATTTTAAATCCTTTAATCGTATCTTTTACGGAAACATATTGACCAGCTACACCCGTAAAAACTTCGGCAACATGGAAAGGTTGTGATAAGAACTTTTGAATTTTTCGTGCGCGGAAAACAGTTTGTTTTTGTTCGGGAGACAATTCATCTAATCCAAGAATCGCAATAATGTCTTGCAGGTCCTTGTAGGATTGCAAAACTTCCTGTACGCCACGGGCAACCTTGAAGTGTTCCTCGCCTACTATATCAGGTGAAAGTGCATTTGAAACTGATGCCAAAGGATCAACTGCAGGGTAAATTCCTAATTCTGCGATAGAACGTTCAAGAACGATTGTTGAGTCAAGGTGGGCAAATGTATTTGCGGGGGCAGGGTCTGTAAGGTCGTCAGCTGGAACATATACAGCTTGGAAGGATGTAATAGAACCTTTCTTAGTTGAAGTAATACGTTCCTGCAGTATCCCCATTTCTTCGGATAAGGTTGGTTGATACCCAACTGCAGATGGTGAACGGCCTAACAGTGCAGAAACCTCAGAACCTGCTTGTGAAAATCTAAAAATATTATCAACGAATAACAAAACATCTTGTCCCATATCGTCTCGAAAATACTCAGCCATAGAAAGCCCTGATAAAGCTACTCTCATACGAGCACCGGGCGGTTCATTCATTTGACCATAAACCAATGCAACTTTAGATTTTGAGATATCATCTTGGTTGATAACTCCAGCTTCTGACATTTCTTGATAAAGGTCATTTCCCTCACGTGAGCGCTCCCCTACCCCAGCAAAAACCGAATAACCACCATGGGCTTTAGCAATGTTGTTTATCAATTCCATGATAACAACTGTTTTACCAACTCCTGCACCACCAAAAGCACCAACTTTTCCACCCTTGATAAAAGGACAAATAAGATCGATAACTTTGATACCGGTTTCGAGAATATTGGCTTCTGTGTCCTGCTCCATTAGTTCTGGCGCAGATCTGTGTATTGGACGAGTTTCCTCGTTTCCACATTCACCTTTATTATCAACGGTTTCCCCGATTACATTAAAGATTCTACCGAGAACTTTTTCTCCAACAGGAACGCTTATGGGTGCCCCAGTATTTAAAACATCTATTCCTCTGATCAATCCCTCAGTGGAAGACATCGCAACTGAACGAACTCGATTCCCACCGAGATGCTGTTGAGTCTCTAATACGAGCCTTTTTTCGTTGTCTAATCCAGGAACTTCATAAGTTACCTCAAGTGCGTCATAGATTTTTGGTGTGGCACCTTCTGGGAATTCAGCATCCACAACGGCACCAATGACTTGAACGATTTTACCGACTTTAGAATTTTCGATATCCATTTTTATTATTAAGGTAGAAGAATTATTGGGAAAAGGAAGCAGCAGAGATTTCAAGGATTTCCTGAGTTATCGCCGCCTGTCTTGCTCGGTTATATTGGAGGGTGAGATCGTCAATAAGGGAACCCGCATTGTCGGTTGCACTTTTCATTGCAACCATACGAGCACTGTGCTCAGAAGCTTGGGATTCTAAAACTAATTGGAAAATTTCTTGTTTCAAATAGAGCGATGCAAGTTCAGCAAGCACTGCATCTTTGTTTTCAATTAAGATTTCACGATTATCTTTAGAAGCAGGTTTGGAATCAGACTGAAAACGGGAATGGAGCTTTTCTACCATAGAATCCAAATCGTTAAGTGGAAATAGTCGAATCGTTTCAGGTTCTTGTCTAAGTGTATTGATAAAGGAAGTATACACTACTTCGATAGTATCAATACTACCCTCATCATAACTTCTTAGCATGAATTCGACTATTTTTCGAACATCCGCAAAAGTTGGTTTGTCCGGAATTGAAAAGTCGGCTAACAAATCTCTTCTTGTCCTAGACAAAAATTGAGAAGATCTTTTACCTACAGCAACATACTTGGCGGAGTTATCTATTTGGGAAACAGCTCTGAAGAGATTACCATTTAGACCACCACATAACCCTTTGTCTGTTCCTATTACAAGAATTCCACGATGTTTAACAGGTCTCTCCAAAAAGTAGGACTGTGTAACTTCCTCAAATTCATCTGCGATGGTACTAATTATATCCGCAAGTAGCATAGCATATGGTCTACCAGCTTTTGCGGCGTCTTGGGCTTTTTTCATCTTGGATGTCGCGACCATTTGCATTGCACGAGTAATTTGGCGGGTATTTTTAACCCCCTTGATTCTATTTCGTATATCTCGTGTATTGGCCATGAACGAAAAAAATTAAAGAAATTAGGATTGCGTGCGTTTCCAATTTTCTAAAGCGGAACGGAGTTTTTCCACCGTACCATCTTCTAATTTCCCAGAAGTATGAATTTCATCACAGGCTTCTTTACCCTGTGTGTACAAGTACTCTTTTAAGCTATCAACAGCTTCTGCAATTTTAGAAACTTCAATGGAATCAAAGAAATCATTCTGAATGGCCCACATTACTGCTGTTTGAACTTCAACAGGAACTGGATTAAATGCCGTTTGTTTAAAGATTTCAACAATACGTGCACCACGATCTAATCTTGCTTTGGTAGCAGCGTCTAAGTCTGATTCAAATTGTGAGAATGCAGCTAATTCCCGAAATTGTGCCAATTCAAGTTTAACTTTACCGGCAACTTTCTTGTATGCCTTAATTTGTGCAGCAGAACCTACACGGGAAACAGAAAGCCCGACAGAGACTGCTGGGCGAATACCTTTATTAAAAAGGTCAGTTTCCAAGAAGATTTGACCATCTGTTATTGAAATTACATTGGTGGGAATATAACCCGAAACATCTCCCATTTGAGTCTCAATAATAGGGAGTGCCGTCAGAGACCCATTCCCATTATCTTCATTTAATCGAGCTGAGCGTTCCAACAACCGAGAGTGTAAATAAAATACATCCCCTGGGTATGCTTCACGACCGGAGGGACGCTTCAGGATAAGTGAAATTTGCCTGTAAGCTACGGCATGTTTCGAGAGATCATCATATACAATGAGTGCATCCATGCCATTCTCCATAAACCACTCACCCATTGCACAACCAGCATAGGGTGCTAAATATTGATTAGCTGGATTGTCTGCTGCAGGAGCAGAAACGATAATGACATAATCCATTGCCCCTGTTTCTTCCAAAACTTTAATTGTCCGTGCAACATTAGAATTTTTTTGGCCTATCGCTACATAAACGCAATAAACTGGTCTAAAGTCGGGATCTCCCGTCTCTTCCCCTTTTTTATTGATTTTAGCCTGATTAATAATTGTGTCTATAGCAATTGTAGTTTTACCAGTAGAGCGGTCACCGATAATGAGCTCTCTTTGCCCACGACCAATTGGAATCATTGAGTCCACGGCCATGATACCAGTCTGCAATGGTTGCGTGACTGATTTTCGTGGAATAATTCCTGGTGCAATTCGCTCCACAGGGAAGGATATATCAGAATCAATGGGGCCCTTCTCGTCAATCGGTCTACCTACTGCGTCAACTACTCGTCCTAATAAACCTTTTCCGACAGGAACTGATAATAATTTGCCAGTTGTTCTGACTTCATCACCTTCTTTTAAGGCACTTGTCTCACCAAGGATCACACAACCGACCGAGTCCTCTTCCAAATTTAGTGCTATTCCTAGAACATTATTTGGAAATTCAACCATCTCATTGTACATGACTTTTGACAATCCTTCAACTCGAGCAACTCCATCTGCTAGGGTTGAAATGGTGCCGACATTTGTACGGGTAGCATCAGTGGAGAGATTTTCTATTTCCTTGCGAATTAAATCAGTAATGGAACTCATTGGATATGTTCAGATTAGGTAAGAGATTTTTTAAGTCTTGAAATTCTGCTTGATAAAGAATCCTCGTATACATCATCCCCTACACGAAGTTTAAATCCAGCAATAAGTGGTTCATTTTTTTCTTGAATGAGGTCTATTTTACTTCCTTTTGCCTCAGACAGTTTGTCCGAAAATATTTTGGTAAGAGTTTTATTTTCGTCGGTAGAAGTTTCTAGTACACCTTGGTAAGAATTAATTGTACGCTTCATTAAAGCAAAATAATCTCGAAGAATTGGTAAAGATTTACTAACAGCTTCTTTTTTTAATTCTAAAATTACTTCTTCAACTCTTTTTTGGTCAGCCTTCCCCTCTTCGTTGAGAGATAAAAGAAGCAAACCTTTGGCGATTTTTAAAGCTTTAGAATCTTTGGACATTTGAAAACTCAGTTTAGCTAGAAAAGGAAATCTCTTTTGCTGCAGATTCAGAGAAACGAGATTTCTCGTCGTCTGCCAATTCCCGCTGGAGCACTTTACTGGTTGTTAAAATAACCAGCGAGGCAATTTCCTCTCGAGCATCGTTCAAAACTCTTTGTCTTTCGAGTTCCATGGCACTTTTAGCTTTCTCAACGATTTCCTCGGCTTGTTTACGAGCTTCATCTTTTTGAGATTCTATGTAAGATTTTGCTTGTTCTTGAGCAGAAGCAACAGTTTTTTTAGCTTCTAATGAAGCTTCTAGAAGAGTTTCATTTTGTTGCTTTTCAGTCGCTTCAAGTTCTAATTTAATTTTTTCTGCGTTTTTTAGAGAATCTGCTATCTTTTTCTCACGCTCATCGATTGTAAGAAGAATTTTCTTCAGAGCAAAGTGCCAAATGACAAAGGCAACAATTACAAAATTAATAGCCTGAGCAATAAGTAAAGGCGTATCGACACCAAACTTTTCAACAATTCCTGTCGTTACATCCGATAAACTTGCCAAGGCAATCATTTTAAATGAGGTGGGTTAAGAATTTTTAATTTAAAGAAACAAGGAATAAAATGCTACAGCTTCAGCGAGAGCCATTCCGATAATAGACTGAACGAGAATTGCTCCGGATGCATCTGGGTTTCTTCCAACTGCTTCTGCACCTTTCATTCCAACGATCCCTACACCAATAGCTGCACCTAAACATCCAAGTCCACCCTGAATACTGCCTGTGATTCCTGTAGCCTTGAGCCTCTCGAGGGCCTGCTCTTGTGCTGCTTTAGTTACTTCAGTAGCCTGTTCGACTGTACTTAATAGTGCCTCAGTTACATTTACATCCGTTGCTTGTGCGATTACTTCTATCATGATAATTTATTTTATTATATTATGGTTTACGAACGCCCACACTCACGGATGGTCACGAACAGAAATTTAATGTTGCTCTTCCTCATGGTTACAAATAAGGCCAATGTAGACGGATACGAGAAGCATGAAGACTAGAGCCTGAACGAGGCCAATTAGTACCTCCATGAAATAAAAGGGAATTGATGCGGCTGCCATTGTGAAAGTAGAGTTGCCCAATCCAAACATGCTATGAAGTAAGCTTTCTCCTCCGTAGACATTACCAAATAATCTAAAAGTCAAGGATACAGGTCGGAAAAGAACAGATAATACTTCTATAAATCCGACTGCAATAAATAAAACTGACAATAGGCCGAAAACAAGAAAATGAGTCTGTGTTTTGTCTGCTTTGTTACCGAACCAATCTTTTATGATGGCTTTAATACCGGCATATTTAACAATAAAATAGATCCAGCAAATATTAGCCACGAGCGCTAGAGCTAGAGTCATATTAAGGTCTGCATTACCAGGACGGATAAGTGGCTTGCTTACAACAAAATGATTGCCAACCCAGTGGCCATCACCGATCGTACCAACACCAGGAAGTAAACCGCTCCAGTTTTGAACGAGTATAAAAATGAACAATCCTGATAGTAACCAAAAAGATGGAAAGAAAACTCTTCTACCAACAATAGGTTCAAGAATAGATCTGATGTTTTGGATAATTGATTCTACAATAAGCTGACCCCTAGAGGGAATTAATGATGTTTTACCCACTAAAATTTTAACTAATATAATAATGAAAAGTGAAACAATCCAACTTGTTACCATGGAGTTGGTAATAGGAAAAATCCCAAATTTTATTAATTCATCAGAAACCAAGCTTACTCCATCCCCTGCCGCAAAAACAGATGAAGAAGACACTAAAAAAGGGAATACTATTAAGGGAGTTTTCAAATCAAAATTTTTTAACTATAAGTTTAAGTTAAGTTAGGTCAATGCGGATATTTAATATTACAAAAATTTATTAATTATATCAAGATCAGTTACAAAAGTTAAAGAGTTGGTATGTATAAGAATGTCTTATGATCTGACTGCAACGAAACTTTCATAGTTTGGAAGTAAATCTTGAAAGAAACTATTATGCTCTAAAGGCCATGGCAATTCTGCCAAATTCCAACTATCAGAATCTTCAAAAATCAATTTTGTCCATTTTAGATATTCCATATGGTCAGTTCGAAAATAAATCTGTGCATCTGGTGTTGTATGAGATAATAAAAATTCTAGAAAATTTTCTTGAATAAGCCTTCGTTTGTGATGCCTAGTTTTCGGCCAAGGATCAGGAAAGAAAATAAAAATTCTAGAAAACTTAATGGCTTTTGGTTTAAATTCTAGGAATTCGTTAGCATCTGCTTTTAGAAAAGATAGATTATTTAAATCGTTAATAAATCTTTTGTTATTAGATTTTTCTATTCTTTTGGTGTTTAAATCTACGCCAATGCACTGTCGCGTTGAGTTTTGTTGTGCATAGGCATTTAGCCAATGACCATGACCACACCCTATCTCTAGGTCAATGTGTTTAGATACAGAGGAATCGAAATTGGTAAGTATTTGCTGGTTGAAAAAGGAAAGTACCCTCCCCTCTCGATGATTAAGGTCAGAAAATTTACGAAGAAAATAATCCATATAATTATTGTTTTCTTTTTGAAAGCAGAACCATAAGGACACTTATATCAGAAGGATTAACCCCAGAGATACGATTAGCTTGTGCAAGTGTCTCAGGGCGAATCGAAGATAGCTTTTCCCCGCTTTCCTTTCGAAGTCCTGGAATAGAATCATATTTAAAAGATTTGGGAATTGAAATGTTTTCTAAATTGTCAAATTTCTTAATATTTTTTAATTCACGATTGAGATAACCTTCGTAAATTACACGATAAGAAATTTCAGATCTAATTTCATGATGTAATTTGTTGAATTCATCAGGGAGAAAATCTATTCCTTTTCCTCGCTTCATTTCATCAGCAAAAGTTGACCCACATGGGAGTCTTAAGCTGTGGAGTTTATCAATCCACAGGTTTATAGTTTTCATTTTCTGTTTGATCGCTTCTAATCGATTTTTGGGTACTAAAGAAATAGCTTCTAATTTGGGTAGATACCGTAATTCTGAACTACCGTGATTAAACAATAACCTGTATTCGGCACGACTCGTGAACATTCTGTACGGTTCGGTAGTCCCCTTAGTGACTAAATCATCAATAAGAACACCGATGTATCCCTCGTCACGTCCAAAAGAAACTTGATTCTCCCCTAGAGCTTTCCTAGCACTATTTATGCCAGCTACTAATCCTTGTGCTCCAGCCTCTTCGTAACCTGAAGTGCCGTTAATCTGACCAGCAAAGTAAAGGGATTCAACTTTTAATGATTCGAGGGTACTGGACAATTGAGTAGGTATTGCATAATCATATTCTACGGCGTACGCAGGCCTAATAATTATAGCATCCTCTAAACCGGGTATAGAATGGACGACTCTATTTTGTACATCAAATGGTAAGCTTGTAGAGAGACCATTGATATACCATTCGTCAGTATTTTTGCCTTCTGGTTCTAGGTAAATCTTATGACCATCTTTATCGCCAAATCGTACAATTTTATCTTCAATACTTGGGCAATATCGTGGACCAGTTCCAGATATATCACCTTTATATAATGGCGAAAGATGTAAGTTATCGCTTATTATTTGAGAGGTTTTTGTGGTAGTTCTCGTTGTCCAGCAATTAATTTGTTCAAGAGGATTATTATTTTGTTCCACGTGGAACCATCTTCCTTTTTGTTCCACATGGAACACATCGTTATTTGATCGTGTGTCATAAAAAGCAAATTTTGTTGGGTTTTTATCCCCATGTTGAATTTCAGTAATATTAAAGTTAATGGATCTGCCAAGAAGTCTCGGGGGCGTGCCTGTTTTAAATCGTTCAAGCTTGATTCCGGCTTTGATAAAGTCGACGGATAGACCTTTTGCAACATGATCACCAAGTCTTCCGCCTTCAGATGTTTCTTTACCTACATGCATCAAGGCTCGTAGGAATGTACCTGTTGTAACAACAGTACTTTTACCATAGAACATTAAGCCGAGGTTTGTTTTAACTCCGACGCATTTATCTTTTTCGAAAATTAGTCCTGTCACGAGGGATTGAAACATCGTAATATTAGGATTAAGTTCAATGACATGTTTTATTCTAAGTTGATAGGCTTTTTTGTCGCATTGTGCTCTAGGAGCTTGTACCGCTGGTCCTTTGGATGAATTCAATAATTTAAATTGGATTGCTGTACGATCTGTATTTAGAGCCATTTCACCGCCAAGTGCATCAATTTCTCTGACAATTTGCCCCTTCGCCTGTCCACCTATTGCAGGATTGCAACTCATCTGTGCGATTGTATCAAGGTTACCTGTAAGCATTAGAACATCAGCACCAACCCTTGATGCTGCGAGTGCGGCTTCACAACCAGCATGTCCACCACCACAAACAATAACATCGTATGGTGAATTTTTATGAGTTCTTAATCCTGAATTCATTTACCAATACAAAAATTTTTGAAAAGTTCAGTTAACATATCTTCATTGTCTTTTATTCCAATAATAGAATTTATTTCACCGATAGATATTTTAAGTTCTTGTAAAATAATTTCTTCATTTAATGAATCATTTACTAATCGGCGAACTTCTTCTATGCTTTTTAAAGCATGTTTTAAGTGGTTCTGCTGCCTTTTATTTACAATGATTCTTGTTGTGTAGTCATCGACGAATTTATGATTTAATAAAGCTTCAACTTCATTTGTTATTATTTCTGAGCAGTTCTGCTCGATTGCAGAACATTCAACATAACTAAAATGTTTTGGAAGTAAATTTTGACAGAGGACTTTTTTTAAATCCGACTTATTGCCAATTATTATAACATCATGACTTTTAATTTTTTCTTTTATTCTTTCAAAAAAACTTGTAGGGAAGGGTAGGGAAGAGTCCAGAACAAGTAATATAATTTTAGATTTAATGAGTATCTCAAATGTTTTTTCGACACCCAAAGCCTCAATTTGATTTTCAGTTTTTCTAATGCCTGCCGTATCAAAAAATTCTACATTGTACCCATTAACAACAATTTCCTTTGAGATATAATCTCTTGTAGTTCCAGACTTACTATCCACTAATGCTCTTTTTTCGTGTAGTAGTTTGTTGAAAATACTACTTTTACCTACATTTGGAGGGCCAATTAGTGATACTTTGATACCATCAGATAATGATTTACTAATTTTTCCAGATTGAACTAAATCATTGATTGATATAATTATAGGAGAAATAATGTTAGTTATTTCATCCGAGTTCTGAGAAGAAATTTCATCCTCAGGGAAATCTATACTTGCTTCAAATCTAGCCTGTAAATTGATCAGTTTCGATTGTATGTCTTGCAAAATCTTGCTGAAATTTCCCACTAAATGGTTGTTCGCAATTTCGATTTCAACTTCACTTTTAGCAGAAATTATTTGTGCAACAGATTCTGCTTGTGAAAGATCGATTTTACCGTTTAAGAATGCTCTTTTTGTGTATTCTCCTGGATTCGCAAGTCTACAGTTTCTTTTTAAAAGATCATTTAATATTTGATTTGCAATCAAAGGATTACCATGAAATGCAATTTCAATTATTTCTTCACCTGTGTAAGATTTCTCGTTGGCGAAATAAACAAATAATACCTGATCTATAAAATTTCCATTTAATGAAACATAATCTTTTAGAATTGATTTTCTAGGGGTAGGGTAGGGGGTTTTAAAAATATCTTTACATAATTTTATACACAAATTTCCGCTTATTCTAATAACTCCGATTGCTGACTCTCCTGCATTTGTCGCAAGAGATACAATAGTATCTTGTTCTGGCACAACAAATTCCAGAATCAAGATGATTCTTCTTCATTATTTTGTGCGAGCACCGCTCCAACAGTTACCTCCACTTTTTCTAATATTGCCGCCGTTATTTCCGTCATTAGTGGTGAATCTTCTGCAAGAGATTGTTTGGCAGCTTCTCTTCCTTGTCCGATTAAATTTCCATTGTATGAAATCCATGCACCCTTTTTGGTTAATATTCCATGCTCAATTCCAAGGTCCAAGACTGACCCTGTCCTTGATATTCCTTCGTCGTACATGATATCAAATTCACAGGCTGTAAATGGTGGTGCAATTTTGTTTTTCACAATCTTTACTCGTGTACGATTTCCCGTTACGGTTCCATTAGATTCTTTTATTTGGCCTATTCTTCTTATATCCATCCTAATAGAACAAAAGAATTTCAATGCCCTTCCACCGGGTGTAGTTTCTGGACTTCCGAACATTACGCCAATTTTTTCTCGAATCTGATTAGTAAATATGCAAACACAATTTGTTTTTGATATTGCTGCAGTCAATCTCCTCATAGCCTGACTCATCATTCTAGCTTGCAACCCTACAGTAGTATCCCCCATCTGGCCGTCAAGTTCTTGTCTAGATACTAAAGCCGCCACTGAGTCGAGTACAATGACATCAATTGCTCCCGACCGTATCAAAGTTTCAGTTATATTTAATGCATCTTCTCCGCTTTCTGGTTGTGAAACCATAAGATTATCCAAATCAACTCCAACTATTTTAGCATATCTTGGGTCTAGTGCATGCTCCACATCAACAAATACTGCATTACCACCATTTCTTTGTGCTTCTGCTATAACACTGAGGCAAAATGTAGTTTTACCTGATGATTCTGGACCATAAATTTCTACAATTCTTCCTCTAGGTAACCCTCCTGCTCCTAATGAAAGATCTACAGCGAGGGAACCGGTAGATATTACCGATACATTCATCTTAGTTGCATCTCCCAGTCTCATTAATGCACCTTCTCCAAATTTCTTATTTATTCCTTGAAATGCTAATTCAAGATCAGGGTTATTGTCTTTCTTTTTATCTGATGTATTTTTTGCCATATTTTAAATTGATTAGATTCTTACAATGAATCTTGATTGGAGAGAATCAAGCTGTTTCCATTAAGAGTTACATTAATTCTCTTATTCTATTTAATCTTAATCATAAAATGATTTTCACATCTTCTTATATTTCTTCTAAAAACAAATTTCAGATCCCTTATTTAAATAGGGTAGGGAGTGATTTATGATCTTATATTAAAAATCATAATATGAAATATACTTATATCATTTGGGATTGGAATGGAACAATTGTAGACGACGCACAATTGTGCGTCGATATAGTCAACCAACATCTTACAAATTTCAAAATTAAAGAAGTTAGTTTAGATTATTACTTGAATAATTTTAGATTTCCAGTGAGTTCATATTACGATCAGGTTGGTCTTCCCACAGATCTTGAAAGCCTTAACAAAATTTCATCTGAATTTATAAATAAATATAGAAAATTGTATAAAGTTTGTAATATTCATAGTGGGGCTAATGCTTGTTTTGAAAAGTTAAGAAGTGTTGGAATTTATCAATCTGTACTATCTGCTAGTATGGAGTCTGATCTTTTATCATTTATTTTACATTTTAAACTAGATCACTATTTTGAAAATATATCCGGAGTTGGTGATTTTTTTGCTTCTGGTAAATCGAATATTTCACACGATCATTTAAAAAAATTAAATACCGATAAATCAAAAGTGTTATTAATTGGGGATACACTGCATGATGCAGAAATCGCACAGAATCTTGAGATTGATTGTTTACTTTTCAGTGGTGGTCATAATTCTGTCGAGATATTAACAGAATCGGACTTTCCTATTGTAGGAACTTTTGATGAAATTTGTAATTATGTTCTCGATTGACCATATGTGTCCATCCTGTACTGTTTCCTAACTTCATGAATCGTGTATTTATTAAGACATATGGTTGTCAGATGAATGAGAGAGACTCCGAAGCTGTAGCTTGTAAGTTACAGGAAAGGGGTTATGAAATCGTTAAAAATGAGGAAGTTGCCGATGTTGTATTGTTAAATACTTGTAGTGTTCGAGATCAAGCGGAACAAAAAGCGATTGGAAAGGCTGGACATTTATCTAAGCGAAAGCGTAAAAATCAAAAGTTTATTTTTGGTATTATGGGCTGTATGGCCCAGAACCGTGGCGAAGAATTGTTTGATTTGCTTCCCGATTTGGACCTCGTAGTCGGAACCCAAAAATTTCATCGTGTACCAGAATATTTAGATGAAATTACTGAAGAACATACTCTTAAACCGAAAAATATTTTCAATTTAGATACGGAAGAATTTTCTCAGGAAGAAATTCGAGAACATGTTTATACTCAAGTTGCTAAAGTGTCTGCATTTGTTTCGATAATGCAGGGCTGTAACATGAAATGCTCTTTTTGCATTGTTCCTAAAACGAGAGGAAAAGAAAGATATCGTAGCATTGATAGTATAGAGGTAGAGGTTCAGGATTTAGTTGATCGAGGTGTGCGTGAGATCACTTTATTAGGTCAAATAGTTAATGCATACGGTAGAGGTTCTATTCCTAGGAAGAATGGAAAATCTCCATTTGTTCAATTATTGGAAAGACTTAATAAAATTGATGGTTTATATCGTATTCGATTTACCTCACCGCATCCTACTAGTTTTGGAGACGATTTAATAGAATGTTATAATAATTTATCTAAGCTTTGTGAGTATGCACATTTACCCATGCAAAGTGGATCTGATAAAATTTTGAAATTGATGAATCGTCCGTATTCAAGAATGCGTTTTTTAGAAATTACAAAAAAACTTCGTAATTCACATCCAGATATGAGGTTAAGCACCGATGTAATATTAGGTTTTCCTGGAGAAAATGAAGATGATTATGCATTAACAAAGTCAGCATTTCAAGAAGCAGGCTTTGAGATGGCTTTCATTTTTAAATACAGCGAAAGATCGGGTACACCTGCGGTTAATTTTGTAGATTCTGTTCCGCAGGAGATAAAGGAAGAAAGGAATCAAAATTTACTCTCTTTGTTGAAAAATCAGTCATTTGTTGCAAATAAGCTCAGTATTAACCGCAGTTTTGAAGTTCTTGTTGAGGGTAAAGCTAAGCGGGGAGTAGATAAAATGGTTGGTCGAACAAGATGCAACCGAAGAGTTGTTTTTAAAGGAACAGAAAAAATGAATGGTGAACTATTGAATATTTTAATTAAAGATGTTACATCAACTACATTATTAGGAGATATTTCCGCCCAATGAACTTATTCCATTTTACACTATCAACATCGGCCATCTTGGGGGTTGTTGGTTTATTTTTAACGCTTAAATCCAATAAAACGGAAAAATTTATTCGAGAATCATTAAGGTCCTCCAACACTTCTATTTTTCTTTTAGCTATAGGTTTATTTTGGTTTTTATTTCATCATGTTCAAAATCTAGGAGAAGCCGATTTTGGCGAATATAAATTTATAATTGGCTTAATCGGTGTATTTATTGCAGTTGCCTCATACTTTTTTATTAATGACTTTTTAGCAGTTCGTGCATTTTGTATCATTTTACTTTTCTATTCTAGGACAGTACTTGATTCTGCCTTTTTGCAAGAACCTCAAGCTAGATTGTTCCTTGTTTCAATTATTTATTTATTAGTAGTATGTGCACTTTATTTTGGGGCGTGGCCATATCGTATGAGGGATTTTCTTAATTGGTTATATGGCAATTCAAAACGTGCAACTTCCTTGGGAGTATCATTAATATTATATTCGATTATCTTGGGTATTGTCGCTTTTAGTTATTAGGAGCTCAATGAAAGGGATTGCTTTGGTTATTTCAGGGCCTGCTGGTGTGGGTAAAACAACCTTATGTGATCGGCTGTTATTCGATTTTACTCCGTTATTATCCCGTGTTATTACAGTAACTACAAGGAAACCAAGAAGTGATGAAGTTAATGGAAAGGATTACATTTTTATGTCCAATACAGAATTTGAAGATTTAAAAAATAAAAATTCATTTCTTGAATTTGCAAAAATTCATAATAATCAGTATGGAAGTCTCAACCATTCAGTTCAACAACTTCTAGAAAAAAACCACGATGTTCTTCTTAATATTGATGTACAAGGTGCAGCATCACTTAAGAAATTAGAATCAAATGTAGCTTATCTAAGAGAACGAATTTTAAGCGTATTCATTATGCCAGAAAAAATAACTGATCTAAGAACGAGATTAGAAAAAAGAGGACAAGACTCATCAGAGGAAATTGAACGACGATTAATAACTGCAGAAAATGAAATTATGCTTCATAAGCAATTTGATCATGTTATCTACTCAAAATCAAAAGACGAAGACTATACATCCTTATTGAATATTTATAGGAAACATTCAAAGTTACTCGAAATGTAACTTTTACGATTCCTCTTCAGGGCGATCTGGATTTAACCAATCAATATGATAGAATTTACCCCTTTCTTCATCCGTTCTTTCGTAGGTATGTGCTCCAAAATAGTCTCTTTGAGCTTGCAGAAGGTTTTGGGGAAGCCTTTCTGATCTGTACCCATCATAGTAGGATAGGGCAGAACCAAAAGTTGGAATTGAAATTCCGTTTTTAACGGCAAGACTAATTACTTCTCTCCAGTTGGATTGATATTTATTTATACATTCCTTAAAGTAATCATCCAAAAGTAAATTGGCTAGAGTAGGATTTTTATTATAAGCTTCCGTAATTTTCTGCAAAAAAGCGGCTCTAATTATACATCCACCTCGCCAAATTTTAGCAATTTCACCAAAATTCAAAGTCCAACCGTATTCAGATTGAGCTTCTCTCATAAGTTGGAAGCCTTGGGCGTAAGAACAAATTTTTGAGCAGTAAAGAGCATCGCGAATCGCAGATATTAAGTTTTCCTTTTCAATGCTGTTTATTTTGGGTATTGGTCCTGAAAGAATTTTTGCTGCTGCTATCCTCTCTTCCTTAACGGCACTAAGGCATCTAGCGAAAACTGCTTCAGAAACAGTTGGAGCTGGCACACCCATATCAAGTGCATTAACAGATGTCCATTTCCCTGTACCTTTTTGACCTGCAGCATCTAAAACGATATCAACGAAAGGTTTTTTAGTGCGAGGGTCGTCTTGTTTGAGGATATCTCCGGTAATCTCAATTAAAAAAGAATCTAACTCTCCTTCATTCCAATTATTAAAAATATCTCCAATTTCAGATGGATGTAAACCGACAACAGAGGACATTAAATGATAAGCTTCGCAAATCATTTGCATATCACCATATTCAATTCCATTGTGGACCATTTTTACATAATGACCTGCTCCATCATTACCAATATAAGCAGAACAAGGTTCGCCTCCTACTATGGGATTCCCTGGAGTTGCACCCTCAAGTGGTTTTCCATTCGAGGCATCTACTTTTGCTGATATTGAATCCCATATTGGCTTAACTAAATTCCAAGCATCTTTAGATCCTCCAGGCATCAGTGATGGACCATACCTAGCTCCTTCTTCTCCACCACTGACTCCAGAACCGAGAAAAAATAAATCCTCCTGTTTAAGTGTTTTTTCTCTTCTTATGGTGTCTGTCCATTTTGCGTTTCCTCCATCAATGATAATGTCACCTTTATCAAGTAGAGGAATTAAAGAATCTATAACTGCGTCAGTTGGATTTCCAGCCTGAACCATGATTATAATTTTCTTGGGTCTTTCTAATGAATCAACGAAGGATTTTAGATCCTCATATCCGGTCAAATTGATGACCTCAGACCCGGTTTTCTCAAGAAAATTCTCCGTTTTGGAATATGTTCTGTTAAAAACGGATATTTTATAACCATGGTCCGCTATGTTAAGGGCCAAGTTTTGTCCCATTACTGCTAGTCCTATGAGGCCAATATTAGATGTCGATTCTGTCATTGGATAAGTTTTATAGGCTCAAATAATTTATTCGCGAGAAAAAACATTTATAACCTAACCTAAATTAATTAAAATTTAAATAGGAGATGCTACAGGAAATTTATCTTTAAATGGAAGAGGTTCTTCTTCAACCGCATTTGGGTTTGAAAAAATTCTTGTTGGATTTGTGTACAAAGGATTAATGTTAAATTTACGCATTAAAAGAAGCATATCCTGGGAACTAGTTTGAATTGTTTTAACTGCCATTGTGCTATTCGCTTTAATAGCAGCTTCATCATTTGTTTTCTTAATAGCAGCTTTAACTGCTATTGATGATTTTAAATCTACTAAGTCTGCGACGCTTTCGTCATAACCCAATGCAAGAGATGCTCCCACTGTTGCCCCTTCCGAGGTTCCCTGATAAATTGCCTGCTTAATAATGAGTCCATCTTCTCCAGACTTTATCCCTCCTGTGATTGCTCCGTAAGTTGAACCATAACTAACCGCTTCAGCAGCTGAAATAGTTTCAAAATCGTAGGTTCTTTTGTCAGGCATTGCGTCTTTTTTTAGACCTACAATTTGAAAAAGAGCTCCGTGGGCAGCTCCATGTGCTAGGGCTCTAGCAATCTCAATTTCAAATTCTTCTGTGACCCCTTTAGGCTTATCAACCATAGATAAATTATCAGCTGTAATTCCACCAGAAGTTGCTCCTTGTGCAGATTTATTTATAATGGGTTGCATTATAGTCGGGTAGTAGACCGCTAAACCAGTATTGCCGATTAATGATCCAAGTGCCGAACCACTAGCAACATCAAGTATTTCACGGCGGGTTGTTTTGGTATTTGTGTCGTCAATGTTCGGATCATTTTCAATATATTTACTCGCAGCGTTTATTGAACCATTTGCACTTCCTTTCGCAGTAGCCTTAGCAAGGGCATTTCTTGAATAAAGTTCCCATCCTTCTTCGTAGTCCCACGATTTATCAAGAACGCTAGCCAACTGTGCACCCATTGCCGCTCCAAAAGAAACTGATTCAGCTAGCCGATTTAATTCTAAACCATAACCTTGATCCAATGAAGACGAAATAACAGAAAATGCAATCTCTTGGGAGATTGATTCCGCCGCAGATTCAGGTAAAGACAAATCACGATTTTCCTCCTTATTGGAGGTGTTGTATACAGCACTTAGAGATAACCCAGTAGAAAGTGCTTTTGTCACTTCATAAGCAAATAAACTATTATCTCCTTCAAGGGTAGAAATAAATTCAATTGCACCTTCCATCGTTCCAGAGCCAATCAATTTTGACGCACTTTGTATGCTTTCTTTTGAAAAAGTGCTTTGATTGTTAATAAATAATGCATCTGATAATCCTTTGGCAGCAAATTCGAGAAATTTGGTTTTTTCAGGGTCAAATTTCATGAAATTAGGTGTGCCACCAAAAAGCATTTCCTCGTTTGGAACCGATCTAGAAATATCAACATTACTTATTCGGTTTGTAAAACCATTAGCTTTATCAGAAGATTCACTTAAAATTTTCAAAAGTGTTGAAACAGAGTTTTTTGCTAAAGTTTTTTGCAAAAGTGCAGAATCAGCGGCTAATTCAGATTCATTTATTGTTTCCATCAAAATTCGAGAAATATCTTTTGACCAAACCGGCACATTTCCGTTCCATGACTTTACTCTTGCGGGAATCAAACTAGAGTAAACTATTTCTGGAAGTTTACTGACAGCACTTTCTAAGTTTTCGTTATTAGCTTCGGAAGTTTTGAGATAAGCTATAATTGAAGATTTAATGCCAGATAAAATATCTGAATCTGTGAGATTGAAATTAGTTTTATTTAGAGCAAGGTAACTAATTGCATATTCTAATGCTTCCAATAGGTTTTCGTCATTGAAGGTGGAAAAAGTGTTTTGAAGAGAGATGGTTAAGGGCGTTATTTCAGAAAGTGCAGTTTGGTTCGAATCTACAGCATCTTGTATTGAGGTACTTGCTCCATTGCTAAGTCTTCTGTTGTTTTGATTAGATTTATCAATTTTCGATCTTGGAAATTCCTGGAGGTTGATCAGTAATGTTGATTCAACAAGGGTTTTATCAATATTAGCCGAAATATTAAAAGCTAATAAGCACATCGAAACTGAAATCAATGACAGTGAATGTGCGATCTTAAATGATAGTGGATTGGGCATGTGAAGACGGAAGATTCACAAATCTACAATCAGAATCTTCAAAATTCAACACTATTACGCCAATACCTTTTTTGGTGATACATATCCGTATTTTAACGCTAGTCCAACAAGAGTTGAAAATAGCATCAGGCATGCCGGTGTTTGGCTAGGGAAATCACCAAACGAATAAATTAAAAAAATAATAGCTCCAAATAGGCCAAATTTAGAAAGTAGGGAGTTAGTTTTAAAGAACTGAATGAAAATAAAATATAAATATGGACAAACAATCAATAAACCAACCAATCCAAATTCAGATATTTTTTCAAGCCAATCATTATGAGCAGTACCTACCAGAGGAGTATATTTTTGGTGTGCTGCCTTGAGTCCAATTCTTCTCATGTTTCTTACTTCAAGGGATTGATAGATTGGGTTGATAGTTTTGTATGAATTAAACCCAAAACCATATACAGGTCGGCTTTGAATTTGTTCTAATAAATCCTTCCATAACAACATTCTGAGAGGTAGTTTCCCGTTAGATATTTCATCGTATTGAGCTTTGAAGTTGCTCGTCATTTCATTGATCGTTTCTTCATTTATTTTACTGACAAAACTATACAATACAAAAGCTCCCATAAATATGCTAAAAGAAAAAATACATAATAATTTTAATGAAAAAATGCTGAAAAAGGATAAGGTCATAAATGAAAGTAAAATGAATGAAAGAATCATTAAAATTGTACCTGAACGTGAACCTGATAGGGGAATTGAGATAACGATGGAGAGCACGGATAGAAACAAGAGAAGGTTTGAGGTTTTTTTAGTAAATGATTTTCCATACCTTCTATAACTATCAACTAGAAGTCCTAAGCTTGTACATAATCCCATTAGTGCAAAAGCAGACCAATGATTTTTGTAAGTGAAACTGGAAAAAAAATATCGAGGTTCAGGAGTATTCCATATACCGAATATTTCTAATTGTTCATCAGAAGGTGCATAATTTAATTTTTGAAAAACACCTACGATTGCAAGAACACCAATATTAATAGAAATAATTAAAAAGATATTTCTTATAATTTTTCTGTTATTAATGCATAAGAATAGTATAATTCCTATTAATGTTTGAGAAATTTTATTAATAAATTCAATTAATAAACCTTTGTTGCTCAATGCTGATGATGGAATCAACCTATTTGCTTTTAGTTGAATAATTTTATCGTATTCAAGAATCAATTTAGCCATCGGGCCTTTGTGATTAGGATATTTATCAAAAAAACGTTTTTTAAAGTCCCAAAAGATCGCATGAGCAAGTTCTGGTTTCTTCTTAGATAAAATCTTAATATCTTTAAAGATTTCAGAAACCATAATTATTTTCTCAATGTCAGTTTCGTGAGTAAAATATTTATCAATATTCAATTTTGCCCACCCAGAATTGTTAATGACTGTAAATGACGGATTTGTGTAAGAAAGCGAAAATAGTAAACAAATAAGGGCTATCGGCAAAATCAGGAGAAGACGAAGACGAATATTTTCTTTGCTAACAAATAAGAATAGCAATGAAGCGAGGATAAATAAATTAATTGTGTAAAGAATCCAATTGCCCGCTAACCCTGCCTTTGCCCAAGAAACAACTACGAGCAAAACAATAAGCACTTTTGTAGTTAATTTATTCAAAAGTTCTAAATGGATTTACAAAAAAAATTCAAAATATGAATATATTGACAATATGACAATATTTGATTCAGATAGATAATTTTACAAAGTGAAACTACTTCGTATTTCTAAGATTTTTAATAATACCTTTTTATTATTTTCATTTCTAGGCATTTCTTGCATTCCTGCTAACGCTTTGGTTGAAGGAAGACTAGGCAATGTAGATGCTTCAATTACACTACGCGGAGAATATGATTCTCGTGTATTTGGAATTTCTTCCGCTTCTTTTCAGGGAGCGAAATCATCAAGTAGTTCGCTGATAGTAGCAGACGAGCTTAAAAGTGAAGACGATTTTATAATTAGCTTTTCTCCGGCCTTGCATTTTTCGAAAAAATTAAAATGGTTTTCATTCTCTGGAACTGCTGGAGTAAATTTAGTTCAATATATTAAAAACAAAGATAAAAGCTACACACAACCTATTACGACATTTTCTATTGATTTTGATGAAACTTTATCAAAAAATAAAAGAGTTTCCAATAATGCCAAAATTCGTTTCGACGCCACCTTTGATTTAGGGCAAAGTGTGGGTGCTAGCATTCTAGAGCAAGATCTTATCTCGTACACTTATTTCGTAGCTGGTGCTAATGTACGATATAATCATAGCCCAAAGTTCGGTGTTGGGGGAGGTACATCCTACAATTTAAAACATTATCAAAGTGGTTCGACCCAAACCCGAGTTTATCAGGATATTTCTACTCTACCACTTTCTGCACAAGCTTATTATATTTATTCAGAGAAATTGGATTTCTACACGGACTATACCTTCTCGAGGACGAAGGATGATCAAAGAGGTTCAGCTACTTTAACTGATAGTAGCTCTCACTCCATATCCTTTGGTGCACAAGGAGACTATTCATCTAAACTATCTGGAAACGCTAAACTTGGATATTCTGTTCAAAATTTTGACAATGAATTTGTCTCAAAACAAGATAATTTAATTACTTCAATTGGTGTGAATTGGAAATTAAATTCTAAAACATCATTTGGGTTTAATCTAGATCGATCGTTCTCTCCATCAGCACAAGGTTTTTCTACATTTAGCACAATGGGTCGTGCTAGTGCAAATCATCGTTTATTGGAAGATCTTAGTGCACAGGTCTATCTTTCTGCAGGTAATGTTAAATATACCTATCCGCCTTCTGGCTCTACTGCTAGAGATTCTTCATCATTAAATCAATATGGTTTAGGGTTCAATTTGATGAAACAATTTTCTAATAGAATTTCAGCAACTACTGGCTATGACTACTCATTTGTTGATCGTTCGATGGAAAATTACGGTAGGCATGTGTTGCATGCAGATATAACCGGCAGATTTTAAATTTATGATGCTAATTAAACGATTAGCTCTATGTGCGATTCTGATTGTTTTTTATCATGATGGTAATTTTTTACATGCTCAATCGAGGTATAACAGTGATCCATCGATTTTAAAAGACCCGTTGGGATATAAATTGCGGTCTGGCGATAGTATTAGAATATCTGTTCAAGGAGAATCTAGTGCTACAGTTGAAGTTCAAATAAATAACGAAGGTAAAGGTAGACCGGCATATTTACCAGAGCTCAAACTTGCAGGATCTAGTGCAAAGGAAATTGAGCAATTACTAATTTCACAATATCGACAAGAACTAATTTATAAAAATCCAGTAGTCCGAGTCTATGTTTTAAAATATTCAGATCGTGTGATATTTTTATCTGGTTCAGTTAATAAGAAAGGCCCCTATATTTTTCCTCCTGAAGTTGAAGCTATGAATATTGTTGAAGTTATTGCAAGAGCTGGGGGTTTTACCGATATTGCAAAAAAAAGTAAAGTTTTTGTTACTCGAACTTTTTACAATGAAAAGGGAGAGTTAAAAGATTCAAAAACTTATGAAGTTAATGTAGAAGCTTTAAGCACAGGGTCATTGATTTCTGGTTCATCAAAACGATTTTGGATATACCCCGGTGACCGAATTGAAGTTCCCGAAAGGTTAATATAATGGAAGAGGACTTTGATAATATTGATCAATCTAGCTCTGGCGGCACGAAGAGTAGAACGAAGGGGATTTCTGAATTCTTTCTTGTAATCAGAGATAGATGGCTCCTTTCTATCGCACTCGCTTTACCATTTTCACTTGGATATGTTTACGTGAAATTTCAAGACACGGAATTTTTTCAATCTTCATCTTCTTTCAGATTAATTCCACCTCCGGCTGTTTTGAATTTACAGAAGGTAGATAGGGATACCCAAGTTCAGGGTTTAGTAGCAAAGCATCGGGAAGGTTTGAATAGTCAGGAACTTCGTGCAAGCGTTGTTCAGAGAATTGCCGATAATCCTGAATCTAAATCTATTATGTTGGCACCATATTTAAGGGAGGGGATCCCTGTTGGGATTGACGCTACAATATCTTATTCAATATCAGTTTCTCCGCCATCGGATGGAAGACCAAGATTTACAATCTCATCTACTTCGAGGAGTGCAAAAGGAGCAATGCTTGTGGCAGATGTTGTACAGGCTGAATATGAAAAGTTACATAAAAGTCGTAAAAGCCAACAGGTTGAGTCCGTTCGAAATTTATTAGAAAATTTGTTATCTCAAAGCATTACAAAGGAGTCTAAACTATCGGAGGAAATGTCGGCTTATAAGAAAGAGCTTGGACTCCCATTTATTGAGGATGAAAAAAAAGATACCTCAGTCCGGAAAAGTCAATATTCATCAGAAATCACCTCTTCAAAATTAGAACAAATAAAAATTGATTCTCTATTGCGTCAAGTTTTGCAAATTCAAGCTAGAATTGGAACTAGAGCGAATTCTAGTAGATCTAACGATATAGACAATGATATTGCATTAATAAAAGACTTTTTTGAAATTGACGCGATTGAGAACTTTGGGAGTGTTCCGAATCTAAGAAAGACACTATATGATTTGGAAAAAGCTCGAAAACGATATGCTGAAGGTTCCCCTGGTTATTTAGAGAGACATCCGGAGATGTTGAAGAATGCTAGACAGGTACATGAGGTTAAGAATTCTTTGATAACTGAGGTGACCTTGGCAATTGAGGATTTAAAGGATAAACGGCTTCAACTTATTGCACAGGAGCAAGAATTTCAGCAAGCTATGGGAAAGGTTCAATCAGACTCAATGAAGTTAAGCGATATAGAAGAATGGTTGACTAACAAAAGTCGAGAACTTACCGTCGTGCGGGGAAGTACAGATCAAATTCAAAGAAGATTGAATGAGGTGCGTATTGAGCAAGCTTTACCTTCTGAACAAGAAGAACCATTACACAAAGAACAATTCGCATTTTTGCCTGGCAGTCCATTTACTCCAAATAAAGCCAATATTAGAAATACTGGAATGTATATCTTTTTTGGACTTTTTCTTGCGATTCCAATTTGTTTAGAATTTGTTGATAACCGAGTTAAATCCCCATTTGATGTTGAAGTCTTCATTGGTAAGGATTTGATTGCCGGCATTCCTAAGATTTCAGAAGTGGATGAAATCCAAAGGCCATTAATAGTGGGTAATGATTTAGATGATGGGTTAACCGAATCCTTTAGAAGTATGTACAGTAGAATTCAAATGAATTCCCATACCGACTATCCTAAAACTATTCTTATCACCTCTGCTATTCCAAGTGAGGGTAAAAGTTTAATTTCGGCTAACCTTGCATACAGTTGTGCCAACCATGGTCGTAAAACAATTCTAGTTGACTTTGATCTAAGACGACCCGGCTTACATAAATTTTGTGATTTGGATAACAAAAGAGGTTTAGTTTCACTTGTTAATGAGGTTTTAACTAGCCAAGATACGATTGGGGATTCATTAGCCGAAACTGCAAAGGAAATTCACCCCAACTTATTTATTTTACCATCTGGTGGTAAGACTCGTGCGGCAACTGAAATGCTTGAACAGAAAGAATTTGATGTTGTTCATGCAGAGCTGCGAAAACAATATGATGTCATTATCGTTGATAGTCCTCCAATTGGTTTATTCCCTGATTCTTTAGCAATAGCGAGAAAAGTCGACGAAGTCCTTTTTGTCACACGCTATGGTAAGGTTTCGAGAAAAGTTGCTAAGAATCTTGTAGAAAATCTCGAAGCGACTGGGGTGAATGTTCTTGGTGTAGTATTGAATGATTTGCCACAAAAGAAAACTCCAGGATATTACTATTCAGGATACTATGGTTATGGTTATTTTCGTTACAAGTATTACAATAAGTACTATGGCAAAGATAAAGGAGAAGAAGTTTCCTTTAATAACCAGACATAGACTCAGTAGCTTTCAGCCCTCATATACTATCTTGGTTAAATTTTCTAAAGTATTCTGAAAATGATAGAAGTAAATTATAAGGAAGTTGCGTCATTCGAATATAAAACAATAACCATTTCACCAGATGGTATTAGGGTAAAAGGTGATGATATTAGTGGTAAAATAGCTGATCTCTTGAATATTACATGTAATAAATATGGGAAAGAACAATGGAAAGTTATCTCAATCTTGCCATCTATGAAAAGTGAAGGTGCTGTTACAAAGCTTTTAGTGACTTTTGAAAGATCACTAATTTCAGGAGATTAAATTACAAGTATTCAACAGCAATTATACTCACATCATTTGTGGTAATAATGAAGAACTCACGATTTTTCTCGCATTCTTTGTATTCCAACGAATGGTTACTCCACTTGGATTCAATAATTTCGTCCCATTTATAGATCCTTCTTTCCCAACGCTTTCCGATTGTAGTGTTTTGAGCTAAAATGGAATATTTATAACCAATTAACTGATTGAACTGTTGAATAGATAATCCGCTTCTGACTTTCAAAAGAATTTCACTTTCAAAATCTCTCAAATTCTTTATCGCGTCTTGTTGCAGTTGAGTTTGATAACTTTGATGTTCTAGGCGAATTTTTTCTGATTGTTCGATAAATTGCTGATCAGGATCCCATTTTTTATTACAGGAAATGATAAATAAAAGTGCAAATATTAATGAGTACTTAGGCATGAGAAATGATATTGGTTTCATTTGGCATTCAAGTTGCTTTATTGTTTTGTTGAACGAACCACTTTTATCTTTCTCACATGAGATCGAGCGTCAAGCTTCGAGTCTCTCTTCTGCATTAGTTTTGCCAGAACCAAATTCTAAGAATTTTTCTTTTCGGTTGTCTCGTTTCCCGATAGATGGAACAGAAACAATAGTTGATATTCATTCATCTGGGGAAAGAATTTTCATTAGTGTAACTAGATTCTTAAAATCTATAAGACGACATATTCTTGAAACTAAAACTGGTGAACTCGATTGTGATATAAAACTAGGAGTAGAAATATCAATTTCTGAATGTAACTATAACGAACCTATTTTAAGAGAGATTTTAAATAGTAATATTTTTGATCTTACCAGTGATTTGTCTGAAAGTATTGATGATAATCATTTCTTTATTTTTTTTACTGATTCTCACAATTGTATTTCTTCTGGAATAAGTAATCCATACGAAAAACAGGAAGAACATTGGATTAGAATTTTGAACAGGTCTTATGGAGCAGAATTAACTCCTCCACGTAGGACTTTTAAAGGTATTTCAACACTGAAATGAGTAAAAAAATAAATCAAAAAATTTCTTTACCCAAATTACTTCCTAATATTTTTACGACCGTTGGTTTATGTTCTGGTTTAACAGGAATTAGGTTCGCTCTTGATGGTAATTGGCAAAATGCTGTTTTTTGTATCTTAGTAGCTGCTTGTTTTGACATGATTGATGGACTTTCGGCAAGACTTCTCAAGGCTTTTTCACCCTTCGGCGCTGAGCTTGATAGTTTGGCTGATACAATTAGCTTTGGAGTTTCACCCGCCATTATTACATATTTATGGATTCGAGAACCTTTGATTTTAACTAATCAAGAATATTTGCTTGAGTGGTATTGGATCCCATTTTTATTTTACTCTGCCTGTAATGCATTTAGGTTGGCGAGATTTAATGTAATGCATTTGGGTAAACCGATGGAAAAGGAGAGTAAAAGTTACTTTCTAGGAGTGCCTGCTCCTGCAGCAGCAGGTCTTGTTTTGATGCCACTTGGTTTAGATTTTATTCTTAGTCGTTTTGACATAAGTTCAGTTATCTCATCCTACCCATTATTTGTAGTTTTATGGGTTATTTTGATTTCATTGTTAATGGTCTCACGTTTTCCTACATTTTCATTTAGAAATGTTAGGTTCAATATTGCTTCAAATAGAGCACTTTTAGTATTAATTTTTGTGTGCCTTGGCGTATCTATTTTTATGAAGGAGACTTGGATATTTCTATTCTCTGTTGGAATTCTTTACTTTTTAAGTATACCTTTTGCATTTTTAGCAGAAAGAAAAGATACTAGTTAGTTGCTAAACATTTTTTTAATAGTTTAGCGGCCATCTTGTGAGATTTATTTAAATCAAGAACAATTTGGAAATGCATAATGGCACTTTCACCATCCTTACTTTTAGAAAGAATTTGACCTAAATTAAAGTGAGATTCAGCATGTGACCAATTATTATTACATGCTAAAGAAAAATTGCTTTTTGCTTCTTCCAATTTTTTTTCTTTTAAGTAGACCATTCCTAACTCAAAGTATGGTTCATAATTTGCAGAATCTAGTTCTATTGCTTTTTTAAGCTCACTTTCCTCATTTTGGTTCAAATCTAAATATTTTTTAGCTTGGTATAACTTCACTAAAATTTTGGAATGTAGTCTTTTTGAATTAATGCCTTTCTTTAAGTATTTTCTGGCAAAATCAAAATTAGATAGCTTAAGATATTCCTCTGATTTTGTGTAGTAGTGCACTTCCTCTTTTGTAACTTCCTTAATTGCTTTTTCTAAAATTTGAATAGCATTTTTATGCATCTTTTTACTTAATTGAATGAGAGCAATTTCAAACAACGAATTACTTTTCTTCGTCTTATGCTCTAAGGATATTTCAAAATATTTTTCTGCTGCAGGAAATATTTTTTTTTGAAGACATATGGTGCCTAATTTGTATGCGGACATACCTTTACTATCATCGAATTCTAAAGATTTACACAAAAATTCTTCGGCTTCTTTAATCTTATTTTTATTAAAGTTTAATACACCTAGATAATACCATGGTTTACCTAGTTTGGGATTAATTTTAGTAATTTGTAAAAATAATTTTTCGGTTTCTTTTATGTATTTTTCTTTATCTACCTTTTCACATGTGGGTTCATTAGCAATATCGATTAAAAATAATGCTAGTTCCATAATAGGAAGCACATTTTTAGGCATAAGATCTGTAGAGATTTCTAATAATAACTTCCTTCTTTGTATATCATTATAATCCGTAAGAAGCGTTGAAAGTTTAAAGTGAGCTTCACCGTCTAATCCATCTATCTCAATCAATTTTTCAAGATATGGTATAGATAGATGCGCTTGTTGATTAGCATGATGTATTTCGCTTCCTAATTTGTACAGTTTAGACTTATTTGGGTCTAATGTTATAGCTTTATCTATTGATCTTAGAGATTCAATGAATTTGCCCATTTTTAAGTATATTTTACTAATACTGAAATACAATTCTGACGATTCACAATTGTTTCCAATTGTTTCTCGCAGAATTGTCTCCGCTTCATCGTATTTACCATCTTGAGACAGGATCTCGCAAAGAGCAATTACTGATGGCAGGTGCCGCTTATCATTTTCTATGGCAATTTTTAAATGCTTAATTGCCTTCTGTTTAGTACTTTGCAATTGACCAATATTTACAGTTGGAAATTTTACGCTACGGTTTTTCCTGTGGCCCGAATTTTCTTCTGTTTAGGCTTTAATGCTTTTTTTTGTATTATATTTTTAGCGTCTTGATCCATTAGTAAAACCGCTAGGCTATAATGAGCTCTTGAAAAAGAAGGATTAAGTTTAATTGCCTTCTCAAAATTCTCTAACGCAGTAAGGTAGTCTTTTTTATTATAAAGAAGTAAACCCAATCTGTAGTGAGCTTTGTCGTAATTCGGGTTTATTTCAATTGCTCGCTTGAAATGTGTTTCTGCATCATTGATTTTTGGTTCTTTAAGTAATGTACCATCATTTGCAAGCCTTTCTCCGGAAGTTAAGAGTTTAGCGAACCAATAATGACAGTCAGCCATATTAGGATTAATTTCAAGTGCAGTTTCATAATTCCTGATTGCTTGGTCATGTTCAGAAGGACTCGTTAATATTCTTGCTAAATGAAAATAGGCTTCGACGAAATTTTGATCTACATCTGTAGCTTTTTGAAAATGTATTTTTGCTTCGTTTACATCTCCATTTTTTTCTGAATGATGAGCCAATTCATAATAAGCGATTGAGTATTCAGGATTTATTTCTAAAGCCTTGAAGAAATGTTTTTTAGCAAGACTTGGGTCGTCATCACTTCGTAAAAGCAACGCAAGGTGAAAATGGGCTTCTGCATGCAGAGGGTTAATTAAAACCGCTTTTTTTAAATTTTCTTCCGCCTTTATATATTCTTTTTTATTGCTAAGTATAACTCCTAATCGGAAATGTGCTAATGCATTATCTTGGTGAAACTTTATAGATAAAATATAGTGTTCATGTGCTTTTTCTATATCATTACCTTCTTCGTATACATGAGCTATTAAATAATGAGCCTTGGAGTATTCCTTGTTTATTTCTAAGGCTTTTAATAAATGCTTTTTCGCGGATTCGTAGTCCTTTTCAATGGAAAGGATTTTTGCTAAATTATAATGTGCTTTAGAATGACTTTTATTGAGTTTTAAAACACAGTTGAAATGATATTTGGCTTCTGGGAGATTTGTTCTGTCAATGAGTGAACCTTCTTTATTCGTTGCAACCCCACCCGACAATAATTTTCCCATGGAATAGTGGGCATCTATATATTTTTCATCGATATCTATAGCAGTTTCATAATTTTTTCGTGCTTCTTCGTAATCGTCTGCATTTGTTAATAATGTTGCTTTGTAGTAATATGCAGGGGAATAATTTTGATTAATTTCGGTAACTTTATCGAAATTATTTTTAGCTTCTTCATAGTCGTTGATTTTTATCAACAATAGAGCGTAATGAAAATAAGCATGGGCATAATTTGGATTTATTTCTAATGAATTAAGAAAATGATTTCTTGCATTTTCGTGATCTTCGTCGAGGGTTAATGCTATCGCCAATTCACATTGTGCCTCAGCATAATCGCTGTTTATTGAAACCGCTTTTTGAAAGTTTTTAATCGAGTCTTTGATTTCTCGTTCATTTTTAAGGAGCACGCCCAGCTCAAAGTATGCCTCGGCGAACTCAGGGTTTAAAGCAATAGCTTTTTCTAAATGAGTTTTCGCGTTCATATATTACTTTTACTTACTAGTCATTACCCATACCCCATCCCAGTCTCCTTTTGGAGGATTTTTCTTCATGTAATCACATCGGTCTAGATAGAGTTGTGCAGCTTTATCATTTGGATTTATTTTTTGCACATTTTTAAATAGTTTGATCGATTGATCCCATTTTCCTTCGTTCCAAGATCTATAGCCGTCATTAAAAATTCCTAGAGCATCAACTAAGTTCGGATAAGATTTCTCGTCATGGAAATCCAATACCTCTAAGACACCCACTGGCTCAGTTTTTCCTTTAACAATAACATAATCAACCTGCCTAGTTCTGTAAGTTGCCTTAACGGCTTTATGCGTATATTCACTAATCAAAATATGTGCACCATATTGTTTGCATGCACTCTCAATTCGGGCCGCTAGATTTACACCGTCACCTATTACTGTATAATCCATTCTTTTTGGAGAACCTATATTACCTGAAACAATGGCATCGGTATTAATGCCCATACCATGGTCGATGGGCATTTTGCCCTCAGTTGATCGCTTATCATTAAAAACTTTCAAATCTGTCATCATCCTAATTGCAGCTCTGACTGCTCGATCGGGGTCATCTTCATGCGGGACTGGAGTCCCAAAAATACACATCATCGCATCTCCGATAAATTTATCCAACATTCCGCCTTCATCGGTAATGCAGTCTACCATAATGGTAAAATATTCGTTTAATAGCTTTACAGTACCCTGTGCACCAAGCTCCTCTGTTATGGTAGTAAAACTTCTGACATCTGAAAACAGTACTGTGCCAACACTTTGCTTCCCGCCCATAATATCATCACTGTCACCTGCAGCCATAAGTTGGTCTGCCAATTCAGGGTCCATGTATCTAGACATGGTCGACTTCATTCTTTTTTCAGAACTTATATCCTCAATCATTAACATGGTCCCAAGATTTTCATTTTTTTGTCCTAAAAGCGGCATCAATGAAATGTTTACTGATAACTTTTCATTCTCAACTGTTAATTCAGCGTCCAAAAAATCTTCTTGTTCTTCAACTATTTCTAATTTTTGCAATAACCATGAATTCTCACCGTCCAAAAATTCCTTTACAGGTTGTTCCAATATTTCAGACAAAATAGGAACTTTAAAAATTCTTAGGCCTGCGGTATTGCATGTTTTAATTGTTCCGTGCTCGTCAAGAGTTAATACTGCATCATGCATACTAGAAAGAATGCTTTCGGAATAATTTTTCTGGTTTTGGACGTCGTCAAAAAGCTTTGCATTCTCAATTCCCATGGAAATTTGAGATGTAAAGGCTGCCAATCTTTTTTCATCTTCAGAGTTAAAAGAACCACCCCTTTTGTTTAAAACCTGACTTACTCCAATAGTTTTTCCTGCTTTATTTAAAACCGGCATGCATAGAATTGACCTAGTGAAGAACCCAGTTTGTTTATCAAAACTTGGATTGAATCGAAGGTCAGCATATGCATGAGGAATATTCACTGGTTTTGCTGAAGTAAAAACAGTGCCGGCGATTCCTAAATGATTAGGAAACTTGATAACAGATTTTTCATCGAGGCCTTCTCCGACCTCAGTATATAATTCGTTGGTCTTCTCGTCATTGATAAATAATGTAGCCCTTTCACAATCAAGCATTGTTGAAATAGTAGTGATAATTTTTTGGAGTAGGGGAGTTAGCTCCAATTCTGATGAAACTTGAGAGACAACATCAAGAAACTCGAGCTCCTGCTTCCTTGCTGCTTCAATTTGTTCAACAATGATATTTCCTTGAATAGCAATGGCTGCTTGTTCTGTCATAGCCTCAAGAAGGTCGAGGTCATCTTGTTCAAATTCACCATCTATTTTATTTAGAATTTGAGAAACACCGATTTCTTCTCCTGAGACTGTTCTTAATGGAGCACATAGAATACTTTTAGTTCTAAATCCAGTTCTTACATCAACAGCCTTATTGAACCTGTCGTCTTTGTAAGCATCGTGGATGATGGCACCTTTATTTTGTGTAAAAACCCAACCTGCGACACCTTTTGTGTTTAAAATTCTAATTTCTCTCCTGAAGCTACCCTGGGCAATCCTCGAATACAACTCTCCAGTTGCTGCGTCATTAAGAAATATAGTACCTCTTTCGGCACCAATTGTGGTGGTGGTAATCTTAACAAGAGTTTCGAGTGCCTCATCCAGACTTTTGGTTTTTGCCAGGTCTGTCGTAACCTGTAGAAGCATGTCGGAAAACCTTGCCGTTCTTTTAGATTTGGGATGAGAAGGATTTTCTTTATTTTGTTCTTTATCTTGCATTGGTTTCCTCTAATTCGGCTCTTAGCTCTATGATTGTTTCTTGAAGTTCTTTAAACTCCATGGTTTTGATTTGGTTTTCTTTTTGCAAACTTTCTTCATGTAAATTCTTTTTTAACTCAATCTCATCCCTTAGGGCATTCACCATACTTTTGAAATGATTTATCTCTCGATGTTGAGTTGCCAAAGCTTGCTGAATTGCATCCCCTTTACTAATTTCAAGTTTTTCAAGTTGATTTCGGAGTGACGATACATTTTCTCTCAAATTTTTAATTTCATTTGATGCCATGGCAATGTTTCTTTGTGTTTTATCTTCCTTTTGCACTCTTAATTCATCATTTCGAACTCTAAGGGACAGAATGGATTGTTTTAAATGCTCGTTTTCTTTACTAACTGTAAAGATAGCACTTTGTAAGGCTTCTTCCTTTTCAATATTCTTGTGATCAAGTTCTTCTCTGAGTCGAGAAATATTCTTTTTTAAAATTAGGGTTTCATTTTCTTTTGTTGAAATTGCAAGCTGTATTGCGTCTTCTTTTTCAAATACAAGTTTATCCATTTTTTCCCTAGCTAACCTTACACTTTCTCTTAGAGTTTTTAACTCTATTGTGTAAGTGGCTTCAACTTTTTGTGCTATTTGTTGTTCCCTTTGCTGGGATTTCTCGAGTTCCTCGCGTAAACTTTTTGTTGTCTTTTTGAGAGAGTTGATTTCGGATTCGGATTTAGCAAGGGTTCTTTGGATTTTATCTTCTTGCCGAGATTTTGTAAGTTCAAGTTGTTCGCGTAGACTTTGAGAAGAAAGTTTTAACTGATTGATTTCATTTAGTGAGCTAGAATATGCAAGCTGAACATTCTCCTCTTCTTTGATTTGGGCTTTATCTAGTTCGGTACGTAAGTCTGAACTTAATTCCTTTAGAGATCTAATTTCGCTTTCTTTTTCAGAAACTGCTTTTTGCACTTCGGATACAGAGTCAAGTTTGACAGCTTCAAATTTGCTTCTAATAGATACTAGTGATTTTTTTAATTGATTAATCTCTTTATTTGAGACGGAGATTGCTTGCTGTACCGATTCTTCCTTATCCATAAGGTTTCTTTCCAACTCTTCTCTTAGTTCTGAAACAGTATTTTGTAGCGATCTTATTAAGGTATTCGCAGTTGCAGTTGCTTTTTGTACTCTATCTTCTTCCCTTGCTTTCGCATGTTCTAAATTATTACGCACCATCGACAAGGAGTTTTTAAGTTGCTGTATCTCACTTTGGGCAGAAGACTTGGCATTCTGTTCGGCTTCTTCCTTATCGATTAAAACTCTTTCTAACTCTTCTCTAATATCGTAGATTGTTGATTTCAGAGATTTGATTTCTGCATGTGCCGTAGCTTTTGCTTTTTGTATTCTATCCTCCTCTCTTGCCTTTTCGAGGTCAAGATTATCTCTTGCTAGTGCTAATGATGTCCTTAATTGATTTATTTCGTCTTGAGCTCGAGAAACTGCTTTTTGAACATTAGCTTCTTCTTTGCCACTAGCTATCTCAAGTTCTTCCCTAAGGGATTGAATGGTTCCTTTTAATGATTTAACTTCTTTAGCATTAGTGCTATTGATTTTCTGAAATTTATCATCTTGATCGCTCTGGTGTCTTTCAATTTTTTCTCGAGCTAGTAGAAGTGTAGTCTTAAGTGCTGCAACTTCTGAAATGTGTAATGAATTAACCTGTTGAATCGCATCTAGTTTACTATTATCCGCTTTTTCTATTTCAAATCGCAGGCTTGAGATAGTCTTTTTAAGGTCTTCAATTTCTTTGAATGAAGCAGATTTTGTTTTTTGAACTTTTTGTTCATGATCTGCTTGTATTCTTTCAATTTTTTCTCTTAGCTTGTAAGATGATTGTCGTAACTGTTCTAGTTCTTGTTGCGAACTTCGTTTGATATTTTGTTCAATGTCTTGTTTTTCAGCTTCAGATTTATCAAGGGCAATTCTTATTTCAAGCAAGCTTTTCTTTAGTTGTTGGCTAATTTGATTTTCATGCCCAATTGCTTTTTGGATATTTTCTTGAGATTTAGCCTTAGTAAATTCTAGTTCGAATCTTAAATTTTGGATAGTTTCCTTCAACTGCGAGGCAACCTGTTGCTTAGAAGTTTGGAGAAATTGCTTCTCTTCTTCGCTAATGGCAATAAATTTGTCTTTTTCTTCCCTTTGTTTTTTGATTGTTTCTTTTAGGAATTTTTGTTCCCTAGAAAACTCCAAGGTTTTCGACTGCACGGAAGAAAGTTGTTCGTTGTGCGATTTTTCTAGTTCACTTCTCAAATTGAAAATCGTCTGTTTAAGAAATCGATTTTCTTGAAAAAGTAATTCAGCCTCTTCTTGAGATAATTGAGACATAAGGTCAATAATAAGAAAGATTAGATGGTAAATTTGCAAACAATAAGATTTTTTTCAATTAATTATGCTTGCAAAGATGTGGTCTGAGATTTTGCATAAAAACCACTGTTTAGTCTTTAATATTATTAATTAATGAAAACAATCTATTTAGCATTACATTTACTTATTTTCTGTTATTGTGTTTCTTGCTCTAGTGAACCCCATGATGAGATTTCGATAGATAGTAAAATCAAGGATGATGCTTCCGATGAGATTACAGATTTGAATCAAATTTTACAAATTGATAAAAACATTGATCCAGATTTGGATTTTGAGAATCTTCTAAGTTTGGGAACTGAGGTTAAGACTTCAGATGTCACTGGAGTTTTAAATTATGATGAAAAACTTTTACCCATCGAACCTGTGACCACAACACCAAGCCAAAAAATTAAATCAAAAGATTTAGAAGCTGAAACTGCATTTAAAAATTTAGAGGTAAATTCTTTAGAGCACAAAAAATCTATTGAGGATTTAAGAATCATAAATCATAAAAAAGATCAAACAATTGCATCGCTCTCCCTTTTGAACGACGAACTAATTTCTGAAATCAAGAGAATCAAAGGCGAGGGAGCTAACAATAATTCAAACAATCTTCCGGATGTTGGATCATCCAACACGAATTTAGGCATATTAAAATCAGAAGTTAAGAAACTTAAAAATAATTTGGCTTTGAAGTCGGAAGAGTTGAAAAGCCTTAGATACAGAAACGATTCATTGGAGGGAAGGATCAGTCAACTCGAGTCGGTACCCAAAATTTCTAATGGCGACCTCTTACCCCGAGTTTCGCAAATTAATCCAACGACTAAACTTTTAATTTCTCCAAATTACAATCAATTAAATGGCAATTGTAACTTTCAATTTGAAGCGGTAGTCACATCACTTAATGGTAAAAGTAAAGAAGCTTTTTACACTGAATTCTTTATTCTTCCTTATAATTTGGAGCATATTATTAGAAAAGGTGGTATTGAATTGAATGATTATTCAGGAATCGACACCTACGCCGAACTTTGGGCTAGATCTAGAAAAAATGCTTTTTTATTTCCAGATGTTCATAAAAAAATACGATCGCTTCTTTTAGATTTTGAAGACAATGGGGATGGTAAGAGAATAAGAACTGATGTAAACGGATCTGCTTCAATTAATGGTTTAAAAGCTGGGAAATATTTTGTTATCGGTACAGCTGCATTAGGAAAGGTCGGGGTTACTTGGAGCGTACCAGTCACATTGAACTCAGGTAACAACAAAATATCCCTAACTCTGGCGAATTGCTCTTGGAGCTTGTGACACTTCTATGATTTTAAGTTTGCCAAAAAGCGGTTAATCTATCTTTTAGAGTCATTAAGTTTAGTTAATCTTTACTCATATCCAAAATTATTATGGCAACAGAACAATCCTCTGACCAAAGTAAGTTGCAATTATCTTTGCAGCAGAAATTAAGTATTCTTTTATCTTTTGCCAAAGACAAAGTTGTCGAACAAATTCAATGTGTTTGGTTCATCATAATGTATTTGGTGGTATTCCAAATTTTAGTTCTAGGTCTTCCAATAGTTTATTCACTAATGATAGCAGTCGGTATATTGATAGTTATCGTAGGACTTGCCTTCTTTATGGAAGGTTTAAGGCTTGGACTGATGCCACTAGGAGAAACTTTAGGATCAACACTGCCTAGAAAGAAAATTCTTGGAATTCCTTGCCTTCCCGCAAGTTTAGCTTTTGGATTCGTCTTGGGGGCATTTGCGACTTTTGCTGAACCGGCAATTGGGGTACTTCGGGCTGCTGGTGCTGGCGTAGACCCAACAGCCGCACCATTACTTTGGACTATCCTGAATACAGGTGCAGCGATGCTTGTAAATTGTGTTGGGGTAGGAGTAGGTATAGCAGTTCTTCTTGGTGTTCTTCGTTTTTATAAAGGCTGGTCTTTAAAGCCTTTTATTTACGCCGGTGTTATCATATTGTCCTGCATTACATTGTATATGCAATTTTCAGATGACAGGCTAAGGCATGTACTCGGACTTGCGTGGGATTGTGGAGCTGTAACCACTGGCCCTGTTACAGTGCCATTAGTGCTAGCTTTGGGAATTGGAGTTTGCAGAATAGTTTCAACTGGTGGTTCTAGCAATACTGGTTTTGGAGTCGTAACCTTGGCATCTCTCTTTCCGATTTTGGCAGTAATGTGCTATGCAAATTATCTCTTCGAAACAGATAACTACTACATGGCTAAGAATTCTACCGAGGATTGGCATTTTAAAGCAGGTGAATACGGGAAAAATTACCCCAAAGATTTGCAGAAGTATGGTGATATTGTTGCTGCAGAAAGAATTGCTGATTCCGTGGGTATCGGAGAGACTGAATTAGCTTGGTCATTATCCTCAAACGAAAGAAAGGAAGTAGGTAAATATCTCGATGAAAACCACAAACTCCCGGAAGGATATTCTCTTAAAACAAGGATTTCCGAAGGTATTATTGTACCAATTGCATTAGACAAGAACTCAACAGATTCACGCGAAAATGTTGAGGTACAGGGAGCTAAGACATATCTAGTTAGAGAGGGCTTTAAGGCTCCAGATGGTGTCTGGGATGAAGAAGCGGATATTGCTGAATCATTTACTAATAATTTTGACTTTTTCCCTAATACTTTCAAGCCAGAAGAAGATAAAAATGGTAATGGGGTTTTAGACAATGGCGAAGACTTTTACAGTATTAACCCAGAGGGTACTATTGATTACAGTAAGACTAATGGTGAGCTAGATGGTCCAGACCAAGACAGAGGTGCCTTGGAAGGAGCTATATGGGCAATTGTACCGCTTTGTTCAATTTTACTTTTAGTACTCATGGGTGGCTTAAGGCAAAGGCCTAAATATCTTGATGAGCTTTTTATCGGTATTTCTTGTGCTGTTATCGGTATGTGCCTTTTTAATCTTGGTATTGCACTGGGCTTAACTCCACTAGGTGAACAGTTAGGAGGAAATGTTGTTTCGAGTTTCACATCTATTCAACCTTGGCAAAGCGAAGGTTTTGTTGACCCACTATTTAAGTCATCAACCGCTGGAAAATGTTTGGCAATTCTTTTTGGTTTTATTCTAGGGTATGGAGCTACGCTAGCTGAACCAGCCTTGAATGCACTTGGTTCTACAGTAGAAAAAATAACCGTTGGAGCCTTTAAGAAAAATTTGCTTATGCAGGCTGTTGCAACTGGAGTGGCTCTTGGAATTGCTACTGGTGTCGCTAAAATTGCATTTAATCTTGAACTATGGTATCTATTAATTCCTCCCTATGCGTTTTTACTCATCTTAACTTTTTTCTCAAGCGAAGATTTTGTTAATTTTGGCTGGGATAGTGCAGGTGTAACTACTGGGCCAATAACAGTTCCTTTAGTTTTAGCCATGGGATTAGGAATTGGGGCAAAAACAGGTGCTATTGATGGTTTTGGGGTTCTTTCCTTGGCATCTGTAGGGCCTATTATCACTGTATTGACAGTTGGACTACTTGTTAGGAAAAAACCTAAATCCACGGATAATATGGACAACAAAATGGAGGCTGCATAAAATGAGTAAACTTACTATAAGTAACAGCGTGTCCTTATTGACTTTGATTTTACCGAAGGAATCAGTCGGGGTTGTCTCTACAGCGATAGCAGAAGAAGGAGCCAAGGGGATAGTTCAAATTAGTGCTCGTGGTTCAGTACTTAATGAGGGGGGACTTTTGCAAAGAATGTTTCCACCTCCTGCACCTGAGCAACAACTATTGCAAGCTTTAGTTCCAAATTCGAAGATTGATCAGATTACTGATAGGGCGATAGCGGTTGGTAACTTAGACAAAGTCGGTAGCGGTGCGGTATTTACAATATCTTGTAATGATGCACACTTTTCTCAAAACTTTCCATCGAATGTTGATTCTGTCAATGGTGATAATCCCGCAAATCAATCAGCTAACCTTGAAGCTATTTGTTGTATTTGTGAAATTGGAGTAGCTGATGACATTGCAAAGGCTGCACTTCAAAATGGAGCACCTGGACCAACTGTAACATTTGGCGAGGGAGGTGGTATACGTGACAAAATACCATTACTTAGGATAACTAAAGGTCCTGAAAAGGAATTTGTATGGTGTGTGGTTGATAAGTCTGATTCAGATGCAATTTTTGCTGATATGGCTCGTGCTGGCAGGATTACTGAACCGGGTAGAGGTTTCATGTACTCCATTCCAGTAAATTCAGGATTAATTAATGTATCCAGTACTGTTTCTTCTTCTGCACATGGTGCTAATATGGAACAGATTATTGCAGCATTAGATGACCTTAAAGGCGATAAAGAATGGAGACAATCAATCGATTCTTCAAAGAGTAAATCACTTAAAACTACATATCTTAAAGATTTAGTTGGAATTTATTGTATTGTTCCTCGCGACAATTATTCTGAAGTATATGATGCTGTTCTTGATTCAGGAGCACCAGGAGTAAGTACTAATTTTGGGGTAATGATCGACGCTGATAGTGATCAACAACAAAATGAGGAATGGGCACTTGTATATACTTCAGTTGGACCAAACAGTGTTAATGATTTAAGAAATACAGTTGAAGATAAAATATCATCTTTAGGGATTGATCGATTTGCATTTTACACACTACCAATTCCAAGAGCACTTACTTATCTTGGTGGTTAATTGTAGTAGTTTTTATATTACTTAAATAAAATCAGTCTTAATTTCTTACAAGTTGAAATTCTGATAGTGACCATTCATTCATAGTCCTTTTTTTCGATATAAATTGTTTATTCAAAGACTTAAAAACTTCTTCATAATGAGTGTGTATAGTATCATTTTCTGATACTAAAATACCGGACAATAATAGGTAACCCCCGGTATCCATAAGTTTAATAAGTTGGTGGGCATTTTTCTTCAGGATATCTGCTTGTATGTTTGCAACAATAAACCCGTACTTTTGTGTATCATCAAGATTTTGTATGTCAGATGAAATATATTTAATATTATCAATGGAATTCATATCAGCGTTTACTTTTGAAACTTTAAGAGCAATTTCATCGTTATCTACTGCCCATATTTTTTTAAACCCCAGTTCACTTGCAGTTAATGCAAGGATTCCTGAGCCAGTTCCCACATCAATAAATGTCTGTTTCTCGTCACAACTAAGATGTTTGTTAATTGAGACAAGCATTTCTAGGCACAATTTAGTTGTTTCGTGACTTCCTGTACCAAATGCCATTCCTGGGTCTAAAAAAATCTTTAAATCATCTTTGGGTACTGAATAAGTTTCTTTACACCAAATAGGTATCCAGTGGAACTTATCTATTTTCCATGGTTTAAAATGTTTTTTATAAGAATTTTTCCAGTCTTCATCATGAATTGTTATTTTAGAAAAGGTGTCTGAAAATTTTCTTCTTGTTAGATCACTCAATTTTTTGAGTTCTCTATCAGCTTCTCTTTCTGTTTTAAAATATCCTTCTAGCAGTGTAACTTTGCTTATGTGGCTATAATTTATTATCCAGTTATGTGGGGCAATTTCATAAAGAATCTCCTCAATTAAATCCAATAAGTTATCCTGTAGGCCCCCAAATATCTTTATCATTTAAGGAATGAAATTGTACCGTTTGCTAAATCTCTAATTACCCACGGCAAAAGCATATGTTCAGCGGCGTGTACCTTTTGTTTAACAAGTTCAAGATCATCACTATTCATAATCCTCACAGGGACTTGTGCAATAATTTCACCTTCGTCAATCTCTTCGTTTACCCAGTGAACTGTACAACCTGTAATTTTCACTTTTTTATTAAACGCTTTTTCAATGGAGTGTAATCCTGGAAAACTTGGAAGTAGACTTGGGTGTAGATTTATTACTTTATAATTAAATTCTAACAAAATCTTTTTTGATAGAATTCTCATAAACCCAGCCAACACGATCAAGTCAGGATTCAAGGATTTAATTTCTTGAATCCAATTTTCTTCTAGTTCTTGTGTAATTATAGAATTTTGACTTCCTGGATCTAGATAAATTGCTGGTACATTATAAACTTTAGAATGTTTAAGAATATTTGAATCTTCCACATCAGAAAAAACTCCAACAACCTCAGTCCCGTCTAGTTGTCCTTCTGCAGAAGATTTTAATATCGCTTCTGCATTTGAACCTGTACCTGATCCTAAAATGACAATTCTCATTAAACAACTAACTATGTTTATAAATTATATCTCTTATTAGAGAGGAAGTGTTTCTTTCAGGCAAGAAAGATACGAATTTAATTTGAGATTTTACCTTTAGTAATGCGTTGAGTTCATGTTTGTCTATTGAGTTTGCATTGTAATCTCCTGCTTTTACATAAATGTCAGGTTCAAGGGCAATAATTTCTTCATCCAATCTTTCGTTATTAAATAATGTAACCCCAGAAACACATGATAAATTACTCAAAATATATGCTCTGTCCAATTCTGAAATAATCGGTCTCTTGTCACCTTTCAACTTTTTAACACTTGAGTCCGAATTTATTAAAACCCAAAGATAATCCCCTAAAGTACTTGCTTGCTTAAGTGAAAAAACATGTCCGCTATGCAATAAATCAAAACAGCCATTCGTAACCACAAATGTCTTTTTATCTCTAATAGCTTTATGTCTAAATTTTATCGCTTCATCTAAAGAAGAAACGCAATTAATAATTTCTGTATTTTTATCCAATATTTTAGTCAAAAAGTCTTTTTGCCTTTTCTAAGAATCCTTCATCTGCTTGTAAATCTTCCTCACCTGAAGCTTTAGCAAATTCGATAAGTTTTTCTTTTTGTTCCTTTGTGAGTTTTTTGGGAATATGAATGATAATTCTTGCATATAGGTCACCATTACGGGAAGGAGAGCGTAAATTGGGCATCCCTTTATCTTTGATTCTGAAAGTCTTATTAGCTTGTGTACCGCTTGGAATTTTTAATGAAACTTTTCCATCAAGGGTCGGTACTTGAACCATGCCACCTAAAGTTGCAAGCGTGAATGGAATTAATATATCATGGAAAAGATCATCTTCATCACGATCAAATTTATCGTGTTTCTTAATTCTTACATCTACATAGAGATCCCCAGATGAACCACCCGTGGATCCAGCATCACCACGCCCTCTAGAACAAAGACGATTTCCATCACTCACTCCTGGCGGAATATTTACTTTTACATTCGCTGGTGATTTTACTCTACCATCGCCTTTACAGTTTTGACATGGGTTTTCAATCGTTACTCCATTTCCTTTACATGTTGGGCATGTTCTTCGGATGCTTATAAAACCTTGGTTCGATGCAACTTGACCAATGCCACCACAGGTTGAGCACATAGATTTACCGGATCCTGTTTTTGCACCGGTTCCTGAGCATGGTTTACAAGGTGCATGGCGTTGGTATTTGATTTCTTTTTCGACACCCTTGGAAGCTTGTTCGAGAGATATTTCCACACTAACCCTTAAATCCGATCCCCTTGACCCTTCATTCACACTTTGAGAAGAACCCCCACCAAAAAAATCTTCAAAAATACTACCGAATCCACCACTCCCTCCACCACCGCCAAACGCGTCTCTAAAAAGATCAAACGGGTCAACCCCTTGACCTCCGCTATGGCCACTGCGAAAAGCATCATGACCGAATTGATCATATTTCCTTCTTTTGTCAGGATCTTTTAAAATTTCAAAGGCGGAAGAAATTTCTTTAAACTTTTCTTCAGCGGAATTATCACCAGGGTTCTTATCAGGGTGGTATTTAACCGCGAGTTTTCTATATGCTTTTTTAATTTCAGAATCACTAGCATTTCTATCAACGCCAAGAATTTCGTAATAATCTTTATCAGACATATTTTAGTTCTCTTCTTTTTTGCCCTTAGATAAAATAACGCTTGCTGGGCGCAATAATTTGTCACCCAGTTTGTATCCTTCCCTAATCGTTCTAATTACAATGCCTTCTCCTATGATGTCGTCATTTTCATAACTTATTGCATCATGAATCTTAGGGTCAAACGGTTTATTCGTAGATTCGACAACATGAAGCCCGTATTCATTAAGTGTTGTGTGCATCAAGTTCATCGCCATCGAGAATCCTTCAACATAAGTTTTAGCACTTTCGTGTTTGGATGCTTCTGCGAGCCCCATTTTAAATGAATCAATAATAGGAAGAAGGTCACCAATTATTTGTGATCTCGTTCTCTGTACTGCATCTTCACGTTCCTTGATTGATCTTTTTTTAATATTTTCTAAATCGGCGTGAACCCTTAAATATTTATTCTGAAGATCATCTTGTTTACCGTAAGCTTCATTTAATTTTGTTTCTAATCTGTCTTTCGTCTCTTCTTCATGACATTTGTCATTTTGATTAGATTCTGATGTCTCTTGTTCATCTTCTGAATAAATTTCTTTATTTTCTTTTTCGTCAGTGTTGTCTTCCATAATTAAAATTCATTAAAATAACAGATCAAAAAAACTTTAATAACTCTTGGGGTCAATGGGAAAGAGTGCAGTCTAAATTTTGTTGATTTACAAAATGATCCGTTACGAGAAGGATGGAATCCTCTAAAATTGTCAGTTCACATGCAGAAAAGTAGGGAGACATAATTTGTTCTCCCTTATGAATGTAAGCGTCGTCAATTTTTAAATGTCCTTCAATTAGGTGCAACAGAACACATTCAATGTTTTCTTTTTTGATTAAGAATTTACTACCTTTTTTCAAATTATGTTTTATGATTCTGAAATTCTCACAATTTGCTAATTCTATTTGTTCAAGATCATTTGTGTGTTTAATTATTCGTGGTTTTGTGTCTTTAAAATTAATACTTTGGAGTGATTGTTCCAAATGTAGTTTTCTTGGCTTGTTATTTAGGTCAACTCTACCCCAGTCGTAAACTCTGTATGTAGTATCAGAATTTTGTTGAATTTCTAAAATTAAATTTCCCTTATCAATTGCGTGAATTCTTCCACTTTCAACTAAAATTGAGTCTCCCTTGCATGAATTTGTTCTGAAACAAAGAGATTCAGCCATATTATTCTGGAGAGCCTTTCGAAATATTTTTTTGTCTGTAGGTTTTTTAAACCCAATAAATAATCCTGCTTTTTCAGTAGAGTTAGCAATATACCAGTTTTCAGTTTTCGGTTGTCCGCCAAGTTGTTTGGCAATCTCCTCGGGAGGGTGTACCTGCAAGCTTAGCCTTTCTTTGCAATCTAACCATTTTACTAGAATGGGAAATGCGGCGTTTGGGTCCCAATTTGGTCCCATGATGCCATGGCAATCGTTTAAAATGATTTGTCTCAGGGAACATCCTTTATGATTGCCAGTACTTACAAATGATTGATCTCTAGGTCTATCTACAATTTCCCAAGATTCCCCTATTCGGGAAGATTGTAGTTCAATTTTCCTGTTGAACTGATTTTTGATATATGTGCCACCCCATGGCCTGATTTTATAAAGAGGTTCAAACTTGAAAATAACCATAAAGTTCTATTTTATAATTTCTATGTGGTGTGAAATGAAAACTTTAACAGAAATCTATGCTAAGGGATTGAATGACAAAGGCAATGACTGAAAAGAAGCTGTCCATTCAAAAAGCATCACCACAAAAACAACTTTTACAAAGTTTTACATATGCAATTCTTGCTATTTTAACTTTTACATCATTGTGCGATTACAATCCTGATAGTTATCATTCATCTCCTGGGGCTGAAACTACACTATTATTAGGACAATTTGGTGTAATTGTTGCTCGATACATTTTGAGTATATTTGGAATTTCCGCTTGGTTATTACCGTGGGTCTTTGGAATTCTTAGTTATTTGTCTTATAACAAAACTCACAAAAAAGAAAAGTTTATCAAATTTTCGACTTTAATTGCTTCGATGTTATGCATTTGTATTTTGGCAAATATCCGAGATATACAAATACGGGAAGGCGGAGGAAGTAGCCTATTCGATCCAACGAAGTACGAGCATGGAGCAGGCGGTTCTATAGGAGCCATTTTCTACTCAGGGTTACCTCTTCAGGCTACAAGTGAAACACAAGTCGGTGGATTTTTAAAGTTATGGCTAGGTAGTTTAGGTTCTATTTTCTTTTCCTCTATTTTCCTTTTATTTTGCCTGTCATTTCATTTTTCTTTTGCCCCGCTTCAACATATTGCATCACGCATAAAGTTTTTCAGACAAACGCTCAAAACAAATTCTCAAATTCAGAACAATGAGAAAAAAAATGAAGGTGGACTTGAGAAGGAGCAAAATATCAAACAACCAATTTCTACCATTTTATCTAAGAGGAAATGGAGTTTCCCATGGCAAAAAAATGAAGACGATGAAGATCCATTATTTAGTGATGTTTCAAAGAATGTAGCACAAAAGACGATCACTTCTAAAAAAGAGATAAAATCTACTTCACCTATATCTATTGAAGAGACCATTAATCCTGTTCAGGATGTGATTAATTCTAAAGATGAAATCGAAGAGAATGAAAGTATAGATAAAATTAACAAGGAGGAATCTATGGAATCAATAGATGATTCTTCAAAACATGATTCTGATATTGAACCATCAGGTGGGATGGAGGGGTTTAGGGTTGTTCGAGCTGCAAAGACAGAAAAAGCAGCTGATTTGTTCCCCGAAAGAAAAGGAGATTATCATTTCCCTCCTATGGAGCTCTTAATGGAGCCTCCTGAAGAAGAAGCCATTGGTGACGAGGATCATATTCTAAAGGCAAAGAGATTACAGGACACTTTAAAAGAGTTTAAAATAGAAGTTGAAATGGGAGAAGTTCATACGGGACCCGTAATTACAAGATATGATTTACACCCTGCTGCAGGTGTCCGTGTTGAAAAAATTGCCAACTTAGATAAGAATTTGGCAATGGCACTTAAGGCAGATAGCGTTCGGATTCTTGCACCTGTTCCTGGAAAGGGATGTGTTGGAATTGAAGTGCCTAACGCAATTCCTATGCCTGTCTGCATGAAAGAGATCCTTCAATCTAAAGCATGGCATGAAGCAGGTGCTAAAATACCGATTGTTTTGGGGAAAGAAGCAAGTGGGAGGCCATTAGTAGCTGATTTAACAAAAATGCCACACTTATTGGTTGCTGGTTCAACAGGCTCTGGAAAAACAGTTTGTATAAACGCGATTATTGCCTCCCTGTGTTATCATTCTAGTCCAGAAGATGTTAGGTTTATCATGGTCGATCCTAAAATCGTTGAAATGAAAGTTTACAACGATTTACCACACATGTTGATCCCAGTGGTTACAGATCCTAAAAAAGTCCCAGGTGCTTTAAAGTGGCTCCTCATTGAAATGGAGAGGCGTTATCAAATTTTTTCAAAAATAGGTGTGCGAAATATCGCAGGTTTTAACGCGAAGATTCTAAAAGATAAGGCAGAAAAAGAAAAAGCTCAATTAATGGATGCTGAGATGACGCCTGAAGAACGTGCAGCATTGAATACCATAGAGGTACCAAGAGATGACGAAGCATTGGAAATTCCAGAAAATAAATTACCTTATATTGTTTGCATAATTGATGAATTAGCGGATTTAATGATGGTTGCACAAGCAGATGTAGAAACTGGAATCGCTCGACTTGCTCAACTTGCTCGTGCCGCAGGCATTCACCTTATTATTGCTACGCAGAGACCATCCGTAAATGTAATAACTGGTGTAATTAAGGCGAATTTGCCTAGTCGAATATCGTTTAGAGTCGCATCCTACAGGGATAGTCAGACAATTTTAGATGGTAAAGGTGCAGAAGCTTTGATTGGAAAGGGTGATATGCTTTTTATACCTCCCGGTAGTTCTACTTTTGCAAGAGCACAGGGGGCGTTTGTAAGTGATGATGAGATTAATGGAATTGTAGATTATTTGAAAATTAATGGTCCTCCTCAAATCATAGAAGAAGTTCGTGAACAAATCGAGTCTGCAGGTGAAGATGATGTTCTTGGTGGAAATGATGATTCTGACGACGACCCAATGACAAGAAAAGCCATTGAGGTAATACGATCAACAAAACGAGCTTCAACTTCCAATCTACAAAGAAAACTTAGTATAGGGTATAATCGGGCAGCACGAATTATGGATGACTTAGAAGATAGAGGTCTAGTTGGACCAGATGTAGCGGGGCAAGGACGAGAAATTTTAATGGATTTATGAAATCTCAGCTTGCCAATTTCATAGAAGAGATAAAAACTTAGCAAATAATATGGCAATAGGGCAAAAATTAGAAGAAGCACGCAACAGAAAAGGAATATCTTTACGGGAGGCGTCTGAGAGTACCAAGATTAGAGGTGATTATTTAAGTGCGTTCGAATCTAGTAGTTTTGATATTAAACTGCCCGAAGTCTACCTTAGGGGCTTTGTTCGTTTATATGCTCGTTTTCTAGATTTAGATCAAGAAGCGGTTCTTGCTGATCTTGATCTTGAGCTTGGCAACACAAGTAGTAAATCATCAAAAAAATCTTTAGGGTCAATTACCAGTAACGAAACAGAGAGTTCAGAATTTTCCAACAAAAAAACTTCATCAAATTCTAAAAATACAGGAGGTTACCGAACACTACAAAAGCCTATAATTTTGGTTGTCAGTTTCCTGCTTTTGCTAATTTTAATAATTGCCCTTTTAATTTCTGCTTTTAGTGATACTGATGAAGATAAAATAATCTCTGATCAGCCTACAAACCAAGGCTCGGTAAAGGAAAACATTCCAAATTCTGAATCAAACCAAGCAAATATTAATAGTATTGTTTCTGAAACTTTTGTACTAAAACTAGCTGCTATTGGTCCTATTTCATTATTAATTATAGACGATCAAGGAAATGGAAACCCAATGGATTTTAAGGGTCTTGATGTTGGATGGGAAAGCGAAATTACAATTTCTAAATCTTTCCGATGCCATTGCTCCGATTTAGAAAATCTACGATTTGCGATTGATGATGGTAAGGAAAAAAAAGTGGACGGAAGTGGCGCAGGTAACTTCAGTTGGAGTCCTTAACCAAAGTTTATGTTACCACCCTACGTGCCTAAGCAGATCGCTTTGGATTAAATATTTATCTCGTTCTAGTTAAGATAGGACGAATCTAATGATTTTATAGACTTTTAGAATGAAGTTCAGTGCAATCAAAGAATCAATCGTCGACTAATATTTTCTTTGCAAACCAAAACCAAGTATTGCCTTTAGTTATAGCGGAAAATTCAATTTTAGCTAAAGAGTCATCATTTTTCACAAGCTTAAGAGTCACATCTTTAATGTTTTGATTATCAATTATATTACTGACCGCTTCTCTGCCAATGTCTAAATCCTGGGGGCATATAAAGTTTAGAAATGGCTTTCCCTTAAGAACGTCCGTAGGATAACCAAGAAAATCTGACCATTCTGAATCGTTTCCGTGAAAAACAATTTCTCCATTAACAATTTCCATCGTTCCAGAAAAATCAGAGTCGATCGATAAACCATCGAGGGTAAAAGATTTCTCTTCTGTCGGAACTGATCCCTTCATGGAAAGTTTAAAATTTTGGTAATGCTTTGGAGTGATATCAATTCTTTTTTTGAATGCTCTGTGAAAGTAGTGGACACTTTCAAAACCGCAGGCAACCGATACTTGCTTTACGCTTACTTTCGTCGCCGAAAGCATTTTTTTAGCTTGTATTATTCTAGTTTTTATTAGGTCTTCAGTAGGACTAGTTTTAAATTCCTGTTTATACAGAGAAGCAAAACGACTACAGCTGAGGCCTAACTTATCAGCCATTTTTTTGATAGTCCATGGTAGGTGGAAACTCTCATGAATTTCTGAGCGAAGATCCCTTAATTTTTGTGAATGATCAGGCATCGATAATACAAAATCCTGCTTTGAAAACCGGATAATTTTTGTTAAAAGTTCATCTAGTGTTGAAGCAACTACTCGGTCCCATAACATATCCAATGCTCTACATTCTTTAGAGATTTTTTCTAAAAGGGCGTCAATGAAGTAGGATTGGAGGGGAGAGTGAATTTCATTCGTTTCTATACCAATTTGATTAACTAATCTTGAAGCATCAGAACCTTTAAACGACAGTGCGTCATAATTCCATTGTTTACCTTTGCTTTTGATGTAGTGTGGAAACCCTGGTGCAATGAGTATGCAATCACCTGCGTCTACATCATGTAGTCCGATTTTAGTTTTAACTAAGACGGGATCTTTAAAAAAGTAAAGAGTGTAATCCCTTCTTCCTTTGACTAATTCAATTAAATCAGTGTCCTTTTGTTTGACTGAAATGTCGCAAGCAATGATTCTAATTTTCATATGTCTTATCTTAATAATTGATTGTTGACAATATTAATATAGGATTCGAGATATAAGTCAACTTTTATATCAATAGTTCTTAAATTCAAGTTTATAATTGAAGGATGTAATAACAAAATTGATATATTTTATCTAACACCTCATGCATATACATTGCGTTTAATGTAAAGCACAGCAATATAGTATAAAAGTCGTGAATACTATATAAACTTTTTAGTATGTCCTAACTGATGAAAATTTAGAATAAAGGAAAAACAGGAATTATTGATCCGCATTCGGGTCAACACATTTAGGTCCTTTCAATGCGTCAATTTGTCCAACTAATTGTGGATAGTTTTCTGCTTCTTCATTAAGTGTTACCCAATCTTGTAGCTCATCTGGCACATCCATGTCAGGATAAATAGCTTCCACAGGGCATTCATCCATACAAGCGTTACAGTCGATGCAAGTTTCTGGATTTATGTAAAGCCTGTCCGGGAGTTCATGAAATGCATCAACTGGACAAACAGAAACACAACTTGTAAATTTACAATCAACACATTTTTCAGTTACTATGTAAGTCATTTTAATACTTGTGGTTAATTATTTAAAAAAATCGAACTGGCGAACCTTCTTGAGCCTCTTTTGCCTGTCTTTCATGTTCCTCGTCTGAACAAGGAGAATTAGTTGGGGCATTTGCTGTGGTGGAAGTTTCGTGTACGAAATTGTTCGAAAGAAGGTAATTTTCAACTTCTTCTCCGCTCACATCTGCAAGCATAATACCGTCTACCTCGACACACGGTGATAGAGGTTGCGAAGATTTCTCAACCATTTCTGCATATAAATCTTGGTTGTTGATTATATCAAGATCTTCATATTCAAGTGAATATTTTTCCATGATAGCGCGAACGCCCATGCTCCATCCACACTGTGGTTTCAAATACGCTTTAATTTTCATACGATTTTAATAAATTAAAAAAATCAAAAAAGCAAATACAAGGTGATTGTTAAAGGGAATAAACATCGAGTCTTCCAAATTTTTGATTTTATTAATATTATAAATTTAGATGCTGCGTTAGTAATTTTATTTTGGACAGAATTAATTTGTAATGATTTAGGAATATCTCCTAACCAAATTCCCAAACTTGTTTTTTTCTTTTGTACATGGTTGGGATATAGTGCTGATAGGTTCTTGGAAATTTTTGGAAGGGTGCAGGATTCTATTACTTCTAAAAGACATTTGATTTTTAGAAATAACAAGAAAGTTTTTATGTTAGTTTGGTTTTCGATGCTTGTATTTTCAATTTACCTTTCGGTTAAATGCTTTTCATCTCTTCAAATATTTTATTGTTTGGGTCTTTTAGTTTTCGTTATTCTAAATCAATTTCAAAGTCTTTATCAGATCCCTTGTGTCGAACTAATGTTTCCAAAGAATATCCGAACTTCTTTGATTCTATCTTTAACCTGTTGTTATTTGCCTTTTTTTTTAATTAAAGAATTTTCAAGTGAATTAATTTTTCTACTAATAATTTTAGGAGTATTATTTTGGATTAATTGCTCTAAAATAAAATCTTGGGAAAACTCGGCTAAATATCGTCAGGGCAATGTTATTGAAAATTACAAACTTCAAAAGTTAGCTAAAGTGATCACTGCAATACTGGTAGCAAGTTTTATTATTTCATTTAGTATGGAATTTTTTTTTACGGAAATAGGTTTTGTTCTGACGATACTTATTTTAGCATATTTGGACAGATCGAAACTTGAACCTAATCTGAAGAGAGTTCTCTTGGATCAAGTATATTGGATGATTCCATCGTTAATTCTTTTGCTAAGATGGCTATAAACTTCAATGGAGTTGCTCGATTTTACAACTTTAGTGAAAAGTTTTTTTTCGGTAACTTGCTTGATCGTTCAAGAAATAGATTTCTAAATTATTGCACTAAAATTAATTCGATTCTCATTTTGGGTGAGGGTTGTGGTCAATTTTTAATTGAACTTCTGCGAGTTAACGAATTTTGTGAGGTTTCCATTATTGAATCTTCTAGTGAGATGATTTGTATTCAAAAGTGCTTACTATTAGAAAAAGATATCGATAGGGTTTCGTTTCATTGTATCCCTATTGATGAGCTTATTGTAAGTAAATCATTTGATTTAATATGTACCCATTTTTTTTGGGATTGTTTTTCATACCGGGAGATTTCGACATTTTTACCCTATTACACAAAACTATTGAAGAAAGATGGTATTTGGCTAAATTCAGATTTTGTAGATTCCGACAATAGACTATTGCATGCGGATTTTTTAAAAATTCGTCTAATGTATTGGTTTTTTAGAATAACTACTGGAATTCGTGCACGAAAAGTTGAACCTTTTTACCATCATGCGATAAAAAATTCTTTACAATTAATAGATCATGACGAAATAAGATCAGGATTTATAAAATCTGAAGTTTTTAAAAAGTCGCTTAATTAATCAAATTTTCTGCTAATTGCCTTGACCGAAAAAAACCTTCAAGCAAAATAAGTCGTTCCTTTGCTTGAAGAGCAAAATTAAGAGATATACTCAATATCCTTTACCAAATATTTTATTCTATGACATTACCTCAAAAACAAGGTCTTTACGACCCATCGAATGAACATGAAAACTGTGGCATCGGTTTAATTGTCGACATGAAGGGCAACCGTTCCCATGAAATTGTTAAAGGTGCACTTGAAATTTGTGTAAACCTTGACCATCGCGGTGGCTGTGGTTGCGACCCCATAACAGGTGATGGTGCGGGAATTTTTATTCAACTTCCTCACAAGTTTTTATCAGAGGCTTGCTCCAATGATATTTCAGTTAACCTTCCTGATGAAGGTGATTATGGTGCGGCTTTTATTTATTTATCAAAAGATCCTGAACTAAATGTTCATGAAAAGGAAGTGATTGCAGAAGTTTTATCAGAGGAGGGTATTGAAATTATCGGTTGGAGGGTTGTTCCTGTCAAAAGTGAAATTTTGGGAAAAGCATCAGCGGAGTGTGAACCTGCTATGGAGCAACTTTTTGTCAAAAGACCACCCGAATTAGAGAGTGGTTTGCCATTTGAACGCAAGCTGTACCTAGTTCGTAGAATTATAAGTCATCGATTAAGGTTTAGTTCCAATGATCCCGATGTCAGTTTTCATGTTAGTTCTTTTTCCTCAAAGACTATGACTTACAAGGGAATGTTAACTACCCAGCAATTAACTGATTACTTTCCTGACCTCTCGAATCCATTGATGGAGTCTGCACTTGCACTAACTCATTCTAGATTTTCTACTAACACTTTTCCCAGTTGGCATAGGGCTCAACCATTTAGATACTTATGCCACAATGGAGAAATTAATACTGTTCGGGGAAATGAAAATTGGTTGTATGCACGCCAACTTCAACTTGCTAGTGATGTTTTTGGAGATGATGTAAAAAAGCTTTTACCCATCATTAGAGAGGATGGATCTGATTCGCAAAAATTTGATAATTGTTTAGAGTTTTTGATTTTATCCGGACGTAGTCTTTCTCACGCAATGATGATGATGATTCCAGAACCTTGGGAAAAACATCAGGATATGCCAAAATTTAAAAGAGATTTCTATGAATTTCATGCATGCGTCATGGAACCATGGGATGGTCCCGCATCCATTGCTTTTTCTGACGGAACTCAAATTGGTGCGGTGCTAGATCGTAACGGACTAAGACCATCCCGTTATTATGTTACCAAAAATAACCAAGTTATTCTTGCATCTGAAGTTGGTGTACTGCCTTCAATAGATCCATCTACGATTGTTAAAAAGGGACGCCTTGAACCTGGTAGAATGTTTCTGATCGACATGGAAGAGGGTAGGATCATTGACGACATTGAATTAAAGAAATCGATTGCCCAAGAAGAACCCTATGGTCAGTGGTTGGAGGAATCTATGGTGGACTCGGCTTCTTTACCATTACCGAGAAATACAAAAGAAGATGATTTTTCTTCAATTGTTAGAGAACAAAAATCGTTTGGTTATACATTCGAAGACTTACGATTTTTAATTGGTCCGAGTGCTCAATCAGGAAAGCAACCTTTAGGTTCGATGGGTAATGATTCTCCCTTAGCAGTCCTATCGGACAAATCACAATCGATATATAATTACTTTAAGCAACTGTTTGCTCAGGTTACTAATCCGCCCATTGATCCAATCAGGGAAGAATTAGTTACTGCATCTATAAGCTTTGTTGGCTCAGAGGGAAATTTAACCAAACCCGGTCCTCAAAGTTGTAGGTTACTCAAATATCAATCTCCATTGGTTGATGATACACAAGTAAGTCAACTTAGGGGAAAGTTGCCTTCGGGGTTCATGTCATCAACACTTTCCATGCTTTTCAAGCCCGACAGTTCTAAACTTCATGGAGAAGATCTCGAAATTGCACTGGAATCTCTATTCAGGAAAGCAGATGAAGCCATTATAGAAGGCGTAAATATTCTTATTCTTTCTGATCGTAAACTTTCAACTGATTTTGCTGCAATGCCCGCATTACTAGCATGTTCTGGTTTGCATCATCACTTGATCCGAAATGGTACGAGGACTAAAGTTTCTCTTGTCGTTGAATCTGGAGAACCTCGAGAAGTTCAACACTTTGCCCTTCTCATTGGTTATGGTGCAGATTTAATAAATCCATATTTGGCGCTAAAAACGGTTCGGCATATGATCGAAATGGGAGATATTAATGAAGAACCGATTGATGCATGTAAGAATTTCCTGAAGGCTAATCTTAATGGAGTAATTAAGACTATGTCCAAAATGGGAATTTCTACAGTGGCTTCATATCGAGGAGCACAGATTTTTGAATCAATAGGATTAAACCAACTGCTTATAGACAAGTATTTCACAAAAACCGCAACTAGAGTGGAGGGAATTGGTATTGATGCATTAGCTGCTGAAGCTCGTCATCGTCATCATTTTGCATATGCACCCAGACCTGATGAAAAATCCTTACCATTAGATCCAGGAGGTGTCTACCAATGGCGTGCGACAGGAGAAAAACATTTGTTCAACCCGACCACAATACACAAGTTACAAAAAGCGACTAGATTGGGGAAATTTGAAGTATTTAAAGAATATTCCAATGCGGTTAATGATCAATCGCGAGATCTTTTTACTTTACGCGGATTAATGGAATTCAAATTTGATGATCGGAATGAAGTCCCGTTAGATGAAGTTGAACCAGTTTCCGAGATTGTTAAAAGATTTAAAACAGGAGCAATGTCATATGGATCAATATCGAAGGAAGCTCATGAAAGCCTAGCGATTGCGATGAATCGCTTGGGTGGAAAGTCAAACACTGGCGAGGGGGGCGAAGATCTTGATAGGTTTACTCCTGATACTGACGGAACTTCACGTCGTTCTGCTATCAAACAAGTCGCAAGTGGGCGATTTGGAGTAACTAGTTATTACTTGGTTAATTCTGATGAAATTCAAATAAAAATTGTACAGGGAGCAAAACCCGGAGAGGGAGGAGAATTACCTGGGCATAAAGTTCTTCCTCCGATAGCAAAGACTCGTGGTACTATACCTGGAGTAGGTTTGATCTCACCTCCTCCTCATCACGATATTTACTCTATTGAAGATCTTGCAGAACTTATACATGACTTAAAAAACTCCAATGTTAATGCACGAGTTAATGTTAAACTTGTGTCAGAAGTTGGTGTAGGTACGATTGCTGCCGGCGTTGCAAAAGCAAAAGCTGATGTTATTCTAGTTTCCGGATATGATGGAGGAACAGGTGCATCACCTCGCTCTTCAATTCAACATGCAGGTGCACCTTGGGAACTCGGTGTAGCTGAAACGAACCAAACACTCTTACTAAACGATCTGCGCAGTCGTGTGGTTTTGGAAACGGACGGTCAGCTCAAAACAGGTCGTGATGTTGCGATTGCCTGTTTGCTTGGTGCCGAGGAATTTGGTTTTGCAACAGCACCATTGGTGACATTGGGATGTTTAATGATGAGAGTTTGTCATAAAAATACCTGTCCGGTCGGTATTGCTACACAAGACCCGCGATTAAGGGAAAAATTTGCAGGCGGTGCTGATGCTGTTGTGAACTTCATGAACTTCATTGCAGAAGAAATGAGAGAGACGATGGCGAAATTGGGCTTTCGTTCTATTAATGAGATGATTGGCAGAGTAGACAAACTTGAACTTCGAAATGCAGTGGATCATTGGAAAGCAAAAGGATTGGATTATTCTAAAATTTTATATCGTCCCGATGTAGCACCTGAAGTTGGCACTTATTGTCAAATGAAGCAGGACCATTTACTCGAAAGATCCTTGGATATACGTGAAATTTTACAAGCTTCTAAACAGGCAATTGAAAATGGTACTCCAATTAAAATTGATTTACCTGTCGTCAACACGGATAGAGTTGTAGGAACTATTACTGGAGCTGAAGTTTCTCGGCAACATGGTCCTAATGGCCTACCTGATGATACTATTTCAATTAATCTAACTGGGTCAGCAGGTCAGAGCCTGGGTGCTTTTTGCCCGAAGGGGATGACTTTTCGGGTAACTGGAGATACTAATGATTATTGCGGAAAGGGTTTATCCGGTGCCAAAATTATCGTAAGACCACCGGAAAATTCTTCTTTCCTCGCTCATGAAAATATAATTACGGGTAATGTATGTTTTTATGGAGCTACTAGTGGAGAAGCTTATATTTCTGGAGTAGCTGGCGAGAGATTTTGTGTAAGAAATTCTGGAGTTTCAGCAGTGGTAGAGGGTCTTGGTGACCATGGCTGCGAATACATGACAGGCGGACGGGTTTTGTGTTTGGGTAAGACGGGTAGAAATTTTGGTGCGGGTATGTCAGGCGGAGTTGCCTATGTTTTAGATGAGGATGGTCAATTTATCAATAAGCGGCTTAATCCTGAAATGGTGAAGATTTATCCATTGGTAGAATGTGATGACAATGAAATAAATGAAATTAAGGAATTAATCTCAATGCATATCGAATTTACTGGATCCTCAAAAGGACAGACAATTCTGGATGATTGGAAATCTTACTCCAACAAATTTCTAAAAATTATGCCTGAGGATTACGAACGGGTATTATTGGCATTAAAAAAAGCCGAGGAGCGCGGATTACAAGGAGATGCTGCTGCACAAGCTGCTTTTGAAGAAAATGTTGCCGCGGGTCATTGATATAAAATTCACCAAGTAGAGTTAATTTAGTTATGGGAAAACCAACAGGATTTTTAGAATATGAAAGACGACCAATACCTGATCGTCTTCCAACCGAACGAGTAAAAGATTGGAAGGAAATTCACGAAGACTTTGAAGAAGACAAAGTTCGAGTTCAGGGATCAAGATGTATGGATTGTGGAACTCCTTATTGTCATACAGGAATGACAATAAGTAACATGGCAAGTGGATGCCCAGTGAATAATTTGATTCCCGAATGGAATGATCTTGTTTATCAAAATAAATGGCGTGAAGCCCTTGATCGCTTGCATAAGACAAACAATTTTCCTGAATTTACTGGCAGGGTTTGTCCTGCACCATGTGAAGGTTCTTGTGTACTTGGGGTAATTGAACCACCGGTAGCCATTAAGAGTATAGAATGTTCAATTATAGATAAAGGTTTTGAAGAAGGATGGGTTAAGCCGAATCCACCCCAAAGTCGATCGGGAAAAAAGGTGGCCGTTGTGGGATCAGGCCCATCTGGTCTGGCTGCCGCGGATCAATTAAATAAAGCCGGGCATTCGGTTACAGTATTCGAGCGAGCGGATCGTATTGGTGGACTTCTTGTTTATGGAATACCCAACATGAAGCTTGATAAAGCAATTGTGCAGAGAAGAGTAGACCTTATGTCGGAAGAGGGAATAGAATTTATTGTTTCTACAGAGATAGGTAATGACTTACCTGCTAAAAAGCTAATTGAAGATTTCGATTCAGTTCTTCTTTGTTGTGGAGCAACTAAACCAAGAGATTTACCTGTTGAAGGTAGAGAATTGAATGGCGTTCATTTTGCAATGGATTTTTTAACCAAAAATACTCAAGGATTACTTGAGTTAAAAGACATAACGGCTTTTGAAACTGCTGCTAAAGATAAGGATGCAGTTGTGATTGGAGGCGGAGATACAGGCACTGACTGTGTTGGCACTTCTTTGCGTCATGGTTGTAAAAGCGTGACCCAACTCGAAATTATGCCTCGTCCGCCAGAGGAGCGTGCCCCTGACAATCCATGGCCTGAATGGCCAAAGGTTTACAAGATGGATTATGGGCAGGAAGAGGCGAAGGAAATTTTTGGAGCAGACCCTAGAAAGTATTTAACAGCCACTAAAAAATTTATTGGTGATCCAGACGGGAACTTGAAATCTATTCTAATTCATGAAATTGAATGGAAGCAGGAAAATGGAAGATTCATGCCTGTCGAAGTGCCAGGTTCAGAGCAGGAAATTCCAGCACAAGTTGCTTTTTTGGCCATGGGTTTCTTAGGTCCGGAGGATATTATTGCTGAAGAACTTGGTTTGGAAAGAGATTCTCGCTCCAACATCAATGCAGAATATGGGAAATTCTCTACGAATATTGATGGCGTTTTTGCGGCAGGAGATATGCGCCGAGGCCAGTCCCTGATAGTCTGGGCAATTAATGAAGGTCGTGCGGCTGCCCGAGAGTGTGATCGCTATCTTATGGGTGAAACATCTTTACCCTAACAGATTATGCGAATAGTTTGTTTAGATCTCGAAGGAGTTCTCGTTCCCGAGATTTGGATAGCCTTTGCGGAAAAGACTGGAGTAGATGAACTAACTCGAACCACACGTGATGAAACGGATTATGAGGTTCTAATGAGTTACCGATTAGAGATCTTAAATAAGCATGGATTTTCCCTTTCTCAAATACAGGATGTGATTGAGTCCCTTGATCCATTGCCGGGTGCACTTGATTTCCTCGATGAATTACGTTCAAAATATGAACTG
>JABGWU010000371.1 GCA_018645475.1 Opitutia bacterium
AGGCTTATCGTGAAATTAATGAAATGGAGGAAAATTTTCATAACTATGCAACTGCCATAGTGAAATTCTGGGTCCATATTGATAAGGATGAACAATTAAAACGTTTTGAAGCCCGAAAGGAAAACCCTTCTAAGCTTTGGAAATTACATGAAGAAGACTGGAGAAATCGCGAGAAATGGGATTTGTATGAACAAGCGGCCGAGGAGATGTTTTTACGCACTCATACATCATTTGCCCCTTGGACTATTATTGAGGGTAACTGTAAGCGACATGCACGAATAAAAGCTATGGATGTGGTGATCCAGGCAATAGAGAATAAGATCAAAGAGAAGACCTAAGGAAATTGACTGCTTTTTGGTTTAAGAAAAAGTCTTATTTTTTATCGGTTAATTCTTCAATCTTCTCAATTCCCTTAACCGCTATAATCTTATCAATATCGGGATTTGCACCGCTCACACCAATAGCCCCGACAAGTTTTCCTTCATAATATAAGGGGATGCCCCCTTTGACTCCACGAATTACTTTCAGGCTGCCGATATCCATAATTTCAAGATTTTGGCCATTACGGGCTTCTAACTCTTCAGTCGCTACTCCTTTAAAACACGATGTTTGTGCCTTGAATTTTGCGAAATCGTAAAGGCCAGGATCCATCTTTTCACTTTTCGAACTCGATAGTATACGACCATCTATTCCAACAACCACTATGGCCACATCCACTTTTTGACTAAGCGATTCCTGATGACAGGTAGTAAGAATTTTTAATGCGGTGGTTGTATCTAGCCTCGGGATTTCTTCCAGTTTGACTTTACCGAAACAAAGCATCGTGCAACACATATTTAATAGAATAAAAACTTTCATAGCCTGATTATAGATTTATCTGAAAATAGAATTTAAGGTATTAAGTTGATCTGATGACTTACGAATTACCTGATTTTATTTAATTTTAGGATTGAGAGGAATCGAGTATTCCTATGCTTTCAATTTTGTTTTCTTTGCTCTGTAAAGACAAATCCCAACTTTTACACTTTTCTTTTTAAACTCCTAACCTGTTGAAATTACGATGAATCAAGAAGTCCCCAATAACCGTAGTGGTCTGCTCGCTGGTGGAAACTGGATTATAGATCAAGTCAAAATGATAGATGTGTACCCCGGGCACGAACAACTTGCGAATATATCCGGACAATCCCAAGGTACGGGTGGATCCCCTTACAATGTTTTACTCGATTTGGCCAAACTCGGTGCTAATTTTCCATTGGTCGGTGCTGGATTAGTGGGGCAGGATACATTGGGACAGTATATAATTGATGATTGTCGTTCCAATAATATTGATCCTGTTTTTATTTCGGTTTCTCCCGGTACTTCTACATCGTACACCGATGTAATGACCGAGATTGAAGGAGGAAGGCGTACTTTTTTTCATAATCGTGGAGCAAATGCGACTTGGGATGGAAATGACATCGATTTTTCCGCAAGTAATGCGAAGATTTTTCACCTTGGATATCTGCTTTTACTCGATGCCATTGATGCGGATGATTCCGAATACGGAACGGTGGGAGCCGCTCTTCTTGCAAAGGCACGGTCTGCCGGTTTTAAAACTAGTATTGATGTGGTGAGTGAAGATAGTGAGCGCTTTTCCAAAATTATCGGACCGGCATTGAAGCAGGTTGATTATTGTATCCTCAATGAAATTGAGGCGAGTAAGGTAACTGGTGTGGAAGTACGCAAGGATGGTAAATTAATCGAAGAGGGCATTGAAGAAGCGAGCAGAAAACTTTTTGAACTTGGTGTAACCGATTTAGTTGCGATTCATTTCCCCGAAGGCGCATACGGACAGAAAAGTTCTGGTGAAAAATTGCGACAAGGTTCCCTCGCATTGCCTAAAGGATATATCAAAGGGGCCGCTGGAGCAGGGGATGCGTTTTGTTCCGGTGTTCTGTTTGGCGTCCATGAGGAGTGGCCTCTGGAGAAATGCCTTCTTGCCGGGACATGTGCAGCCACCGCATGTATGTCTGATCCCACCTGTACTGATGGTTTACGCTCGCTTGATGAATGCCTTGCTCTGGTTGACCAGTTTGGTATTGGCGAAGACGAAAGCTAATTCTACGGATAATCTCCCCCTTTAAAATATGACTCAAGATTCCTTAAACGATTTCGAATTATCAACGCGGCAACAAGCATTGGCACAATTGGCTAAAGAGGAAAAGTTTCCTCCCGTTCGCCCGTTTGTCAATGCGCATGCTCATACTTTTTACTCTTTTAATTACAAGGGATATTCCCCGATTCGTTTTGTGGTGGAGGCAAGACGTGAAGGATTGGAAATGGGTGGTATTGTGGATTTTGATGTATTGGACGGTCTGGAAGAATTTTGGGAAGCCAGTCGGTTGCTTGATTTAAAAGGATGTGTTGGGATTGAATCCCGGGTCTTTGTGCCTGAATTTTCTGATCGTGAAATCAATTCTCCAGGTGAACCTGGAATCAGTTATCATATGGGAACGGGTTTTACCACCACTTCAATCCCGGCCAAAGCCCAGGCATTTTTGGATAATATGAGATCCACTTCTGCGCAGCGTAATCAGGCTATGGTGAAAAGGGTGAATGAATTTCTCTCTCCACTTGTTCTAAATTATGATGCGGATGTGCTTCCATTAACCCCCAATGGAAATGCGACTGAGCGTCATCTTTGTTTAGCGTACGCCAGGAAAGCTGGTTCGATGTTTCCTGAGGAAGCAGATTTACGAAAATTTTGGAGCGAAAAACTTGGAGTCTCCCAAGACGATATTAAAGATTTACCCGAGGGCCGCCCGATAACCGATTTAATCCGTGCTAAAACGATGAAGCAGGGTGGGGTGGGATATGTGAAACCAGATTCCGGTTCCTTTCCAAAGATGGCGGAGATGAATGAATTTGTTTTATTATGTGGAGCAATTCCAACTTTTACCTGGCTGGATGGTTGTTCTTCGGGAGAGCAGTCAATTGAGGAATTGGTTGAGGTGGGAAGATCCACAGGAGTTGCCGCGTTTAATATCATTCCAGATCGTAATTATACGCCTGGTCAGCCGAACCAGAAATTAGATAATTTAAATCAGGTGATCCAGTTGACAAAAGATCTTGGACTTCCTTTGCTCGGTGGTACTGAAATGAATAGTCCCGGACAAAAATTTGTGGATGACTTTGCATCTGCGGAATTGGCGCCACACCAAGCAGTTTTCTTGCGCGGATCTTGGATCTTACATGCTCATTCAACATTACAAAGATATGCCGGAATGGGGTATCTTAGTGACTGGGCAAATAATCAATTTCAGGATGTTTCAGCTAAAAACGAATTTTACGCATCGTTTGGAGAAAACTTCTCCCCTCGTGGGGATGAAAGATTGAATGATGCCCTAAGTTCTGAAATGGGTGCGTCGGAGGTCAGTGATTTAGTGGCCAAGGTTATGTCTGCATAGAATGCTATGTCCACATTTGTAGGCTTTGGCTTTGGGGCTATTCAAGGTGGCCTTTTCATATCCGATGCTTTTTCCTCAAACTCTTTCAGTCGTCTCGTTGTTTCTGAAATTGATCCAATAACGGTTGAACAGGTTAGGAATGGGGGAGGTACATACTACCTAAATATTGCGGAAGCGGACGGGATAAGAGTAAAAAAAATAGAGGGTGTTGAAATTTATAACCCTTTAGTGCCCTCGGACCGGATTGAGCTCGTACAGGCAATTGCTGAAGCCCAAGAAATGTGCACTGCATTACCAAGTTTTAAGCTTTATGATGCAGGGGAGGATTCTGTGGCAAAAATAATGTGCGATGGTTTGAAAATTAAAATTCAATCTCCTCGTTATCCCTCAGCGGTTATATATGCTGCAGAAAATGATTCGTGCGCAGCATCTCGATTGAGAAAAGCCTGTGAAGGGTATTTGTCAGATCTTCCTCGGGAGCGGATCGTTTTTTCTGAAACTGTAATTGCTAAAATGTGTTCGGTTGTGTCGGATGTGAGTCGAATCGAAGAGGAAAGCTTATCTCCTATCGTAGACGGGTTTCCCAAAGCCTTTTTAGTGGAAGCTTTTAACCAGATTTTAATAGAAGAAAAACGGCCCCTGGGTTTTATTCGCGGGCTCAAAAAATTTCATACCAAGGAAAACCTTGACCCATTTGCCATAAGTAAATTTTTTGGGCATAATGCAATTCACGCACTCTTGGGATACCTGGCTAAGGAACAGGGGATATCTTATATGCACGAAGCGGGAAAGCAAAAGGATTTG
>JABGWU010000372.1 GCA_018645475.1 Opitutia bacterium
AATCCATTTTTGCATTTCGGGTAGAATTTATTGTTCCTGCAATTGTGCTAAAGTAGGGGCTTAAACTCCCTGATAGCTAATCTTTACCGAAGTAACACAAATAAAGTTTAAATCCCCATTTTTCCTTAAACTGGATTAATTCCGGGAGTCTCGCCATACTGCCATTCTCGTTTAAAATCTCGCAAATGACCCCACTCGGATGAAGACCTGCAAGGGAGGCTAAATCAACAGCAGCTTCGGTATGTCCCGCTCTTTCCAATACCCCACCAGGTCTGGCTCTTAATGGAAACACATGCCCCGGCTGAACTAAGTCCAGTGACGTGGCATTAGGATTAGCCAATATTTCTATTGTTGAGGATCGATCATACGCGCTGATTCCAGTTGAGATACCCTCTGCTGCATCTACCGAAACAGTAAAATCAGTTCGTTGAGACTCTCGATTATTCTGCACCATACTTGAAATCCCCAAGCGATTTAACTGGTTACTCATTAATGGAACACAAATCAATCCACGGGCATGGAGTATCATTTGATTGATTGATTCTGGTGTTACCTTGGATGCCGCCATAATCAGGTCGCCTTCATTCTCTCTCGCCTCATCGTCCGTAACTACTACTAAATTGCCTTTGCCAATTTCAACAATGGCATCTTCAACAGGATCAAAACCTGCTTTGGTTTGATTAGACATAAAGAACGATTAAAAAAATTAAAAGGAATTAAGAAGATAGTGAATTATAACCTAACCACAATGCAATTCGTTTTGAAATGGCTAATTTTCTAAATTCTATTTTTTGAGCATAATCATATTAGCAAAGTCTGCTTCGCTTAGAATCTCAATTTCTAATTTCTGAGCTTTTGCGAGTTTTGAACCAGCACCTGGACCAGCAACTAGATATGTGGTCTTTGTGCTCACACTCGATGCAACCTTACCTCCAAGAGTTTCAATCAGCAATCCTGCCTCCTCACGAGTATATTGAGTAAGACTACCAGTGAGAACAAAAGTTTTACCCTGAAAGATCATTTCAGTATCATCTATTACCGAGCCTAGAGAAAGGTTTACTCCTTTCTCTTCCAATTTTGCGATCATGTCCTGATTGCCTTCATCCATAAAAAACAAATATATACTATTAGCCATGACCGTACCCACTCCATCGATTGAAGTTAATTCTTCATCTGTGGCTTTCATGAGGGACTGAATTGATCTAAACGCTTTAGCTAAGTCTTTAGATGCAGAAGTCCCTACATGCTTAATCCCAAGACCGCATATAAACCTCCATAGATCCTGTTCTTTACTTTTCTCGATTGAAGAAAGTAAATTTTCTGCAGATTTATCCGCAAAACCCTCCAGTGTCAAAAGATCCTGCTTCGTTAAAAAATACAGATCAGCTAAATCTTTAACAAAAGAGCGATTTACCAATTGGTCTATTACAGCTTCTCCTAAGGAATCTATATTCATGCATCCTCTAGCCGCATAATATTCCAACCGCCCCTTCACTTGATCGGAGCAGAGTGAATTAGGGCATCGCCATACAGATTCACCCTCGGCTTTTTCTAACTGAGTTTCGCAACATGGGCAAAGCGAAGGAAAAACAAATGCTTTTGATTCCTTACATCTTGAAGTGAGATCAACTCCAATTACCTGAGGAATAATTTCACCAGCTTTCTCAACAACCACAGTATCTCCAATTCGTATATCCTTTCTTTCAATTTCATCTGCATTATGTAAACTCGCTCGTGATACAGTTGTTCCCGCTAATTGAACAGCTTTTAAATATGCAACTGGAGTTATGGCTCCAGTTCTTCCAACTTGAAGTTGGATATCCTCGAGAAAAGTTTGCTGCCTCTCAGATTCAAACTTGTAAGCAATTGCCCACCTAGGAGCTTTAGCAGTAGAACCAGCAAGTTCTTGCAGCAAAAGCGAATCAAGTTTGATAACTGCACCATCGGTCGGGTAATTATAGGACTCCCGGAACTTGTTAAGTTCAGATATTTTCCCCCATGCATCCGTTGCGGAGGATACCTTACTAAAGAAATCAACGATGGGGAACCCCCAATCCTTAAGAGATTGATGAAAATCAAAAAGCGAAGAAAAATATCCTGATGGAGTGCACGCACCAAGTCCATAAAGAACAATTTTCAACATCCGCTTGCTTGCCTCTCTGGGGTCTAAAAGCTTAACAGTCCCCGCAGTCAGGTTTCTAGGATTAGCATATAGATCTAACCCAAGGCTACGTCTTTCCTGATTAATCCTTTCGAATTCATCGTGCTCCATAAAAATCTCGCCTCGAACCTCAATTAAATCAGGAAAATCATTTGATAAAATTTTCCTAGGCAAATCCTTTATGTGTAGAATGTTTTGAGTGATCACATCTCCCTCAATGCCATTACCACGGGTAGCGGCCTTAGTGAGGTTTCCATTTTCATAAGTAAGGGAGACTGCGACGCCATCAATTTTGGGTTCTACCACATAAGACCACGAATCAGTTTTCAAAACCCTGCTCAACCTTTTATCAAAGTCAAAGAATTCGGTCTCGTCATATGTGTTGTCCAGACTTAGCATTGGAGACAAATGCTGATGGGAAGTAAATTCCTCAAGCCGATCATCCCCAACTAAAGGAGGAATAGGGAAAGCTTTGAAATTAGACTCAGTTTCAGTGCCAGAAAATAAGTCGAGTTGATCATCAGAGTCAATGAGCGAATCCAACTCAACCTTCAGGCGATCATATTCACGATCACTTATAGTGGGTTTACCTAGGCGGTAATATGCCTCATCATGAAAAGAGAGAAGTCTCGTGAGCTCTTTTTTTCGCACCTCAGAATCCTTCATTCTAAAGAAAAAATAATATTATAAATTCGAGACTGCTTTATGCATTCTAACCAAAGCACGCTCTAGTAATTCTCGAGTGCATCCAAGATTCAACCTGAGAAACCCTGGAGCATCAAAATCAGAACCATCTGAAAGTCCGACCCCAGCATTTTCAAAAAATACATGAGGGCAATCAACATTCATCTCTCGAGCATCAATCCAAAGTAGGTAAGTGGCTTGAGGAGAGTAGGGGGCCAAGCCATCCATTTTAGAGATTTCACCGAAGGCAAAATCTCGATTGCTACGTAGATAAACCAAAAGTCGGTCACGCCACTCATCGCCATTCCTATAAGCTTCTTCAGCCAACCTAAATCCCATGGCAGGCGGATCCGGCACAATACCTCTCATTGCAATTTTAAAACGCCTCCTTAAGTCTGGATTAGAAATAACTGCGAACGAACATCCGAAACCGGGCAAATTGAATGTTTTACTAGGTGCCATAAGAGTTATGGTGCGGTTTGCAATTTCCTCACTTAATGAAGCAAACGGAATATGCGACAACTCATTATCCAAAATAAGATCGCAGTGGATTTCATCAGAACAAATAAAAAGTTCACGCTTAACAATATATTCTCCCAATCTTAATAGTTCATCACGAGAAAAATTTGTGCCCACTGGGTTATGCGGATGACATAGCATAAATAAATCTCCCTTTTTCGTTGGAAGATTATTTAATTTATTGAAATCGATAGTGAATCGACCCTTTTCTAGAACCATCGGGATCCTCGTTGATAAAATATTAAAATTACCTGGAGCAGAAAGGAAGGGCGGATATACTGGAGTGTTTGTGATGACTTGGCTTGCTTCGTTTTCAAAAACGCGACAGGCCACATTTAGCCCACAAACCATGCCAGGCAACCAACTAAGCCAACTTTTCTCAATGGACCAATTATAAAGGTCCATAGTTCTAGACTGTACAATGTCATAAAGACCAGGGGGGCAAACCCCGTAGCCAAAGTTTCCATTATCACAAAGTTCTGTGGCTAAACCTACTACGCATTGCGGCGACCTAAAGTCCATATCAGCAACCCACAATGGGAGGATATCTTTTTCAGCATATTTATCCCACTTTAGGCTACACGTCCCAGAGCGAAGGGGGACAAGATCAAAAAGTTTGTCTCTAATTCTCAATAAAGTCCGCCAACTTAAAATGGTCTTCTATTGCCAAGAATAAAGATACTTGAGACCAATAAAATCAACTTCTTGGTCAAAAGCACGATTGTATTCCAAAGAAACGCCATGAATATCATTAATCCACCAAGTGAGACCTAGGTCGAAAATAAAATCATTCTCTCCAAAATCAGCCAATAAACCTTTAAAATTGCCCGCAACAGACATGGAAAAATAATCGCTAAATAGAATTTCAGTGCCAGCAAGGAACTTCCAAGTAAAACCATCATCATTCATTCGAACTTTTGGAGAGTCACTTAGATAAGATGCACCAAAGCCGGCAAACGGGCGAAACATTCCATTTTGGAAGATATATTCATCATAATGAAAAATATAATCTAGACCCAATTCCCAAGATGAATCATCGAAACTATTAGACTCTACATTACCATAATTAAAATGAAGGATAAAATCTGCGGAATCTGAAGCAGGACTATTCGCAGAAAGGTGGAGAAAGTCTCCATCAATACTAGGCTCTTTTCCGCCGTCAGCCATAGTGTATCCGAATCCAAAATAATATTCTCCCAAACGTGACTTGGAGAAGGCAGTAGAGCTGATAAACACTAATAACAAAACTGTAAGTTGAAGAAATTTCATTATTTTATATAAAAACCTTCCAACCAACTAGTCAACTAGTTATGAAATTCCTAAATCTTATCTTCAAAGAAGTGGTTTGAATATCATTCCAGTTGCCTTAAAAATTCGAGCCGAAATCTGCTTTTTTGCAAAGAATGAAAGTCCAGGGAAATTACCCACATTTTTCCAATTTTTAAAGAAATCTTTATTACCAGATTCGACTGGAATTCCTCCGGATTTAAGCTCAAATGATGCGTGCGGACGAATCGGCCACAGATCGATAAATGGAATTGCTTCCGAAAAACGATACAAGAATTTGTTAAGTAGGCTTAATAAAGGTCTATTTTTTTTGATCCCTATTAAATAACTGTTTTCCGGAGAAATATCAGATTGGATACTCTTTTTTAATAAAAGAGAAAACTGTTCATCGTGAATGATGAGACCAAGTTCCGTGTTATATATTTCGGAACGAGGATCTAAATTAAAAGATCCAATAAACGAAACTTTATCGTCAATTACAGAAGATTTTGCATGTAGAGACAAAAAAGGAGCAGTATGTAAATACGGATTTATTTTGCTAATTCCAGATATTGAGGGATTTTCTTTAGCGTTAACGAAAAACTTCTTTATATTGAAATTATTACCTCTTTGATAATCATACTCTCTTTCAAACGGTTTTCTTCGCAGGAGTTTTTCATAACTCATCATCCTTAAGATCCCTGAAGGAATTGGTTTAAACTCCCACATTTTGAGCTTTAAATCCTCGAGATAAACTCTTTTTTCATTATAGTTTGCTGCGTAGGTAGCCCAATTATCGGTAGCTGCCAAACTGTTTGTAGATATGACAACTTTTACATCTTTATTTCTTAATTCACGAAATACTTTTTGTGTGTCAGTGCTTAAAACTACATAAGGAGATTGAATTATAATTTCTTCTTCAGCTACCTGCATGAGACCCAATAATCTTTGACTCACGGCTGAATTGTAATCCGGTGCTTTGTCAACCTTATCAGGTAAATCATATATCCACTCGATGTGATCCACCTCGACTAGTGAATGGATAAAAAGAGTTTCAATTATACTTTTCCCAGAAGCCTTTAAACTAATCTCAACGAATACATTATAATCAAAGAAACGATTTTTATCGACTGATTTTGAAAATTTATCTTCTAAAATAATTTCGCGGACATCAATCAGTTCCTTGGTGTGAATAGACTGATCGGATGTCCAATATACCTTAAAACATTCCAAAATATCTTTAGTATCTGGTAAAACAACAAGAACATCGCGGTCTTTGTAATTCATACCGATAACTTGATCGAAATAGTGATTATTAATATTCCTTCCACCTGTAACTGCCAGAAAATCGTCAACAAGGAGAAGCTTATTATGTAAACGGGCGTTATGGTCATGAAAATCTATAGCAATATCTGAAAACTTCTCCAAAAATGAAGGAGACAATTTTTTTGCACTCGGATTGAAATATTTAATTTCAAAATTTGGATCGAGAGTTGAAAGAAACGCAATCATTTCAGGTTGATGTTCATTAAACATATGATCGATTAACAATTGAACTTTAACTCCCCTGTCCTGATTGGCTCGTATTAACTCCCAAAGGATGAATTTTCCAACCTCATCAAACTCCCATGAAAAGGTTTGAATTAAAATACTTTTTTTCGCGGAGCGAATTAAATTAATTCTAAGGATTAATGATTCTTCCCCATGGTCAAGTAGTAGTGCACGTGGCTTACCAGTGCTTAGTACTTTCTCGTGTTCAGCTTTCCATGAATCACTGGTACCATTTGTAATTAGGTCATAAGGCAAAGCATTATCAACAAAGGGTTCAAGTTCCGGAAGCGTTTGTGTTCGACAAGAGGCAAATAAAAGAATGATCAATAAAAATGAAAAATGTTTTTTATGAAAACGCATGCGGCCAAATTCATAAATAGTAACAAGAAAATCTTCGTTTTTCATACTCGTAGCCTAGGAGAATTCATTTCACTTAAAAAAATAAAAACAGAGATAAGTATTAAAAAAGATGAGCAACAGGCAACTCCCTTAAATCCAACTAATCCAAGAACAAAATACCCAAAAAAAGGAGCGATTGCACCCCTGACTCCAGTCATAAAGACATGAGCCCCCATATAATCGGACTCTCGACCATCTGGTGCAATTTTCATAACCCATAAACTCCAGGCAATGGATGCCCCGCCCGTTGCAATCCCCCCCATAACCGCACCAATGGCAAGTCCTGAAAAAGTGGTAGATGAAAAAAAGATAACAATCGAAAACAGTAAAAAGAAATTCAAAGCCAATCGATAAGGAACAAATGACATTTGATCAAAAAGTTTACCCCATATTCTTGATGTTAATACGCCAGAAAGCATTGATATTCCAAAAAGAACGGCTATCTGCTTATTGGTCATACCCATCCCTGAATCTCTTGCTACATATTCGATTCGTAGTGGAATTGTCATAATTACACCAAGCCCCATCAACATCCATCCAGCCAACATTTTTCCAAATAATCGATCCTTAAAAACATATGTCAATCCTACCAGAAACCTTGAAGAAGAGTCTGTATTTTTAACTCCGGAGGAAGGGATTAAAAATAAGGTAACGGAAGAAGAAAATGCAACCAATCCCATGCCCCAAAAAAGAAAGTTATAATGCTTGCCGTTTTGATCTAAGAAATCTCCAAAAAAATATGAAAACATCATACCTATACTTGAAGCGAAAATAAAATTCCAAGAAATATTCCTACCTCTATTACTCGCCTTATAATTTGATGAATAAACATGAATCATTAAGCCTGGCATTTGAGACAATGAAATCTGAGCAACTAAAAGACAGACTGTGTAAGGTAAAATACCTTCAACTTGGGCGCAGGAAAATAAACTGAAACTACAAATTAACATAATAAATCCAGCAATATGGGTAACCGGCCTCCCTAGCTTAGCAGAAAGCCTTGATGTCCAAGGCATTAAAAAAAAGCCAAGAGCAGAACCTGCAGCTAATAATGATTTAAAACCTTGGGATGCATCGAGAAACCTGATTGCAATAAGGATGGCGAAAATGTTGAAACCGACTTCCAGAATTCCGTTTAAAGAACACCGAAGAAGGTCCAACTTGAAGGTTCTTTCGCTTAGCTCTTTCAAGCAAAATTAAAACCGATGAGGTTCAAGTACAAAACTTCGCTTCAAATGATTTTTCCGCTGCCTCGTCTCCAATTAATATAATTTCCCCATCCTCGGAAAATTGATTATCGGGTGACGGGGTTATAACAGTTCCCTCGTCTCCCTTGATAGCAACAATGCTACAACCCGTTTTTTCGGTAATCTTAGAGTCTTTTACTTTTATACCAACTAATGAATTCGGTGTTTTCTGGCTAAAAACATCCAATCCTTCAGTAACCATTAAGATTTCAGCACGGTTTAATAAATTGAAAATTGTATTTGCCCCCATATGGTCTTGCGACATAACAAAATCGGCACCAGCACGATGTAGTGGCTCAATATTTCGATGAAGAAATGCACGGGTTATTATCTGGATATCAGGCCTTAGTTTTCTTCCGTAAATGGTTAAATAAACATTAGTTTCATCATTATGACTCGTAATTATTATTGCAGGGGCTTTATTAATCCCTGCTCTTTCCAGCACAGATTTATCCGAGGCGTCCCCAAGTATACAATTAGGGACCATATTGGCCTTCTTCTCGTCAGATTCAATGACCCGATAAGGAATATTCCCTTCCGTAAGTGCTTTAGCAGTTTCACGCCCCACACGCCCAGCACCAATTATGATAACGGGAGCAGAATTTGTTTTATAGTGACGAAAATCCTCATCGTACTTAGAAAAATGACTCTCTGTACCAGCAAGTAATAAAACAGTATGATTATTTAACATCGTATCAGGACTTGGAAGTTCAAAATGCCCACGCTCCCACATTCCCACGACATTCACGCCATAGTTTTCCCGAAGCATGGTATCTTTCAAACTTTGCCCAACAAGGGGAGTTCCATGAATGGTAGCCTCCGCGATAAGAACTTCATCAAAAGAACCGATCAAATGTGTGCTATTATCAGTGCAGCAAATTCTGCGGGAAAGAAAACGCCCCATTTGTTGTGCGGGTCTAATTACATGCGTGGCACCAGCTAAAGTGAGAATTTCCTCAGAGGTAGTACGGTTACAAGTACTGACTATGGAAAGATCTGGCGATGAATCCCGTGCCCGAAAAGCAATGTTTACATTTCGAATATCATCATCGGTGGTAACGACCATAGCAGCGTTATCAATAGACGCATCCACAAAGGTTTGTGCTTCGTCTAAGCTACCTAGCATAACTGGAAAATCCATATCATGTAAGCGTAAAGCTTCCTTTAACTCGGAAACGATAAGCACAAACGGATATCCAAATTGACTCAATTTATCCATAAGCACATGGCTAATTGAATCATAGTGCGTTAAAATAACATGCTTTTGTTTGACGGCATCAAATTTTCGGGCAACCCGTGCACCTGTTTGATATTCCATGAACGGCTTATACAAGAATTCCATAAATACAAATGGAAGCACAATAAATAGATAAAATACTCCGGTAAACATAACCATCATGGAAAACAACCGACCAGAGTCCCCAGTAAAAGTAATATCTCCGTAACCCAGAGTGGACATTGTGGTAAGAACCCAATAGAAAGCTTCCACCCAACCAATCGGAACCCCACCTAATTCCTCCGACATTAACTTGATATACACCTGCATGTAACAAGAAACGAAAAGAACAAGTACTAAACCAAAGCGAAGAAAACGAGTGACATTTTTCCTCTTGCTCCTCTGCTTGAAAACAGACGGGATGGATTGAATAACTTCTTTCACATTTAAAATTCTAACTTTTAAAGATATAAACCTAGATGGGCGAGATTCTTTTCACTCAATATAATCATATTAACAAGAAATAAAATTCAATTAATCATTTGAGCCGATTCTGTAATAATGATGCAATTCAATTACATGCAGCGACCTGTACGAAGTTTCTCACACTTAATCCTCCTATTCTGCTTTTCATTTTTTCTTCAATCCAAAGAAAATGAAACTAGGCTGAAAGTATATAAATCGGCCCAATCTCATCATATCGAAGCCATGACTACGGATTGGCCTCGATTTAACGGGCCTAATGATAATGCATCATCTCCGGAAAGTCACCTGTTACGAGATTGGGGTGATGGGAAACCTGAAGTATTGTGGGAATTAACAAAAGGGGAAGGGTATGCATCCCCTGCAGTCGCACAAGGCATTCTAGTTTTATTCCACAGGAAAGAAGGTATGGAAATAATCGAAGGTCTAAACTCTGAGACAGGTCAAATTCTATGGGCATACAAATACCCGGTTGAATATCGTGACCGGTATGGCTATTCGAATGGTCCTAGGTCAAGCCCTGTGATTAATGACAATTATGTGTATGCTCACGGGGTAACATCTTGGTTGAGTTGCATTCATTTAAAAACCGGGAAATTGATTTGGAAAAGGGATCTAAAAAACGAATTTGGCATCCCGGATTATTTTTTTGGAAAAGGATCTAACCCAATAATTTTTGAAAAACATTTAATTTTAAATGTAGGAGGAAGTAATAACCGATGCGTAGTTGCGTTTAATAAACTTTCAGGAAAGACGGAATGGATCTGCAAAGATCCTTGGGGTGCAAGTTATTCTTCTCCTACCATAACTACTATTCAAAAGAGAACCGTTTGTCTTGTTTTGACTGGAGGGGAAAGTCGGCCACCAACAGGAGGTCTTCTTGTCATTGATCCGAAAACTGGAGAAAAACTTAATCGATTTAATTGGAGATCGTCTAATTATGAGTCAGCAAATGCTGTTCCTCCAGTACCTTGTGGTGATGACAAGGTTTTTTTATCTGAATGTTATGAAATTGGAGGCGTTCTATTAAAGTATGATAAAGATTTTAAGCCTAGTATTATTTGGAAAAACCCCGAAGCAAATATACACTGGATGACTCCCATAATACAAAATTCCACTATGTATGGAATTGCAGGCAGGCATCAACAGGGTGCTGAAACTTTTGCTCTCAACATAAAGACTGGAACCTTTTTTTGGAAAGAACCCATAACTTGGACTTATCAATTTAATGATAGATTAATTAATCTCGGTTTATTCCGAGGTTCTATTTTGCAATCCTCAGATGGTTACATTTGCCTTTCTGAACTTGGAACTCTGCTTAAAATTGATTTAACTAAAAATGGTTGGAAACTAAGAGGTAAATCACAATTATTCTTTGCTCCAGGAACGTGGACATTGCCAGCATTAAGCAAAGGCTTACTCTATGTCATGCAAAATGAAACAGATCGAAGGTCCGGAAAGACACCTCGAATTTTATGCTACAACCTTCGTGCGATCTAATATTTTTGAATACATCGCCAAAAATGATTGAAGTTCAAGCGTTCGGCGGTTTCGAGAAACCCCTATCCTATGGGGTGCCCGTCCAAATGCTTTCAAGAATTAAGGTCGGATGTTTAGTCCGTGTCCCGTTGGGCAATAGAAAGGTAATTGGAATTGTCTCCTCCCTTGAACCAAAAGATAAACCCAACGAAAATAAACTTAAAAACATACTATCCCTAGTTCAGGAAAAGCCGGTATTAAATGAAGAATTAATTAAATTAGCCCGCTGGATTTCAATCTATTATGCATCTTCAATAGACAATGTTCTCGAGAGCATGATTCCCTCTGCCGTAAGAGATGGAATGGTAGAAAAAACAAAACGATTCATTCGGATTAACCGGCAAATTCCTTTTGAGCAAGTATGTGAAAAACTCAAAAACTCTCCGCAACAAAAAAAGCTATTTTTATACTTAAAGGATTCCAATTCCGAGGTC